>DMCT01000155.1 GCA_003446665.1 Synergistaceae bacterium
GGTTACTGGATGACCATCTGGCAGGGCGTGGAAGCCTTCAGGAAATGGACCGGGAAAGATCCCGACGTGGAAGTCATGACAAAAACGATTTTGGAACATTTGACGAGGAATGAGGCCAAATGACTCAATTGCCTGAATTACCCCGACAGGTGAGGATATGCGAGGTCGGGCCGCGAGACGGTCTACAGAACGAAAAAACGCTTTTAACCGTCGAGCAGAAGGTTGAGTTGATAGAAGACGTCATTAACGCCGGAGTCAAAAGCATAGAAGTCGGATCTTTTGTTCACCCGAAAGCGGTTCCCAGCATGGCCGACACCGACGAAGTAGTTAGACGGCTCCCGAAAGATAACGGAGTCGAATACCGTGGACTTGCCCTCAATTTCAAAGGGGTTGAAAGAGCCTGCTTGGCTGGGGTTACCAAGGTAAAGCTTTCCGTTTCTGCCAGCCCAACCCATTCAAGGCAAAACAGCAACGCCGCACCGGAGGAAGTAATCGCAAGTTTCAGGCAATCCGCCGAGTACTGCAGGGAAAAGGGCCTTCCCGTCAGCGGGGCGATTTCCACCGCTTTCGGCTATTACGCGGAAGGCGTCATCCCTCTCGACACGATTTACCCCATAATCGACGCTTACATCGACGTAGGGATAACCGAGATATCCATGTCGGATACTACGGGAATGGCGAATCCCGCCCAGGTGTTCTCCTACATGAAGTCGCTCATGGAGCGTTACGGAGACGTAACCTGGACGTTGCACGTTCACAACACCCAGGGCATGGCGCTGGCGAATATATTTGCCGCCCTCCAGGCGGGCGTGACGCACTTTGATGCCTCTTTCGCGGGCCTGGGAGGTTGTCCCTTTGCACCCGGGGCTTCGGGAAACGTCGCGACGGAAGATGTGATTAACATGTTACACGCCATGGGAATACAGACGGGTATTGATTTTGACAAGATGCTCGAGGTGGCGCGAAAGGTAGAAAGGTTTACGGGGCATCCGGGCGACAGCAGCATGCTCCGTCTTTCGTCCTGCCGGAAGCGGGATTAGGGAAAACCGTAAAAGGCAAGCCTGGCAAGAGCCCTGGCCGGAAGCCTGGTCTGAAGTGGAGTGATAAGGGTTGAAAATAATCCGATGGCTGGATGAACATCTTGAAGAGTACATATTAAGCGGACTGCTGGTTGTTATAGCCGGCGTAATGATGCTCCAGGTGATCATGAGGTACGCCTTCAATGCTTCACTATCCTGGGCCGAGGAGGCCTCGCGCTACGCTTTCGTGTGGTCTGCTTTGGTCAGCATCGGCTATAGCATCAAGGAGGGCAGTATTCTCAAGGTCGATACCCTCGTGGAAGCCATGCCCGGGTGGCTCAGAAACCTGTTCACCAATGCCGGCAACTTAATCGTAACGGTGTTTTTTGGGTATCTTTTTATCGTTTCCGTACCTGCGGTGCAGAAAGTCATGCGAACAAGCCAATTGAGCCCGGCTCTGAGGATCCCCATGGGGTGGGTATATCTCGCGGCGATAGCGGGTTTCCTGTTGGCGACCGTGCGCGCTGCCCAGAAAACCGGAGAGGACTTCATCGAGTCCGTAAGGAAGAAGGGTTCGTAAAGATGGTTATGCCGTTATTTCTTATCCTGCTTGGCGGGCTTGCCTTAGGTATACCAATAGTCGTCGCCCTGGGTTTCGCAACTATTTTCCCCGGGCTGACAACTCCGGGTTTTCCCGCATCGGTAGAATATGTCGTTAGAAACGTGGTAAGCGCACTGGACAGCACACCCATGCTTGCCATCCCCCTGTTCATTCTCTCGGGAAACATAATGACGAAAGGTAAGATATCGGACAAGCTTTTCAATTTCTTCGCTTATTTCATAGGGAATTTCCCCGCGGGCATCCCCATGACTGCGATCGTGACCTGCCTGTTTTACGGGGCCATTTCCGGCTCAGGTGTCGCTACCACGGCAGCCGTGGGGGGAATGGCAATCCCGTTTTTAACGAAGCTGGGATACGACAAGGTTTACAGTGCAGCTCTCGTGGCTACCGCGGGAAGCCTCGGTGTCATAATTCCTCCAAGCATCCCCTTTGTCACCTACGGAGTCGTGACGGGCGTTTCGATCGGCAGCCTTTTCATCGCCGGCATCATCCCTGGGATCGTCATAGGGCTGAGCCTTATGGGTTATGCCTACATCTACGCAAGGGTACACGGCGAGGATCGTGAAAAGATCGAGCAAAATGTGCGGGAACTGCGATCGGGCGGCTTATTCGCCCTTTTCAAGGAGAGTTTCTGGGCGCTCCTTGCCCCGGTCATCATACTCGGAGGCATCTACAGCGGCATAGTGACACCCACAGAAGCGGCCGCCGTCTCGGTGTTCTATGCCCTTTTGGTCTGCCTTTTCGTTTACAAGAGCCTGAGCTTCAAGGAACTGGGGGCGGTGCTGACCGACACCGTAAAGTCCTACGCTCCCATCGTCGTGCTTCTGTCCCTTGCCATTGTCTTTGGTCGAGTCCTGGCCTTGCTGCAGGCTCCGGTGGCTTTGCGGGACTTCGTGCTCCAGAACTTCGCGGGCAACAAATACATATTCCTGTTCGCGCTGAACATAATACTCCTCATCCTGGGCATGTTCATGGATGTCGGACCTGCAATTGCCATACTGGCTCCCATGATGCTGGCTTCCGCCACGGCACTTGGAGTAAGCCCCGTACACCTGGGGGTCATCATGGTAATAACTCTTGCAGTGGGAATGGCCACCCCGCCTTTTGGGGTGGACCTTTTCGTGGCAGCTCCGCTCATAAAGGAGCAGGTGATGAAAGTAGGCATAAAAGCGATTCCCTTCATCATCGCGTTCATAATAGCGCTGTTTTTAATCACCTATATACCGCAGCTGAGCCTTTTGTTCCTGTGAGTTAAATGCGCCAGCCCTCGGGTATGAAGACAGCC
>DMCT01000022.1 GCA_003446665.1 Synergistaceae bacterium
GAGACCTGGCTGAGTCACGTAACGACGGAAGAGCTCAAGGGGTTCGCAAGGCAGGGGCACTTCAAATCAGGGAGTATGGGACCAAAAGTTACCGCTGCGATACGCTTTGTTGAAGCCGGAGGTGAAAAGGCCATCATTTCCAGCCTGCACGAAGCACTCGATGCACTGGAAGGGAAATCGGGTACACACATTACACGGTAAAAGAAGAGCCTTCGGCGGAAAGACTGTGATTTTCCACCGAAGGCGTGTGATTAACTCAAGGATTCGAGGAAATGATGAAGTCTTTTCATGCCCTCCTGAATTTCTTCAAGCGAATTGGAGTAACTCAGACGGATATTTCCAGGTGCGAGAAACGCAGTGCCGGGCACAGCCGCGACATATTCAGTAGAAAGCAAAGCGGAGCAGAAATCGAGGTCGGTTTCGACTGTTTTGCCCTCTGCATTCATGCCGAAGGTTTTTTCTACGTTTACGAAAACATAAAAGGCACCATCAGGTTTGCCGAAGGTTATGTGGGGCATTTTTTCAAGCAGGTCAATCATGGTTTTACGACGTTCCTCAAAAACTCCGCGCATTTTGACTACATCGTTTTCGGCCTCCCGCAGGGCGCCTAATGCGGCCCATTGGGCTATGGAACAGGGATTTGAGGTCAGGTGGCCCTGAAATGCCCCAATTTTTGTGGAAAGCCATTTAGGGGCAATGGCGTAGCCTATTCTCCAGCCTGTCATAGCATAAGCTTTGCTTACACCGTTTACGAGGATGATGCGTTCGCTTGCATCCGGGACGAGAGCCAAGGGGTTTTCGTGAGTTGCCTTACCATATACCAGCCTCTCGTAAATTTCGTCGTAAATGATCCAAAGGTCGTTTTCTTCGGCTATTTTTACCAGAGCCTGGAGCGTTTCAGAATCATAGACCGCCCCAGTGGGGTTATTGGGGCTATTGATGAGCATTCCGCGTGTTTTGTGAGTTACGATTTGACGCACCTTTTCGGGATCCGGCATGCAACCTGACGGGATGGTGTTCACGACAGCCGCTTCACCGCCGCAAAGCCTGATCTGCTCAACGTAACTGACCCAGGCTGGAGAAAAAACGATGACTTCGTCACCAGGGTCTACAAGGCAGCTGAGAGCCGAGTAGATAAGTGGTTTGGCTCCAGCTCCTACAATAACCTGATCGGCGGAAAAGGACAGGTTGAAACGTTTCTTATAGTAGTCTGTGACGGCTTCCTTCAATTCCGGGATTCCCGTAGCCTGGGTATAATGCGTATGTCCGGCGTCTATAGCCTCTTTCGCATACCGTATTGCGGCGGGGGGGGGGTTGAAATCCGGTTCCCCGGCTCCGAAGGAAATGACGGGTTTTCCTTCCCGCTTGAGCTGTTTGGCTTTTCCGACAACCGCCAGCGTCGCAGAGGGCTCCATTCTTTGAGCGCGTTTCGAGAGGTCCAAGAACCATCACTCCTTTCAAAGATGTGCAAATTACAGATTATCATGGCATAATCACGATTATACGTCCTGACCTTGTCATTTCCAACGAGTGGCGCTGATGTTACAATAAGAAATCATAAAAAGAGATGGGAGGCGAGCCCATGGAAGTTCGGTTCGTAACCCGCAACATCGAACTGACGGACGAACTCAAAGGGTACATGGAAAAGAAACTTGGCAAGTTGGAGAAGTTTTTTGACCGCATTCTCGACACGCAGGTGGAGGTCAGCTTCAACAGGGGGATGTATGTAGTAGAAATCACTTCCGACGTCAATGGAGTGATTATGCGAGGCGAGGATTACGCTCCGGACATAAGAAAAGCCTTCGACAAGGGATTGAAGAATATCGAACGACAGGTAAAACGGCACAAGTCCTATCTCAAGGACAAGGCCCGAATGAAATCTCAGGAAGACCTGTCCTTTGACATCGAAGGATTCCTGAACGAGATCAGCCCCGAACAGGAAAACAAAAAAGAAGACGTCGTCAAGGTCAAAAGATTTCCACTACGCCCAATGTCTTCGGAGGAAGCAGCGATGCAAATGGATCTTTTGGGGCATAACTTTTTTGTTTTTCGTGATGCCGAAAGTGGTTCAACTAACGTGATATACAGGAGGAAAAATGGAGGATACGGCATTCTTGTTCCGGAAGAATGACCGGTAGCCGCCCTTTTTTCGTTCGATGGGTGGGGCCCGGCGTCCCACCCATTTTTTTGACGGGTCACGAATTAACGAAAATCCCGGAGGCCCATTACAATGGATGAAATAATACCTTCCGCTTGCCCTCACGATTGTCCTGACGCCTGCTCTTTTCTTGTCCGAAAGGCAGAAGGCTCAAAAAACCGTATAACCATAGAATCCGGCAAGGTCATACCTTTTCAGGAAGGATGGATCTGCCTGAAGGGAAAACGTTGGGAAAGGCGCTACCGCACCCAAAACCGCCTAAAGCGGCCTCTTAAAAAAAACGGAAACGGCTGGGTGGAAATATCATGGGACGACGCCTGGACTATCTGGGCAAACCATCTTATGGAAGCCACCGAAAAATATGGCCCACAGGCCAATCTTTTTTACCAGAGCGCTGGTTCCCAGTATTTCTCCAAGAGATTGGGCAGGGAAATATTCTCAGCCCTCGGCGGATATTCAGAACCTGCCGGTTCGCTTTGTGGAGCAGCTGGAGGTGCAGGTCTCAAAAAAGCTTTTGGGCACATTCCGGTTTATGCACCCGAAAAACTGTATCAAGTCAAGGGTATACTGCTTTGGGGAAGAAACGTTTTTGACACCCACCCTCACCTCGTGCCTCTGCTTACTGGTTTAAAAAATCGGTCGAAAGCTTTTGCTGCAATAGAAATCCGGACGACGAGAACGACTGAAGCAGCTGAAAGATGGTGGAGGATAAAGCCGGGAACCGATGCTATTCTTGCACTTTTGCTCTGCAAGAATATCGTAGAATCGGGCGATGCCGCCAGCGGGTGGATGGAACACTCCGAAAAGGGAGAACAATTTATCAAACTTTTAGCAGAATTGGATTCAAAGGCCCTGCTTGACGAAACAGGATTGTCGCAAAGTGATTTAAGCGACTTGTGTCGTTGGATCCTGGAACACAGACCTCTTGCCATTTATGGGGGGTATGGAATACAGCGTTATTACAATGGTTCGTTCACATTTCATACCCTTGCATCTCTTGCTTTGCTTCTAGGTTCGTTTAAAATCCCTGGGACGGGTGTCGTGTTCGGGAAGGACGAAATGAGGTTTTTCCCGGAGGATATTCTGAAACCGACGGCACTTAAAAGAAAAGTCCCGGTAGCCGACTGGCACCTGCGTGCAAGTACTCTGTCGTCTCCCATAAAGACCGCGCTTTTTACTTGCTCGAATCCTGCAAAGCAGGGTCCGGAGACCGACAGGTTCCCCCGCGCAATGGAATCAATGGATTTCAGTGTCTGCATAGACCTCGAGATGACAGAGACGGCGGCTCTTTGCGATCTCGTTTTGCCCGCTGCCTGTTTTCTGGAAGAAGGCCCCGACTGGAGAGGGTCCTGGTGGCATACTTATCTGCTGCGTAGCGAAAAAGCCCTTGACCCACCCGGACAAGCCCTTCCAGAGCCCGTAATCATGACGGGTCTTGCCGATAAACTGGGGTTGGGGATAGACCTTGAAAACATGAGGACTAAAATGGACCGGATCCTGCTGGAATCACCCGAAACAGAAGCCTTGGGAGAGGGTGTTTTCAGGACCAAAGAATCTCATGGATGGACGAAAGATGCCGGGCCGATAAAGCTGCCGGAGGTCTTGCATCCTGAACGTAGCAGGAATGATTGGCGTGGCTTAAGGTTTATTACCGTACACACGGCAGAATATATAAACGGCCAAAACTGGGGAGTGAATGAAGATCTCCTCAATGCTGTCTTTGTTTCACCTCTCGAAGGAAACCGCCGTGGCTTACGCGAGGGCGACAGGGTGCGTGTGAGAAAGAAAGACGTGGTTATTCATGCTGTACTTAGATTCGACAAGGCCATGGATTCGGGTTACTGTGTCATGGTTCAGGGGGGCAAGGGCACAAATATGCTGACGACGGCAGGCACGAGTCCGGGTTATGGAACGCCCTTTCACGAGAGTTTCGTCGTCCTTGAAGCCGAACCGGAGAGCGATGAAAATGCATGAACTTTCAATGGTGGAATCGTTGATAGAAGAATTGTTGAAACTTCAGAAAGAGCATGGCTGGGAGCGGATCTGTGCAATTCGCCTGAGAATAGGTGCCATGAGGCAGGTGATCCCGGAGATCATGCATTTTGCCTTTGACATAACCGTTCAAGGTACCCTTTTGGAAGGCGCGAAGCTTGTTCTCGAAACTGTGCCATTGAAGAAAAAGTGCCGAACCTGTAAAAACATGTGGACAGATGGAGATGAAGCCGTCTTTTTATGCGGAAAATGCGGAAGCTCTGATGTCGAATTGGTTGAGGGCATGGAGCTGGAGATAGAATCACTGGAGGTGGAGTAAACAGATGCCAAGAAAAATAAACATAAAGCGCTCGGTTCTTGCAGCCGACGAGGAATTTGCTTCAAAAATCCGTGAAAAGTTGCACAAGGAAGGCACGTTAATGGTAAACCTGATCGGGTCTCCCGGCGCGGGAAAGACTACGCTGCTGGAAACAACACTTGGAGAAATTCCCTTTTCCTGTGCTGTTATCGAGGGTGACGTCGCCACCTCGAGAGACGCCGAGAGGATATCGAAAACAGGAACTCCCGTGGTGCAGATAAACACCCAGGGCGGATGTCACCTTGAAGCACATCTCTTGTGGAAGGCACTGGATGAAATTCCCACTTCCGGTTTGGACGTTCTTTTCGTTGAAAACGTAGGAAACCTGGTGTGTCCGGCCGAATTCGACCTTGGAGAAGATTACAAGGTAGCTGTCTGCAGCGTGCCAGAAGGCCCCGACAAACCTCTGAAATATCCGCACCTTTTTCACGAGGCCGGAGCCGTGGTGCTTACGAAAGTCGATCTGATCCCCTACATCGACTTCGACGGCGATCTGTTCTGGGGAGACGTCAAGAAGCTGAATCCCCTTGCAAGCTGCATAGAGGTCGCATCTTTAACCGGAAAGGGGATCGATGCCTGGACGGATCTTCTGGGCCGGTGGCTGATGGAGAAGCGGCAATGAAAGAAGCAGGTTCCACGTTGCTGTCCTCACTGAACCCTGAGCAATCCGAGGCTGTAAGGTATACCGACGGCCCAATGCTCGTCCTTGCCGGGGCGGGAAGCGGAAAGACCCGTGTTCTGACCTACAAATACGCTTATCTAGTTTTGGAAAAAGGTCTGAGCCCTTCCCAGATTCTGGCAGTGACCTTTACGAACAAGGCGGCACGTCAGATGCGGGATCGGGTAATGAAACTGCTTCAAACGGAGACGTACCGCATGGATGTAAGCACCTTCCATGCCTACGGCTTGAAGTTTCTTTCACGCTACGACAAGGAAGTCAAGGCTGTTTTGAAGCGTCAGGTGAAGGTCGTTTTCGACAGGGGAGACACCAAGACTGTTATCAGAAAAATTCTTAAAGAAATGAGCCTGGATCCCCAAAAAGTTGATCCAAGATGGGTGCTTGAAGAGATTTCAAGATGCAAAAGGGACGTTTCCCCTCCGACATTTGAGTTCCGGAAACTGGACGCTCCCTTGGGGCAGGTTTTCGAAAAATACGAGAAACTCCTTAAGGAGCAACACGCTGTAGATTTCGATGACCTTCTGGTTTTGCCTCTAAAAGCGCTATCCACAGATCCAGAGCTCAGAAAGAACGAACGCAGTCGCTACAAGTGGATACTTGTAGACGAATATCAGGACGTGAACAGGACCCAGTACCATTTGCTCAAAATGCTTGCTGGACCCTCCGGAAAAGTCATGGTCGTCGGCGACCCGGATCAGTCGATTTACGGTTGGAGAGGTGCCGATATGTCGATGATCATGAATTTCGAAAAAGACTACCCCAACGCAAAAGTTTTTTTGCTGGAACGAAATTACCGTTCGACGGAGACAATACTTACCGCGGCAAATGCTGTAATAAGGAACAACAGGAACAGAAGGGAAAAAACTCTTTGGACTGAAAGAGACAAGGGAAGTCCGGTGCGGGTCGTTTTGATGGGAAACGAGCACGAAGAAGCTGAATTCATAAGTCAGGAGATCCGAAACCTGAGAAATCTGGGTTACAAATATAAAGACATGGCGGTCCTTTACAGGATTAACGCCATGAGCCGATTGTATGAGGAAAGCTTCCTTCGCAGCGGGATACCCTACCGCATAGTCAGGGGCACCGCCTTTTACGAACGCCGGGAAGTCAAGGATACACTGGCTTTCATGCGTCTTGCCACCAACCCGCTCGATACCGCCTCCCTGGAAAGAGTGGGGAATATACCAACCCGTGGCCTTGGTTCGAAAAGTCTTTCAAGGCTTGCCGAATGGATACGTGATGTCGCCGGTAACGAAATAGAGGAAATATGGCGGAGACTCGAGGATTCAGGCGCCGGATTGAAGGGTAAGGCCGGCAAGGGCGCCATGGAGCTGGGAAAGCACATGAGACGCATATGGACAATGCGCGAAGATGTGCCAGGGATAGTGGAGTATATTTTGAAGGATATGGGTTATGAGGGTGAATATTTCTTTGAATCAGGTGAAAAACAGCAAGAGCGTTTGGAAAATATTCGAGAACTCCTTTCCGTGGCCGACCCGGCGGCCGGTCTTGAAACGATGTTGGCAGAGATTGCTCTCATGACCGATATGGACCTTGAAAGTTCCGAGTTTGCGGACCAGGTAAGCTTGATGAGCCTTCATGGGGGAAAGGGACTGGAGTTTCCCGTTGTTTTCATAACCGGGCTGGAGGAGTCTGTATTTCCGCATTACAAGTGTATGGATGACCCGGATCAACTGGAAGAAGAACGCCGGTTGTGCTACGTGGGCATGACGCGTGCAGAGGAAAGGTTGTACCTGACTGCAACAAGGAACAGAGTTCTTTTCGGTTCGGTTCTCAAAAGTGGTTTTTCCAGGTTTCTCTGGGAGATCCCGGAAGAATGCAAGGAGACCGAAGACAGGGGCGAGGAGGATTCCTTCGATGTTGGTCGTCGGTTTAACAGGCGATATTGGAGCTGGTAAGACGACACTTGCTGGTTTTTGGAAGCGGGCCGGAGCATATGTAATAAACGCAGACGTTGTAGTGGGCGAGATATGGGAACAAGGAAGCCTGGATGCCTCTGTAAGGAAAAGGTGGGGTGATTACGTCTTCCCGGATGGGGGAAAACCCGATCACAGCCGCATTGCGTCCATAATTTTCGAGGACGAAAAGGAATACAGGTGGCTTTGCGGCTTGATTCATCCCTTGGTCAGGAACGTAATAGAAGGGCTCATCCTGTCCCTGGATGGATGGGTTGTTGTCGAGATTCCGTTGTTATTTGAAAACGGTCTCCCGTGGTGGGTGGACGAAACGGTCTATCTAACGGCCTCGCTGGATCTCAGGATAACGAGGAACAGTTCCAGAAACTGGACGGAAAGCGAAATGAAACGAAGGGAAAAATGGTTGTTGCCGGGAGAAATGAAAAAAGAAAGAGCCGATTATGTGCTGAATAACAGCGGGGACATCGAAGACCTGGAAAAAAGAGCGACCGATCTGGCTTCTGTTTTCCGCGATATGGCTTCCTGCGTTACCGTTTCTGTAGAATTGGCGACTAAACAAGACACCCTTGATTTTGCCGAAAGGCTTGTTCGCGAAAACCTCGCGGCCTACGTGAATGTCTTCTCCCAGGAGATGGTGGCATCGAGATATTTCAGTGCGCCGAGTGGAAGGATTATCGAGGCAGAAGCCTTTACTATTGAACGATATGTTCCAAGGATAGCGGAAATTGCCGCTTCTTTGGGTAGAAAGGGTATTTTCACCAAAGCCGAAAGGATCCGCAGAACTGCAAAAAGTTTGCGCAACTGGATACGGGAGGCATGTCGGGATTGAAGGTTATAACGACCCACATAGGTGCGGATTTCGATTCCCTGGCAAGCATGATAGCCGCGGCAAAGTTATACAAAGGCGCCGTGCCCTGCTTTTCTGGAGCAGCGGGGAGGAATGTCAGGGATTTCCTTAAACGTCAAACAGGAAGGTGGGAAATCCTGACGCCAAGACAGGTGAACATGGATGAAATAACGACCCTCGTCGTGGTCGATGCCCGTTCGCCATCGAGAATCGCGGATTTTGCCGCGATTCTTGGCAGGCCCCGCCTGAGCGTGCATGTTTATGACCACCACCCCGCTGTTCAGGAGGACATCAGTGCGGATTTCGTCGTTATAGAGCCTGTAGGCGCCACAACGACGATATTGGTGGAGCGGCTGATAGAAAAAGGCATATACTTCGATCCCCAGGAAGCCACTCTTTTTGCGATGGGCGTATACGAGGATACTGGTGGTTTGACCTTCGGTTCAACAACGGAAAGGGACATACAGGTCTTCTCAAGGCTTCGTGCTCTGGGAGCGGACATGACGGCCATCCCTGCATATATAGAAATGTCTTTGGACCCGGCAGAAAGACGCATACAGGACAAGCTGGTGGAGAACGCCCGTGAGATTTATGTGCACGGTGCAAAAATCGTGCTCTCGGCAATGGTGGCGCATTCCTACGTGGAAGGTCTGTCACTTTTCGTCCATAGGTTAAGGGACTATTTTGATGCAGATGTGGCTCTGGTGGCTGTGCAAATGGAAAAGCGCACCTATGTAGTGGCACGCTCCCGGGAGGAAATCCTGGATGTCGCCAAATTTCTGGCTCCGCTCGGAGGTGGGGGACACCCTCAGGCGGCGTCCGTAACACTTGCCGGAACACCTCCATCGGAAATCCTAGCGAAACTTGAGGAAAGGCTTCTTCAAACCATCGAGCCGGCTGTCACAGTCAAAGAGGTAATGACAAGTCCTGTTTTGGCTATAGATCCAGGCTCTTCGGTTGAAGATGCATACAGGATTATGATACGTTACGGTCATGCCGCGCTACCGGTAGTAGAAGATGGGGCATTGGTTGGCATCATTACCAGAAAAGACCTGGACAAGGCTAAAATCCATGGGCTGGGTCAGGTCGCGGTTGGAGATTTCATGACCGAGGGGCCTATCACTATCCGCCCTGAGGCGTCAGTGGCGGAAGCGCACAGGATTATGGTATTGAACAATATCGGAAGGTTGCCGGTGGTTGACGAATCGACATTATCAGGCATAGTTACGAGAACAGATATCCTTAGGGCGCTTTATCCGAGGTCGCTTCCTTCCGAGACGCGTTCCATCGCTTTACGGATGCCGTGGACGGAAAATGTGTCCGAACTTCTTTCCCAGGAACTGAAACCGTGGGTACTTCAACTTTTGGTTAGGCTTGGGGAAAGGGCGGAATCCATGGGGATCCGGGCTTATGTGGTCGGCGGTTTTGTTCGAGATTTGCTATTGGGGAGGCCCAATGAAGACCTCGATATAGTGATAGAAGGAGACGCCCTGGTCTTTATCAAATCATGGGAAGCTGACGGATGTCATGTGGCCGTTCACCAGAGGTTCAAAACGGGAACCATAGTATTTCCAGGCGGCAGGAAAGTCGATGTAGCGACGGCAAGACGCGAGTTTTACGAATACCCGGTCGCGCAACCGAAGGTCTTGAGCGATTCTCTCAAGCATGATCTATACCGGCGTGATTTTTCGGTAAACGCAATGGCGGTTTCGATTAACCGTTCCCTTTGGGGTACTTTAATAGATTATTTCGGTGGCCGCAGGGATTTGCAGAAAAAGTCTCTGAGGGTCCTCCACAACCTGAGTTTCGTCGAAGACCCTACCCGGGTCATACGTGGAGTCCGACTGGAACAGCGACTAGGATTCAGGCTCGAAGAAAACACATTGCGGCTTTTAAAAAACAGCATAAGGGGAGGACTCGTCTCCCTGCTGTCCGGTGTCAGGCTCAGAAGCGAGCTCGAACTGGTTTTTACGGAGAAAGCTCCCCACGTCATCGTCAGACGTTTTCGGACCCTCGGTTTCTGGAAAGCCCTTTTTCGGGGTGTAAACCCCGGGCCTTTGTCTATAAGGACGATGCGGAGAATTACCGTCTTCCGGCGTAGGCTTGCAAGGGATTTGCCGGAAATGGGGAAATATGCCTGGCTTGCGTTTTTGTGCGCTCTGATATGTGAAGCGAACGAGGAAGACCAACTGGCGGTTTTGGACCGACTGCATCTAAACCCACGTGAGAGGAAGATCGTGGAAGAGGGAGTGACCGACCTCGGGCCTGTGGAAAACACTCTTGGAGAAAGAGGCGAAAAGACGTCATCCTACATCTTCGATTATCTCGAAGACGTACACCCCGTTACCGCGATCTACTGGGCGGCTGCAACGGAACGATGGAGAGCCAGACGCCGCATATTGCTCTACCTTACACGCTTGAGGAAGATAGAACCTATGCTTGAAGGACGCGATCTTTTGGACCTGGGCTACAAGGAAGGTCCCAGGATCGGCAAAATACTTCGGATACTCAGGATGGCCCGGCTGGACGGACTTGTCGAAACGAGGGAAGACGAAATCGAATGGGTGCTCGGCCGGTTTCAACCTGAATTCGAAAGGATGTGAAAAAATGACTCATCTACCTGCCCTCGGAGATTTACTTTTGAGCCTGCCTGCAGTACTTTGGGCCATAACGTTTCACGAGTTCTGTCACGGTTATACGGCCTACCGTTTAGGTGACCCTACGGCCGAAAGAGCCGGGCGTTTGACCCTTAACCCTTTGGCACACCTTGATCCCATAGGTGCGCTTATGTTGCTTTTCTTCCGTTTCGGTTGGGCGAAACCTGTGCCTGTAGAACCGCGATATTTCAAGAAACCGGCTAGGGACATGGCACTTGTTTCGGTGGCCGGTGCAGCAGGAAATTTTGTGAGCGCGGTTTTTTGTGGTCTTCTTATCCGGATTGTTCCCGGGCCGTTTATTGCAATACCGGCTCTCGGTAGGCTTATGGTGCTGATGATACTCATCAACCTTGGGCTTGGCGTATTCAACCTGATTCCCGTACCTCCGCTGGACGGGTCAAAACTTTTGTATCTGGTCCTGCCGCCCAAATGGCTACATGGGTACTTCTGGCTGGAACGGTACGGTTTTTTCGTTTTGATCATCCTGCTTATGACGGGTATCATACAGGCTATCATGGGACCCATTGTAATGACGCTGTTCTACCTGATTCTGTAAAGAACAAAGTTTTGCGGCACCAGGAGTGATCTTACGGTGAAAATACTGATTACCAACGACGACGGGGTTTTTGCACCAGGAATTGTAACCCTTGCCTCATGTCTCCATGAGAGGGGTTTCTGTACCTATGTGGTGGCACCTGACAGGGAAAGAAGCAGCGTTGGGCACGCAATAACCCTTACCAGACCTCTCAGGCTGTGGAAGATAACCGGTGGGCGATACCCGGAAAACCTTCCCGTTTATGCATGTGACGGGACACCGTCGGACTGCGTGGTACTTGGACTTGAAAGCGAAGAATGCAGCGGTGCTGATATAGTTGTATCAGGCATCAACAAAGGACCTAATCTTGGGGACGACCTGACATATTCCGGAACGGTTTCCGCAGCGGTGGAAGGATATTTTCTCGGAAAGCCGGCAATCGCCGTTTCGCTGAATTGCGGAAGCGACGAAGAGAGCCAACATTATGATTCGGCTGCCGAGGCGGTCGTCGCAATTCTTGGAAAGTTGGAGATTCAGAAATTTGGTGAAAAACCTTTATTGAACGTCAACGTCCCAGATTTGCCGAAGCATGAAATCAGGGGAACCAGGGTGACAAAGAAGGGGTTTCGTTATTATAAAGAAAAGGTAACCCGACTGCTAGATCCCAAGGGAAACGAGTATTACTGGGTTTCCGGAAAACCGGAGGATCGGCTTGACGAAGGGAGCGATGTCAAGGCAGTCTCAGAGGGCTATATTTCAGTGACGCCCATACACATGGACCTGACGGATTATGAAGCCATAGAGGTCCTGAGACGTGAGGGTTTCGAGGACCTGAAGATTTGAGCGAATTTTGCCGAAATTTTTGTTGACATTGATTCTGACGGCCTGTATAATGTCACCCAATATGATGGAAACACCTGCTTGGAGCGATTTCAGATGAACGGTACCCGATT
>DMCT01000088.1:0-3350 GCA_003446665.1 Synergistaceae bacterium
AAGGGGAGGGAGTAAAACCATGTTTTGTTTTCAGTGTCAGGAAACAGCAAAGAATCAGGGTTGTACCGTGAGGGGAGTGTGCGGCAAAAAGGAGGAGACAGCCGATCTTCAAGACGTTCTGGTTTATGTCTGCAAGGGAATTTCCTTCTACGGGGAAAAACTCAAGGAGAGCGGCGTAATCGACAGGGACGCGGGAAGGTTTATCATTCGGGCCCTCTTTGTCACCATCACAAACGCTTCCTTCGATGATGATTCCATCATCGAGTGGATCAAGGAAGGGCTTAAGGTAAAAGACGCCATCGCCAAAAAAGCTGGCGAAGTCGCAGGACCTCTACCCGATTGCGCTACATGGACAACCGAAAGCAAGGATGAAATCATGGCGAAAGCCATGTCCGACGAAGTGCGGCTCAACAGCGTCGATAACGAAGATGTCCGCTCTTTGAGGTCTCTTTTGATCTTCGGGTGCAAGGGGATCGCGGCCTACGCCGAGCACGCCGAAGTCCTCGGCTTCGAGAAGGACGAGATCTACGGATTCCTGATGGAAGCTTTGGCCTCCACGACGAAGGATCTTTCTACGAACGCGATGGTCGAGCTGGTAATGCGGGCCGGACAGACGGCCGTCACCACCATGGCCCTTCTGGACGAAGCCAATACCAGCACATACGGCAATCCAGAGATTACCGAGGTCAATCTCGGAGTAAGAAACAACCCGGGCATACTGATCTCCGGTCACGACCTGAAAGACATGGAAGAGCTGCTCAAGCAGACCGAGGGTACCGGCGTGGATGTCTATACCCACGGCGAGATGCTGCCTGCGAATTATTATCCCGCCTTCAAGAAATACGAGCACCTGGTAGGCAACTACGGGGGTTCCTGGTGGCACCAGAACGAGGATTTCGAGTCCTTCAACGGCCCGATCCTCCTTACAACCAACTGCCTCATACCGGTCAAGAAGGAAAACACTTATCTCGACAGGTTGTTCACCACCGGCGTGGTCGGCTACCCAGGTGCCACACACATTCCAGACAGGCCCGAGGGCGGCTCGAAAGACTTTTCTCAAATTATAGAAAAGGCTAAAAAGTGCGCTCCGCCCAAAGAGATTGAGACGGGCAAAATCGTGGGTGGTTTCGCCCACAACCAGGTAATCGCCCTGGCCGACAAGGTTGTAGACGCAGTAAAGTCAGGCGCCATCAAGCGTTTCGTAGTAATGGCCGGATGCGACGGGCGCTTCCCGTCCCGAGAATACTTCACCGAGGTGGCGAAGAATCTTCCCGAAGATACCGTAATACTCACCGCCGGCTGCGCCAAGTACCGTTACAACAAGCTTGGCCTTGGTGATATCGGAGGCATCCCGCGTGTTCTCGACGCCGGCCAGTGCAACGACTCCTACTCACTTGCCGTAATCGCTCTCAAGCTCAAGGAGGCTTTCGGGCTGGAAGACATCAACGAGCTCCCCCTTTCCTTTGATATAGCCTGGTATGAGCAGAAAGCCGTCGCGGTATTGTTGGCGCTGCTTTCTTTGGGCGTCAAGGGAATCCGCCTTGGTCCGACCCTGCCAGCCTTCCTCTCGCCAAACGTAGCAAAAGTCCTAGTGGAAAATTTCGACATCAAACCCACCGGCAGCGTCGAAGAAGACGTAGCCGCAATAATGGCTGGCAAATAGCCCTTAAACCAAGAGGCCGGCGGATTTGTCCGCCGGCCTCTTTATTTCACTGTTTTTATATATACCCGTTCACAATCGCTGTGAACGGGGGTCATTTGTTTTCTACCTTCAAAAACCGCGCGTTTATGGCAACTATAACCGTAGAGAGCGCCATTACCGCTGCGCCTGCCGCCGGAGACATTACGAAACCGGTTCTGTAGAGCACGCCGGCAGCCAACGGGATGGCTACGACGTTATAAGCCGTCGCCCATACCAGGTTTTGTATCATTTTCCTGTAAGTCGCTCTGGCCAAGGCCATGATGGCGGTCACGTCTCTCGGATCGCTTTTGACAAGAACTATATCCGCCGACTCGACAGCCACATCTGTTCCGGCTCCGATCGCTATGCCTACGTCTGCCTGCGTCAACGCCGGAGCGTCGTTAATGCCGTCACCCGTCATGGCGACGACAAGACCGCGATCCTTGCGCCTTCTTCACCATTTCGATGACCTGGGAAAGATACGTCTCCTCCCCAGTTTTTTTGACTTCCATGGTGAAGGCGGACTCGCCGTTGATGGAACCCCCTATTACCTGGTCTCCTTCCTCCTTTTCAACGGGTTTGCTTTCTCCCGTAAGCATGGCCTCGTTGATAGTTGAGCGTCCTTCGACAATATCACCATCTATAGGAATCTTTTCTCCAGGCTTGACAAGGACACGATCGCCCGCTTTCAATTCGTTGACCGGCACGTCCTCGATACCAGCTTCTCCGGTAACACGATGGGCTTCCGAAGGCATTAGCTCGACCAGACTTTCCAGGGCTCTGGATGCACCCATGACTGATTTCATCTCAATCCAGTGGCCCAACAGCATTACATCGATCAACGTGGCCAGCTCCCAGAAAAAACCTTCCCTTCGAAACCGAATACCACACTGCCGAACTGTAACCATAGGCCACCGTCACCGCCAAGGCGATCAGAGTCATCATTCCCGGATTCTTTTCCCTAAACTCTTCAACTAGTCCTTTCAGGAAGGGCCAACCTCCGTAGATGAAAACAACCGATTGGAGAAAAAGGAACAAGGGCTTTCCTTCATCCGGTTTTTATTTCACCAGATCACTCAAACATCAAAGTTGACGGTGCCCGGTCTGTAATCTAGACTGTAACGAATCAAATGCAGTCAAGTTGAAAATGAGCCGAAAGAGCGTCAGTTTGCTTTGGTGGCAAAAGAGAGGTGATAGTATAAGAGAGTGACAAAAAAGGATTATTGCATTCGATATTAATAGCCTTAAAAGGGGGGTTTCTCATGAAGCACAAAAATCTGGTCGCATCGGTACTTGTGGTGTTAGTGCTCGCGGTCCTTCTGACCTTCGGCGCTTATTCCCAGGCTGACGCGAAGGACAAAGTTTACAACTGGAAGTTCCAAAGTCACCATACGCCTGGCTCCCTTGCGGTTGAAAAAGCGATCAAGCCCTTTATCGAAAGGGTAGAGAAGATGTCCGGAGGCAGACTTAAAATAAGCCTGCATTATGCGGGGGAACTGGTGGATTACGCCGAAGTGGATCAAGCGCTTCAGGCTAATATGATCCAGATAGCCAACACCAGTTCGTTATTCTTCCGGGGAGCCATCCCCATGGGCTGGGTTTCGGCTCCGAACATGCCGCCCTTTGTCACGCGCACTAATGATGAGTTCAACGAATTATTCCACCACAG
>DMCT01000088.1:3515-10214 GCA_003446665.1 Synergistaceae bacterium
GGTAATACCTATTTCTGGAGCAAGAAACCGATAAAGTCGCTTGAGGACCTGCAGGGATTCAAGATAAGGTTCTTCGGTTCCATGTCCGATTTCGTAGAACACTTCGGAGCGGCCCCGGTAATGCTTCCTCACCCGGAGACCTATATGGCCATCGCCACCGGTACCCTTGATGGCAGCGGTACCGCTTGGTGGTTGTATCGCGATCTCAAGCTTTACGAAGTATGTCCCTATTTTATCGGTCCGGCCTTCCAGGTACCCCAGGGGATGGAGCTTTGGGCTTCAAAGAAAGCATGGGATGCTTTGCCCGAAGACCTCCAGGCCATAGTCGAAACGGCGGCCAAGGCCTTTAACACGGACTACATGGATGCCGTAACCATGGAAGAGCGCGAAATGTTCAACAAGTCTTTCCAGGAGTGGGGAACCACTTACATCGAGTTTAGTGATGAGGACGTAAAAAGGATCATTAACGAATTCACCTTGCCCTATCTTGATAAGGTAGCTGCAGAACAGGGACCGAAGGACGAAAGGGTCATCAAGGCGGTTGAGATCATCAAGCAGTTCATGAAAGACTATGGGTACATAGACTAAAGGAAATACAAATACCGGACAGAATAACCCCCTTCTCTTTTCAGGGGAGGGGGTATTCTTTTTAGGTTTTTTTGGCGGGTAGAACATACTGGGGGTGAGGCGAATGCACTTTTTGACTGCTTTTATCCGCTTTGTCGACAATTTCAATGATCGCATGGGCAAGATTGTCGCCTTTCTCATTTATCCGATAATGCTCGTGCTGGTCTACGAGGTGACAATGAGGTACATCTTCAACAGTCCCACCATTTGGGCCCACGAAACTTCATGCATGCTTTACGGAGCGCATTTTATACTTGGAGGAGCCTATGCCCTGAAGCATGGCGCTTTTGTAAATGTCGAGGTTTTTTACATGCGTTTTTCGAAACGCAGCAAAGCCATTATCGACCTTTTTACATGGACCATGTTTTATGTCTTTGTCGGGGTATTGCTCTTGAAAAGCCTGCCATGGGCCTGGGCAAGCTTTTCGGTGCGCGAATTCTCCGACAGTACTTGGGGGCCGCCGGTATGGCCCATCAAGTGGACCATACCCTTCGCGGCTTTTTTCATGCTGCTGCAAGGAATGACCAAGACAGTCAAAGATGCCTATCTAGCCGTAACCGGGCGTGAGCTTGTCCCCGCTTCAGATGTCGACGTCCCTGCTGGAAACTGAGGTGATTTTATGGATATAGAAATCATTTCTCTTCTTCTTTTCGGGAGCATGTTCCTCTTGTTGGCCCTGGGTCTTCCTGTGGCTTTTGTCCTGGGGGGGCTGGCTACAATCTTCACCTACATTTTCTGGGGTCCGGAATCGCTTTTTATCATCGTCGCCAGGACATTTTCCATGATGTCCACGACCACCCTTGTTGCCGCCCCGCTGTTTGTACTGATGGCGACTGTCCTGGAACGTTCCGGTGTGGCGGAAGACCTCTTCGAGATGATGTACCGCTGGTCGGGGGGCGTCAGGGGAGGATTGGCGGTCGGTACAGTGCTTGCCTGCACGCTGATAGCCGCCATGTCGGGCATAGCCTCCACGGGAGTGGTGGTCATGGGCGTAATGGCTCTGCCTGCCATGCTCAAACGTGGATACGACAAGAGAATCGCCACGGGTTGCATCCTTGCCGGTGGAGTTCTCGGTCCGCTCATCCCTCCAAGCATATCATTGGTCCTTTACGGAACCATCGCCCAGGTATCCATAGGCTCGCTCTTCGCGGGCGGGATGAGTGCCGGTATCCTCTGTTCGGCTCTCATAATCGGCTACATATTGATCAAATGCTACAGAAACCCGGAGTTGGGACCCCCTATCCCCCCGGAAGAAAGAGTCGACTGGTCGGCCAAGATTGCTTCCCTCAAGGGGGTAATCCTGCCGTTCCTCCTTATAACCGCTGTCCTTGGTTCCATTTATACCGGCATTGCTACACCAACAGAGGCTGCCGCGGTAGGGGCCTTCGGCGCCTTCGTGTGTAGCGCCATTCACAGGCGGTTGAACTGGGAGCTTATCAAAAGCGTGGCCTATTCCACCATACAAGTGCAGGGTTTCATGATGTGGATCCTCTTTTCCGCCCAGGCCTTCGCGGCCGTTTACATGGGTCTTGGAGCTTCGAGGATGGTCGTGCAGCTCGTAGAGACATATGAAATAGGCTGGTGGACGATGCTGATAGCCATACAGGTCGTATGGTTCCTCCTTGGTCTTGTCATCGATGCGTGGAGCATCCTGATGATCACACTTCCGATACTTCTGCCCTTACTCCCCATGTATGGTTTCGACCCGCTGTGGCTCGGGGTTCTTTACGCGGTCAATACCCAGACAGGCTACCTGACACCGCCTTTTGGGACCATGCTGTTCATGATGAAGGGAATAGCACCCAAGGGCATAACCATGACGGACATTTACCGGTCCATCACACCTTTCGTCATAACCCAACTGGTCTGCCTGGCTCTGTGTATAATGTTCCCCGCGGTGGTTTTATGGCTCCCGCGCCTGCTTTTCGGGTAAGGTCGGCACCTGGAAGGCAGAGAAAGAAAGATTACAATCAGCAAGGCATCTACAAGGTTTCAAGAGATGGGAACGCCCCCGGACCACAGGAAAAGGCCGGGGGCGTTTTTCTATGATTTTACAAGCCGGTACATAGCCAGGGTCTGGAGTGCCGGGATGCCCCAAAACGCGGGTTGCACCTTGCCCCAGTTCCAAAAATCCATGGCAAGCAAAAAAATCCCCACCATCAGGTACAAATAGGGGTTACGAAGCAATTCGCCTCTTTTTACAACAACTGAGTTGGTCGACCGGATCAGGACAAGGTGCATCACCAGATAGACCGAGAAAGCCACAAGCATCACCCAGACCACGGGCAGAAACCATCCTGCCTTGATCCAACCAAAACAAGACAAGAGTCAATTCTCCCGATAGGATAGACAAGATAGCCGGCAAGGAATGAGGGCGCTTGAAGTACAGCCCACATATACCCGTAGGAAACAGGACTGCAAGACCAGAGAAAGTTTGGGTGGTAAAGGGCTCTTTCTATCGACAAAAGGCCTTTTCGTTTTTCTCCCTTTCCCCGCCGACTTCGACGTCTTCGGTACAGGCAACGAGGTTGTAACGCCTGAAGGCCTTTGTTTCATACTGTTCTCGAAGGATGTGGCAAAGGATCCCGGGCAAGCGTCCCGCCATGAAAAAGGCTCGACCGGACTGGTACGGAAAACCCAAATCCGTGAGAAGGGCTCCACAAATTCCATCCACATTCAGGGATATGCCCTTTTCCCTCACCAAATGCTTCTCCATTGCCAGAACAATATCTACATTTTTGCCGGAAAAACCAAGCGACCTGCGCAACTCGAGCAACGGCTCGACTCGGGGGTCACGATGATGAAGACGGTGTCCGAATCCCGGAATCCGCAACCCCTTCGAAAGGAAGGTCGCGACAAGATTTTCGACATCCTTTAGATTCAAATCAGTGTGTTCCTCCTGTAGGAACCTCATAACACCTTCGATCGCTCCTGCATGATGATCTCCGAAAGCAAGAAAACCGGTTGCTATCGCACACTGCAAAGGCACACCCGTAGAAGCTACAAGCCTTGCGGCTTGCGTGCTGGGAGGAGTTTCCCCATGATCGGCCATCGACACCAGCACAGCCTCGAGCAGCCGTCTTTCCACATGCGTAGGGATCCTCCCCTGTAGCAACCTGAACCATATGTCCGAAATCGAAGCCTTCTTTATCCAGACCCCGATGGCCTCGCCGTCGAGGGATATGAAATCCTTTCCGACAACTGTGTGAAAGCCGCCTACCACCATTCCCCGTCCCTCCCTATATGGCCGGGTTCGACTGCAGAGGCTGCGTTCGCTCCTTTCTCATCACCGCAAAGCCTGCGTTTACCCTCGGAGTCGACCTTCAATTTCAGATACAGCACATCACCTTCGGTAATGCTGATATTAAAGACGTTGTTTTCCCCGGTCGTCCTCATCGGGTAATCCTCTCCTCTCCACGGCCTTTTTAGTCCGGCCCTCTAACCTTTTGAAAATACCGGACTGGCATCGGCCGAATTCATATTTGGCCAGAATTGTAACAACATAGCCAGATTGGGTCAAGCCATTAGTGAAAAGATATAATACTGGTACGTACCACGCAACGCGCCGAAAGTTTTTCTGCGCCTATTGAGCGAAATTTCCGGGAATGGCGCGGGTGCGTTGGGGATATCCTCCATCCGGTACATGGGTTTCACCTTATTTCCCGGCTGAATGTTTCACTATATAGATTCTCTCACCCAAGGCCCCTGCGCAAGGGGAAACGACCTGAGCACGGTATTCGGATTGCGGCCCGGGCCATGCTGAAACAAGTGTAATTAATCCTTCGGCCTGGGCCGCATTTTACCTACTTGTGCATTTCAGTCGCCGGCTTGCCCCCTATTACCCAGTTTTCCTTGGGCGACTCTTCGATCTTTACCGTGACAGCTTCCACGGGGCAGCCGACTTTTTCGACCACCACGTCCGTTATGGCCTTGGCCAGTTCTATGTTCGAGTCGTTGCTTCTGCCGGCCCAGAGTTCGATTCGCACTATCGGCATGGTAATCTCACCTCCTTTCTTACAATAGCAGAACAGACCTTTCTTTCCTTTCTTTGCTGATACAATTCTGAAGGAAAACTTTTTATTTTGGAAAGGGGCGGAAGGCATGTTTTCGAATCTTAACGATCTTTTACGGTATTGCGAAAAGGAATGCGTCGAATTCATCAATTTCAAGGTGGTCGACAGGGCCGGGAGATGGCACCAGCTTTCTATTCCGGCGGCACGTTTCAATGAAGAGACGCTCTCCGAGGGGATCGGTTTCGACGGTTCCAGCTACGGTTTCCTTACGGTCGAAAAATCCGATATGGTATTCAGGCCCGATTTGTCCACGGCTTTTTTGGACCCTTTCTCGGAACAAAAAACCCTCGTGATGATTGCCAATATCTACCGGATCGAGGGCAGCGAACGAATCCGTTTCGAGGACGACCCCAGGTTCGTAGCACAAAAGACGGAGCGGGTATTGGCGGAAAAAGGAATAGCCGACCAGGTTTTTTTAGGACCGGAGTTCGAATTCTATGTCCTTGACAAGATAGCCTTCCGAAACGAAATAAATCACATGGAAGTCTATATCGATTCGGCCCAGGCGGAGTGGAATTCTGGGCTCAAGGATGGCTGTTCAGGCCTGACCGTCCCCGCAGGCGGGGGGTATCACCTTGACATTCCCTTCGACACCAGCTGTGGCCTGAGAAACGAGGCAGTCAGATTGCTTGAAACACTTGGCGTTCCCGTAAAGTATCATCATTCCGAAAATGGCGGACCCGGACAGGTCGAGATAGAGGTAAACTTCGCGACGCTGCTTTGCATGGCCGACGGCACCCAGAAACTAAAATATGTAGTTCGCAACGAAGCAATACGCCAGGGGAAAACGGTCACCTTTATGCCAAAGCCTTTCGCCCGCGAGGCTGGCAGTTCCATGCACGTCCATCTTTACATGATGAAAGGGGGCGAACCCGTTTTTTACGACGAAAAAGGGTATTCCGGACTCAGCCAGACGGCCCTGCATGCAATCGGCGGAATACTGCAACATACTGCCGCCCTTATGGCCTTTACCAACCCGAGCACCAATTCATACAAACGCCTCGTACCCGGCTACGAGGCCCCGGTAAACATCTGCTTCGGCACGGCCAACCGCAGCGCCGTCATACGAATTCCCGCCTACGCAACCCGGCCAGAGCAGAAACGTTTCGAGCTTCGCTCCCCAGATGGAACAGCCAACCCTTATTTCGCCTTTTCCGCCATCGTTTTGGCTGCCATGGACGGAATCATAAACGAAACGGACCCAAATGCGCACGGCTTTGGCCCCATTGACAAGGACCTCTACACCATGAGCTACGATGAAAAAGCGGGAATCAAAGCGCTTCCGGCAAACCTCGCCGAGGCTGCCCAAGCTCTTGAGGAAGACCACGAATTCCTCACCAAAGACGGCGTTTTCACGGAAAACCTTATAAAAAACCAGATCCAGTCCGTTTTGAAGGACCATTATGAGGTCAACAGCCTCCCCCACCCTGAGGAATTCAGGAAGTACTACCATATATGAAACAAAAGCGGGAGGTCGTTTGATCTCCCGCCTTCTTCCATCAAGCACATGCTTTCGTGTATACACATACTGCTTGCCACTTGAACCCGCTTAGGGTAAAATACATATGTTCGCACGTCTGCCCTTTCAAGTCCGAACCCGGCAACTTTGTGAAACCCAAAAGATTTACCTGGTTTTTCGGCTCCATCCCAAGGCTCTACCCTTTAATCGGTCAAAATGTTGGGCACTGGTTTCAAATTCTGTCAGGCAATGTAAGGCTTTCGGCCTTTTATTGGTATACGTGACTTTTCCAGTAATTTAAAGAGTTGGTTCATCAAGCGCGACAGGAGTGATGTTCAGAGTAAAGAATGAAACCGGATCACATTGATCAAGTAAATGTTCCACAGTGAACGCTGAATTCCTCAGGAAGCGGGGGACCCGATCAACAGGGGTGAATCCTCAAATTTGCAGGTAGGGTCAGCCTCTTTCGACCCGAACCCGTCAGCTAACCCCGTAAGCGTGGAAAGAGGGAAGATCGCAATCCCGCCCAAAGACAAAACC
>DMCT01000091.1:0-2783 GCA_003446665.1 Synergistaceae bacterium
CGTATCCCGCGAATAGACGCTTTCAGGGTTGGAGGGCTCATTTATCTTTTCGAATACGCTACCGCTCTTGCCGGAGAAATCATGGATATCAATCCCTTCGACCAACCAGGCGTAGAGCAGGGGAAACGATATACCTACGGGCTCATGGGAAGAGAGGGATTCGAAAAGGATGCCAAAGAAGCCGTAGAGTTTTTCCAGAGGGCCCTGGCCAGAACACTGATGGTCTGATTGGAGAAAGCCGGTCATGAAAATTGCCGAGACTCTGGAAGAGGCCAGAGAGACGCTGCGTTTGCTGAAAGGTCAAGACCGCCCTGTCGTCGGCCTTGTTCCTACCATGGGCTTCATTCATGAAGGTCATCTTTCGCTCGTAAGAAAATGCAGGAAAGAATGCACTGTTTCGGTAGTGTCCGTTTTTGTAAACCCTCTTCAGTTCGGCCCCGCCGAAGATTTCGCCGATTACCCCAGGGACATGGAAAGGGACGTTGCACTGCTTGAGAAGGAAAATGTCGATTTGCTTTTTGCGCCTTCGGTGGATGTCATGTATCTACCGGACAGTTCCACAATGGTGACCGAAAGGAAATTGAGCAGTGTCCTTTGTGGGGCGGCGAGGCCCGGGCATTTCGATGGAGTCTGTACGGTGGTGTTGAAACTATATAATATCGTAGAGCCTGACAAGATGTACTTCGGTGAAAAGGACTACCAACAACTTTCGATAATCCGAAGAATGATGAAAGACCTCGACGTCCCGGTCGAGATAGTCGGTTGCCCCATAATCAGGGAGGCGGACGGACTTGCGAAAAGCAGCCGGAACATTTACCTGACGGCGGAAGAGAGGAAAGACGCGTGTGCTATCAATGAGGCCTTGAACGAAGCTGAAAACCTTTTTCGGGATGGGGAAAGGAAAACTTGTGTGCTCGAGTATGTGGTTCTTTCCCGCCTTTTGCAGACTTCTGCAGTAAAACCCGAATACGTCGAGGTGCGTGACGCGGTAACCCTCGAAAAGATAGAGGAGATAACAAGGCCTTCGGTAATCGCTGTTGCAGCTCGTGTTGGAAAAGCACGGCTGATCGACAACAGGGTATTGAGGTGAACGGTAATGAAAGAATCACTGTTATATCTTGACGAGGTGTCTGTAACCCGTGGCGGAGCCCAGATTCTCGACAAGGTGACCATCCAGGTGAAGCCACAGGAAATTACGGGGGTTCTTGGCAGAAACGGGGCAGGCAAGTCCAGCTTGGCCTATGCCGTCATGGGATTGCAGGGTTACAGACCCGAATCCGGGCGTATCTACTTCAAGGGTAAAGACATCACAGACTGGAGCATAACCGAACGGGCAAAATCAGGGTTGACTTTGGCCTGGCAGCACCCGGCTAGGTACGAAGGCATTACCGTTCGCGAATACCTGCGTATTTCCTCTGGTGGAAAGGCAGACGAAGAGACAATGAAAGAAGCTCTGGATTTGGTCCAGCTTGATACGTCCTATCTGGACAGGATGCTGGACAAGAATCTTTCCGGCGGAGAAAGAAAGCGGATTGAACTTTCATCTGTGTATATGATGAAACCGGACCTTGCTATTCTTGACGAACCTGATTCGGGAGTAGACCTTCTAGCCCTTGGTGATATAACCAGGCTTTTCAGAAAAATAGTGAACGACGGCAGTAGCGTTATTATCATAACTCACCGTGAAGATGTGGCTGCCCGTTGCGACCGTTCGTACCTGATGTGCCACGGGAGGATTGTCCTTGAAGGCAGTGCAGAGGCTGTAAGACGGTATTTCCTGTCACAGTGCCGGCCCTGCCCGGATCCAGATGCAGAGGAATTCGCAGCGGAGGAAAAAATCAATGCAAGTAGCTGAGGAATACAAAACCCTTGTTGAAATTGCTGAAAAAACAAGCGGAGTCGCTGGTACGCTAGGTGAAGCCGATGCCGTATATGTTGTTGTGCACGCTAACAGAATACTAGGCAAAAACGTCCTTCCGGGTGTGGATATCCAGGCCGAAGAGACGGATAGCGGCATCAACGCTACTATCAGCGTTTCGGAAGCGGTGGTTCTGGAAAAGCCGGTGCATCTTTGTTTCGGTCACCTCGGTGAAAGTGGCAGTCAGGTCATAAACAGCAATATTTTCATAGGGAAAGGGGCCAGAGCTGAATTTCTGGCTCATTGCATCTTCCCCAACGCCGTGGAGTTCCTCCATTCAATGGAAGGGAAGATCCATGTGGGAGAAAACGCCTTTTTCAGCTACAGGGAGGTACACGTCCACGCTCCCGAGGGGAAGATTGAAGTTCGGCCGGTTAGCAAGGTCCTACTGGAAGACGGATCTTCATATTTCGGGGATTTCACCCTGGTCGAAGGTCGGGTGGGGAACCTTGACATAGACATAGACGTCGAAGCCCGGGGAGAATCCAGCCGTGTGGAAGTGACATCGAAAATCTACGGGAAATACGACGACTTCTGCCAGGTCCGTGACGTGGTCAGGCTGACCGGGAAAAACAGTTCTGCCCTCGTAAAAGCGAGGGTTGTCCTCAAAGATTCCAGTAGCGGTCGATTCCTGGGTCTCGTAGAAGGAGCAGCGTCAGGCGCAAGGGGGCACGTCGATTGCACGGAAATCGTGCAGGGCCGAGCGAAAGCTGAGGCTTCGCCGGTAGTAACTGCGTCGCACCCGGAAGCCGAAGTCACGCACGAAGCGGCCATAGGTCGAATAGCCGACGATAAGATAGAGGGGTTAATGGCCAAAGGGCTCGGAGAGGATGAGGCCGTAGACGTAATAGTATCAGGGCTTCTA
>DMCT01000091.1:3023-6999 GCA_003446665.1 Synergistaceae bacterium
GAGATGCCGTCACCGGTAAACCAAGGCGTGATGCTTCATCGGTAATTGCTTTTTCAGATACATAGACCATGGGACGAATCGCCCAGATTTTCTTTCGGCTTCTCCAGGAACGCGGAGCGAAGCATCGGAACCTGCCGGCCAGAAAGAGATTCATAAGAACGGTCTCCACTACGTCATCAAGGTTATGACCCAAGGCTACCGTATCGTATGCTTTTTCGGCGGCGTAACCGAAAAGTATACCGTTTCTGAGGTTCGAACAAAGACTGCAGGGGGAACGCTCTTCTTTTTCCCGGATTATATCTAAAATGGGGTAGGTAATCAGTTCGTGGCGGACTCCTATGTTGCGGCAATATTCGGTAAGCGTTTCAAACCCGACGCCTTGCCCGTTGATATCGACGGTAACGGCAGCCAGATCAAAATCCATGTTGCCGTGATGCCGTAATTCCGAAAGGGCCGTTAAAAGTAGAAGGCTGTCTTTTCCCCCTGACAAGCCTACTATAATGCGACTTCCCTTTTCGATCATTCCATGTTCTATCAGGGCTTTTGAAATTTTGCGGCGTATGCCGGAGCTAATTGCTGCCACGTCGTTTTTGCCTCCCGTGTGTCTTCGAGTCTTTTGCGGGTCCACCGGATGATATAATTCCCTCGACGATTCGCCTTTGAGTAAATACGCGGCACTCAGGATAACACAAGAAAAAGAGGTAGAAAATCCCGTGGAGGTGGAGAGGCTGGAGAAAACCCGAATAATCGTCGCTGAACCTCGAAAGCTCTTTGTAGATGTCTTGTGCCTGGTTCTTGAAAAAGAACGCGACTTTTCCGTTGTTGCAGCAGTCACGGACGGATTCGAGGCGCTTTGCGCAGCCCACGAATGTAATCCCGATATATTGATAATCGGCGACAAGCTTCCCAAGCTGGATGGACCACAGCTGATCAGAGAACTTTCAAGGCTTGGGAAAAATATACGCTATCTTCTCCTTTCTGAAGAGGCAGATATCGACGGATTGACTGATCTTTACGAGTCCGGGATTCATGGATGTGTCTTGTTTTCTTCAGGGGCGGATGAATTAATCCGGACTGTTCGGCAACTGTCCAGGGGGTATCCCGGTTTCGATGCCCGGATTACCGGCGATTTACCTGAAATTCTGTTCAGGGCCAGAAAGGAAGCCGATCAATTCGCCGATCTCACACCAAGGGAAATTGAAGTGGTCTACTGGCTGGGGCAAGGGTTCAGCAACACGGAAATCGCACAGATGATGATACTTTCTGAGAAAACGGTCAAAAATCACGTCGGGCATATTCTCAGGAAACTAGAGCTGAGGGACAGGACACAAATTGCCGTTTTGGCGTGGTCAACGGGGTTGGCAAGAAAAAACCCCGGTGAGATAAAAAACAAATAGTGGGGGATTGCCTTGTCTGTTCGCAGAGGCCTGGCTGTTTTTATAGCGCTCACCTTCGGTGTCAGCGCGGTTGTGTTGCTTTCGAGCGTCGATGTAAGCACATACAGCTTCATAGCGCAGGCAGACAAGTCAAAATTGTTGATTGTTTGCGGCCTTGTCCTTCTTTTCTGGGTCCTCGACGCTTTTAAACTATATTTCCTTGTTTACGCCGCGGATGAGCGGATCCGCTACAGGTTTGCCTTTCTGTTAAACTGGCTGCGATATTTCGGTTCGGCCATAACGCCGATGCAAAGCGGTGGCGGGCCGTTTCAGGTGTATTTTATGTTTCGGGCCGGAATACCGATAGGAAAAGGTGTAGCGATAACTCTGGTTTCGACACTTATGACTCTTTTTCAGTTAGGCCTGATCGTTCCACTGGCACTTTTGTTCAGGCCGGAGATCCTTAAAGGGCGCCTGCTCCTGCAGGGGGTTTTCTCGTATGTTGTAATTTTTGTCCTATGCTCGTGGCTTTTGGTTGTACTGAGCCTGGTGCGTCCGTCGTTGATGAAAAAATGGGCAGGCGTGACGCTGCTTTTGCTCAAACGTGCGGGAATAGTAAAGCCGCGCAGCGTACTGCGCATACTCCGGAGAATTTGCAGGGAAATAGACAACTACAACGCGAATTTCCGGATATTTTTTTCAAAAGGTCTTTTGCTCTTTTTTCTTGCCTTTTTAATTTCGTGGCTCCATATGTTTGCCATGTTCGCCATTCTGCCCACACTGGTCTGGTCGTTGGGTCTTCAGGTGTCTTTCGGTGAAGCCTTTCTTGCACAGGCATTGTTCCTTTTCATGCTTTATTTCGTTCCTACGCCCGGAGCGAGCGGGGTTGCAGAAGGCGGAGGGGCTGCTATTTTCAGTTACCTGGTTCCATGGAACGTGGCAGGAATACTAGCCATAGCGTGGAGGTTTTTCACAGAATATATCTCTATCGCGATGGGAGCTTTCGTTGCAGTTCGAATGATCGGTTGGGAAGGTGCGGACACTCTGTTGAAGGCGGAAGACGAATGCGATGAGGAAGAAGAGAGGAGTGCCAATGGATAAAGCGGGAAGCCTTGCTTTCAAATACAGGGGCGGAATATGGACTGTCCTTTTTCTTGCCGTGCTGCTTATGGCCAAACCATCCGAGGCTCGTATTTGGCCTGGACTTGTCTTTGTCCTTTTCGGGCAAGCTATCCGGTTCTGGGCGGCAGGCACAATTACACTTTACAGGGGGGAAGAAGTAAAGGCGAAACAACTGGTTACGTGGGGTCCCTACGCTTTTTGCAGGAACCCCCTTTATGTAGGAAATGGCCTGATCGGCCTTGGGTGGTGTTTTCTCTCAGGCAATATGTGGGCGTTTCTTGTTTTTATTCTATTTTTCACAGGTCTTTACGGTTTGCTGGTAATCCCTCACGAGGAGAAATTCCTCGCTGAGTCTTTCAAGCAGGATTTTAAAGAATATTCCAGGTGTGTGGGCCGGTTTTTCCCGAAAAAACTGCCTTCGTCAAATACGATTGCGGGACCCTTCAGGTTTGACGTGCTTTGGCGAAGCGAGAGGCATTCATTCATCGTAACCTGTGTGGGGACTATTTTGTTTCTGACATTGAGGTGGTTGGGATGATTAATTTTTGCGCCATCGAAAAAGATACACCACTTTACATGTCGAAGTTAGATTCTCCTATGGGGCAGTGGAAACTGATATGGTGCGACAAGGGGCTTGTCCATTCAACGATGGATCACAGCTGCACGTCTTTTCAAAAAGCGCAAACCGCCGTCCCCCCTGAATGGCTTAAAGAAGCCTGGGAAAATTTTTGGTTGGGGAAAAATTTTACGTTGAGTTTATGTTTCCTGAAAGAGCCTTCTTCTTTTGCCATGTCGGTTTACCGTATAGTTGCGGCCATCCCGCCCGGGAAAACCAAATCCTACAAGGACGTGGCTACAGGGACCGGAAATTCGCGAGCCTCGAGAGCCATAGGAACCATAATGCGCAACAACCCCTGGGCTCCCTTCATCCCTTGTCACAGGGTGATCGGCAGTGACGGAAACATGTGTGGCTATGGAGGTTCTGGCGGAGCAGAACTTAAAGCAGCCTTTCTGGAATACGAAAAGCACTTTTGATCACCCTGTGAGGCAAGCCCGTATCCTTGCGGACGGGCCTTTACCTTGAGAATTCAGTGAAGCATCATTCTGTTTCCGTACAGCGTATCCCAGAGATTGTCATAAATCTCCCCTTCCGGTAGTGGGCGCTGGGCAAACCCCAATCTTATAGCCGTTTGTCCGACCGCTTCGGCTACCCTGGGCGAAACCTCGTCACTGAAGACGTCCGGAGTGATGTTTTGGGGAGAGAGCCTTCTTCGGTCAACCACGTCCGCAAGGGCACGTGCGGCTGCAAGTAGTATGTCGTTGTTCAGCATTGTGGCACGAACATCCAGGAGTCCCCTCATTATTCCCGGCGAAGAGTGAAGATTCGGCAATGCGTTCGGATAATCCGAAAGTCCGGTGGCCACTATGGCGGCCCCGGCCGCGTAGGCTTCCTCTGGAGTGATTTCGGGCTCAGGAAG
>DMCT01000091.1:7212-12859 GCA_003446665.1 Synergistaceae bacterium
TTTTTGTTTTCCGGGTTGGTTTTTGAGGCAAGTTCCTGTTGGAACTGGTTCATGTGAGGGTTTGATTCACAAAGGATGCCCGAACGATTGAGTACGGTCACATTCTTCGCTCCAGCGTATAATAAAAGCTCCGCTACGGAAATCCCCGCTGGACCTGCGCCGTTGATCACGATCTTAAGCTCGTCCATTTTCTTGCCTGTTACCTCCAGTGCGTTCCAGAGGCCGGCCAAGGTAACTACTGCAGTGCCATGCTGGTCGTCGCATAGCACGGGGATGTCAACCCTTGACTGGAGTTCGCGCACGATCATGAACGTCCTTGGACTGTCGATGTCTTCGATGTTTATCCCGCCGAGACTGGGTGCCATGCTTGTCGCGAAATGGACGATGTCTTCCGGGTCTCTGGTGTCGAGACATATCGGAAGGGCGTTGACGTCACCGAAGATCTTGAAAATCAGGCACTTTCCCTCGATAACCGGCAAAGCGGCGTCAGGTCCTACGTCCCCCAGACCCAAAACCGCGCTTCCGTCGGTTATTACCGCAATCCTGTTCCCGCGTCCAGTGTATTCATAACTCAGCTCCGGTTCTTCCTTTATGGCCATTGCGGCGGGAACGCTTCCGGGTATGTAAGCGAGCCTCAACTCCTCAGGGCTATTGATGTTTATAGTGGGATAAATCTTGATTTTACCTTTTGCCTTTTTATGAAGTTCAAAAGCACGGGTTTTGTCCACAGGCATCAGAGGCAACCTCCTTCAAGCGTATTTGTCCCACCGCCGAAATCCTGATGAGACAAACTGAATTTTATGATAACAGTAAAAACGGGTTACAAGGAAGTGCTGCAAAGGGGTTGTTTGTTATTCGTGTCTGGGAACTCAATGAGAAGATCGTCTATATCAACGCGCATTCCGTCCCTGGCCGCCATTACCCTGAACTTGCCTTTGCCGATGTTTTCGGCTATCTTTTCCGGTCCTTCTTTAAGAACGCCTCTCCCGAAATGTGTGAGTAATGTCAATTCCGGCTCTAGGGTTTCCACCAGTCTCGAAACATGCACTGGGGAAAGGTGATCAAGGTGGCTGCGCTCCTTTGCAAGTGTCATGTTCACCACAAGAAGCCTGCATTTCCGGTAGTGTTCGATCCATTCCTGATCGAACCTTGTGTCCGGGATAAGACCCCAGAGTGGCGATCCGTTTTCCTGAAAGACGATGCCGTAGCATTCGACTCCGTGGTGTGTGAGAGGCACGGATTTTACGGTCCTGTTTCCCGCTAGGTTGATCGCTCCTTCGTTTTTCCACGTTTCCAGACGATGCATCTTCTTTTGAAGGTATTTGTGAAGCACGGGTTCAAAACCGTAGACGGCGTCGGCCGGAACAACGACGGTTCCGCGCTTGTTGAAACCTCCTCCAGTCATTGCTTCGACGAGAACGTTGAGATCCGTGGTGTGATCCAGATGCTTGTGCGTAACGAGGATAACCTCAAGTGTGGTCGGGTCAAGAGACGGCTGATTCTGGCACATTCTTACCAGGGCGCCGGGCCCGGGATCTATGGCAACCGGAAAGGCGCGCCAGTCGAACCACAGACCACCTGAGGCCCTGAGCTGATGCATGATTGAAAAACGGCTTCCACCCGTTCCGAGAAAAGTCAGACAAGCCTTTGCATTTGGCATTAATTATTGAACCTGCTTACTTGAACAAGGGCAACATCGTTTTGAAGGCCGATGTTCCGGCTTTACGAAGGAGCCTGTAGACAATTGTTTCGGTGGGAACCACTAAAGCTCCCATTGAGCGCAAAATATCCATGGCTTCGGCGTGGTGTTCCATTTTCCGGCTTGAACACGCATCTGAAGCAATAAAAACCCTGTACTCCCTGGAAAGAAGATCCGAGGCCGTTTGAAGGACGCAGATGTGGCTTTCTATTCCGGCTATAACAATGCGATCCCTGCCTGCATAGCGTATAAACGTCTCGAATTCCGGTTCATCGCAGCATGAAAAATGAATCTTTTCGAAACGTCGACTATCCTTGGGAATAGCTTCCAAAATCTGGGGGATCGTTTTCCCGAGCCCCTGGGGGTAGTGCTCAGTATACTTGACTGGAATTTGCAATGTTTCGCATGCCTTTAAAAGTGTCTGTACGTTTCGGGCCGTCTTGCTGTCATCGCAGACCGCGGGGAACAATTTTTCCTGGAAATCGATGAGTAGAAGTTGAGTGTTCTCTGAATCAAGGTCAAAATATTTCATGCTTCTCACCTCGTTTTTTTCTGGTTTTCCTGATATCTTACATTATAAGGCAAGTGGTGGTGAGAATGCAGCGAAGGCTGATGTATTTTCTGCAGCTTTGTGATAAACTCGGGAAACTTTCAAAAAAGGGGAGGTGCTTTGTGTGAGCCGCAAAAAGAATGAGCGCCCTGAAGGCAATGAAAGGAACGGGGAAAAAGAGATCACCGTTGGGGATCTCCTTAGAGTCATGTCCGGCCCGACACAGCCTCCTTTTATCGTCAAGCTGGTTTCTGTTGTGCAGGATTGGATGGCAAGCGCCCTGTACCCTGATTCCGGAAGCCAGCCCGATGATTTCTTCCAGTCTTACTCGGACAGGCGGTTGGCTGACCCGGAGGCGCTTTTCGGCCAGCTTGAATGGATGGAACGTTACGCCGACTTGCTTCCGGCGCCTTACGAACCTGCCGGTCACGAAGATGTAGTGGTACTGTGTGTCGGGACAGTGGATTTTGATGAAGGAATGCGCATGACGGTGGATCATGCGGCCCTTTTTGGCCGGGAGACATGCAAACGAGTCTGGATCGTAAGCGACAGCTGGATTATCGGCGAGGTTGCAAGGTACGTACAACACATACGGGCGCTTGAAGCTTACGGGGTCCAGTTGCGGTTTTTGTTGGTGACACCCTGGGGATGGGTGGAAATTCCTCTGGGGGCGGAAAGGACTGAAAGAGGCTTTTACAGGAACGACGGCTGGTCCAAAGACTCGAATAACACATTGCGTTTTAAACGACGCGACGAAGGTTAATCGATAAGTTAAAGGTGAGAAAACCTGAAAATACAAAGACGTAAAAGTGAAGGACCGGGCTATCTACCCGGTCCTTCACTTTATTTGTCTGCGTTTTTTAATTTACGCTAACCACCGCTGATCATGTGAATTACCTGGACCTTGGCCCCGTCAGGAACAGCGGTGGAGTCGAACTTGTCCCTGGGGACCGGAACGTCGTCTATCCACACCGCCAGCAAGGGAAAGGTGTAATTTTTCCTTTCCAGAATGTCCTTTACAGTCATCCCTTCTTCCCATTCCATCGGTTCAGCATTTACAGTTATCATTTTTACCTATTCCTTCCACTGGTCCTCCGGTTTGGCGTGTTTCTCCACGACGGCCACCACTTCGGGATAGTCGATGCCGAGCCGTCTAAGGGTTTCCACTGTGGGAATTCCGTTTCTGTCCCATCCCCTGCGTTTATAGACCGTGTCAACCAGTTTTTCCCATTGTTCCCTGCGGATTTTGTTGAGTTTTGCTATTTTTTCCTCTGTAGAGAGCCCCTGTGGATCTACTCCGCCTTCTTTGAGTTCTTTGTCGTAGTATTCTGCGCGCGCTTCCCATTCATCGGGAAACACCGGTCCGAGCGCCCTGTCCGGAATCTTGTGGTATTTGCGGGTTCCTTTTCCGAGCCTGAGCTGGAAGACCCTTTGGAAGTTGTAAACCCTCTCGGACTGAAGGATGAGGTCTTCCTTGGTAATTTTTTTCCCGGTGACTGCATTGAAAATGTCCACGTAGTTTTGAACGTGCTCAGGAACTTTCGCAGCTTCCTGCGGCGGGTACTTGGTCGCGTTGTCCGCTGGTTCGATATCGTTCCATGGAAGCTTGCAAAGTCCTACAAGAGAGAACCATAGGCGGAAGTTGGGGAAATAGTGAAGCGCCTCGGCCTTGTCTTCAAAGGTCGGCAGCTGCTTGTTTACCCTGTCCATGAAGATAAGCCATGCTTCGTCATGCTGTGGCCCCTTCAACGTCAGGAAATACCCTCCCCACTGGGCGATAGATTCCTTGGGGACGTACTCAGATACCTCGATACCCTGGCCTTCCATGCCGATTTTTTCGAGTATTTCCCTGGGTGCCCCGAATTTCTCGGCGAAGATGTCTTTCATTCGGGCCACGCCGAGACCGACTATTTTCGCGAAACCGTCCTTTCCATCGCCCATACGGTGGACTAGCTCGAGAATGTCATCCTTGTTCCCGAATTTGAGTTCAAGGCCATTGGTATGTTCTTTCGTGAGATAGCCCAGTTCGTAGCATTCGCATACAAAGGCAAGGCCCGTTCCAAGCGAGATGGTGTCTATCCCGTAATGGTCAGCGTAGAAATTGACTTCCACGGTCCATTCGGGGTCGAACACACCGACGTTGGACCCCATTCCGGCCGCTGTTTCGTACTCGGGGCCATCGACGGTTACTACTTTCCCTTTAAGTGGTCCCGTCTTAAGCGTGAAATTGTCTACGGCCTTTGCGCAGGCAAGGGTACAGCCGTACCAGCAGCCGTCAGGTATGCCCTGGGTGAACATTTTCTCGTACACTTTCGAATGAATCTTGTCCGCCTCGGGATGTTGGCCGAACTTGTAATTGTTCGTGGGAAGCAGGTGGTATTCGTTCATTATCTCGTTGAGATGAGGCGTTCCGGCGGTACGCATCCTGCACTGCTTGGCGTCCAGGGTGAAGATCTCTTTGTGAAGCTTGTGTCCGATTTTGGTAATGGTATCAATATCTACCGGATCGTTGGCGGTCCCGCTCAGATTGTGACTTTTGACTACGATAGCCGCGATCTTCTTGTTCCTCAGCACAGTACCGCCGCCGCCGCGTCCTGCCTGTTTCAGGCGGAAGTCCTTCCTGTGAGTGTCCCAGAAACTGCTGTTCAAACAGCCCCAATATGTTGTTTCGGCGCCTTTACCAGCTGAGATTATAGAAATATGTCTGCGGTCGTTGAGGTCTTCGGGGTCTCCAAAATACTCGTAAAGGGCCTTGGTTATAGAGTAGGCGTTGATGTCGGTAAATGGAGATTCCAGAATATGGACTTTCTTCTCGTCGGAATCGATTACAAGAATTACATCCCTTTCGGCCTTACCCTGTACCTCGAGAGCATCCCATCCCGCGAACTTCAAAAGAGGACCGAAATGGCCGCCGGCGTTGCTGTCATATGTCTGCTCTGTCAAAGGCGAAATAAAAGCGGCGTAGAACTTTCCTGTCCCGGGGTACTGGGTTATTCCGCAAAGAGGTCCGCCTGAAAAGACAATCTCGTTTTCGGGATCATTCCACTTGGTCGTGTCCTTGACGGAATCCCACAGGAGCTTGAGGTCAAAACCCCTGCCGCCTACGAACTTTTCTTTCATGTCTTCTGAAACATCCTTGGCCTCAAAGGTCATTTCACCTACGTTCACCTTCAAGGTCTTCCCGGTGTATCCGCGACGCGGCTTTGCCGGTTCGTAGGGCCATTCAGCGAGAACCTTCATTTTCTCCATTTATCTGTTTCCCCCCTTGGAAATGAGTGTTTCCTGATACCTCGATGTTTCCTGCTCGTGACTTTATTTAAATGAACAAAACTAGTGTACCTAGTTTACCGCCGTAATCAAAATACTACCACTATTGTGCGAGCGGTATCAATGTCAGG
>DMCT01000091.1:12944-22499 GCA_003446665.1 Synergistaceae bacterium
TGCAGGTTATCAGCTCCTAAATGACATTGACGTCCCTATGCGCCAGGTGCTAGAATGCTCGACGTTCGGGGCGTAGCGCAGACTGGTTAGCGCGCCTGGTTCGGGACTAGGAGGTCGGAGGTTCAAATCCTCTCGCCCCGACCAATCAGGAAACAAGAAGGGATCCCGTATAAGTGTGCGGGGTCCTTTTCTTTTTCCACAATGAAGGCCCCGTCTGATTATATTTGACCATTAGCTTTTGCAATAGTATAATTACGTTACCAGGAGGGGACAATGGTAAATTCCGTCGTAGCCAGAAACAAAAAAGCACGTTTCGACTATTTCATCATAGAAACCTATGAGGCGGGACTGGTGCTCACGGGAACGGAGATAAAATCCATAAGGGCAGGCAAGGTAAATCTCAAGGATGGATACGCCAGGGTCACAGGTTCGGAAGCATGGCTTTATAATGTTCATATATCGCCCTATGAAAAAGGAACACATTACAATCACGATCCTTTGAGACCCAGGAAACTCTTGCTACGAGCGGAGGAGATAAAAAGGCTGATCGGTAAGACGCGGGAAAAGGGGTTGACTCTGGTTCCGTTGTCGCTTTACCTGAAAGATAATAAATGGGCGAAAGTAGAACTGGCCTTGGTAAAAGGCAAGGCCAAACACGACAAGAGAGAAGCCATAGCTGAACGTGATGCCAGGCGAGCGATGGAAAAAACGCTGAAACGCAGAGAATGACATTTATAAAAAGATATGGGGGCGACAGGTTTCGACGGCAGGATGGAGGGTCCTGTGAAGCGTGCCGAGTTCTCCGCAACTCGTTAAACAGCGGTACCCCAACAATAAGTGCCAACGAAAACTACGCACTGGCTGCTTAAGGATTAAGTAGCCCGTCCCTTGGAATCTACTCCGCCGGGGTTCCTTGAGGACGTCACAAACGGCGGATGCTCCGGTTCCTTTGCTTCCGGGGTGACCGGAAAAGACTCAGGAAGCTCGGGATGAGGGATCCTGTCCCCGGGAGCCCGCATCCGACATCAAAACGGGGAATGCGCACGGAGAAACACAGGGCTGGCCCCTGTCGGACCGGGGTTCGATTCCCCGCGCCTCCACCAGAAAATGTTAAGCAGTCCTTGCAAACACAGTCCGGGACTGCTTTTTTTATCCCTTCAGTTTACTAAAATTTCCTTGGATTTGCAGCTTGGTCCAAAAAGGTGGTCCAAAAATGTCTTCAAGCCTTGGCAAGTCAGCAAGCCACATCTTTCTTCGTGATAAAAATTTCTATTACAGAAAGGCATTACCCCCAGAACTGCATGATAAAATTGGTATCAACGAGATTAAAACAAGCTTGGAAAACTCAAACATAAAAGATGCAAGGTCTCTGTTTTCTTGCCTGAATCTCCAGATGATCCGAGCCGGGGTTGCCGGAGTGTGCATTTCTTGAGAGGATAAAAATAAAGTGCGTGAAAGAAAAAAACAGAGACCCTCCAAGGAAAAAACGGGTGGAGCGGACGGTATTCCAGTATGCGATTTGAAAGATTAACGAACAAGGAGACGGTGGCTTGAGCCAGATGCGTGTAAAAAAGATTTTCACCGACAGCCAAAACAGGAAGGTAATGGAAATCAACGTTCTCCCTACAAAATATTGCACTTTCGGGTGTGTCTTTTGTCCGATAGGGCAGAAAGGAGAGAAAACTGATAAAGCGCACCATTTCGACGAAACGGAAGCTTTTCTGTCTTATTTGGAAAGGGAGATAGAGGTAGAAAAACCCGACGTGCTTTTTATCAATTCCATGGGGGAATCCTTTCTAAACAGCCGGCTAGAGGAGATAGTCTTTCTGGCGAAAGACAAAAACGTCAAGGTCAGTCTTTATACGAACGGATACCTGCTTGGTTATCCGCAATTCGCGAAGGTCGCCTTGTTTTGTGATGAGATATCAGGTGAGATTAAGGCGACGACAGAAGAGGATTTCCGAAAATATCAAAGACCCCTGGAAGGGTATACGCTCGAAGAATATTGGAAAAACATGATCGGTTTCAGGGAAAGATATAAAGGAGAGTTTGTCATTTATGTGACCCTGATAAGGGGTGTAAATGACAACCCTGATTCCATCGGGCGCATCAAAGATGTCATAACAAAACTGGACCCCAGCCGTATCTTTGTTGAAACCTTCGAGGACGAGAAGTTCTGCAAAGCGTTCGGCGTTTCGGCGCAAAAACTGAGCGAGTGCAGCAAGGTGATCCTGGGCAATTGAGCCGATTTGAGGATTTTATTTTTTTGTGACTCTTCCCAATAGTGTGACCCTTTGGTTATTGGGATGAATTTCCGAAGTGAAATCAGAAGTCCTTGAAAAGTCTGATGGATAATACGACCATAACTCCTGAGGCAAACAGGTAGAAGCCGTAAAGAAAAACGATAAAGGAAAACATTTTCATCGAAGAATAAATGAGACCGGCGGCGAAAGCCAGGTGGATGAAACCAAACATAACTGCCGGTAGTATGTTAGCCTGCCCGCGCATCCTGTGTGCCGAAACGAAGCGGTCCAGCGCGAGAAGGAGGGCGAAAATTCCCAAAACGATGCCGGTTATGCGTATTGCCGCCTGAGTGTTCAAGAGGATGTAGGTCCCAGCTGCCATTGAAGCGAGGCCCAACGCCAGCAGGAAAACCCTGTTCTTGACGGTGGTCCACTTTAAAAGAATCGCTATGGTCCTGAAAAGGCCATAAGCCAGCAGTATGGCTCCTATCAGAACTGTCATGATCCCTATGATCCGTTCAGGCATGACGATAAAGACCGCGCCTAGGATCATCAGCACGATGCCGAAAAAATAACCAAGTTGTTTGATTTTGTCGAATGTAAACATTCGTAGCCTCCCCGATCAGTCTTTGAAAGAAGGACTAATTGTGTCTTTTTAAAAAACACTCCGGAAGAAATCCCTTTGATTTTCTTCCGGAGTGCCCTTTACGATCACGTCTGTCCGGCTTATGACGAATTCCTTAACCTGAAGAACCTCTTTGCAGGATTTTTTAAATAGTCTTAGAAGCGGTACAGGCTGTTTTTAAGTTTATAATAGCTTTCAAAGAAAGAAACCTGGTTTTTCAGGAATTCGTAGTGACCGTGCTCCCACTCTGCAAGGTGGTTAAACAAGTCTTTCACCGCTTTTTCAGAAGCTTCGGCTGCAGCCTCCTTGTAGAATTTCTCTGATTCCAGCTCGAGCTTTATGCCGATGTTAAGGGCGGTCATGTCGAAGTCGGATACTTTTTCCTTGAACTCTCTGGTGAAAATAGGGCTTTCTGCGTCCTCAAAGGAAGCCGGGGCAGGAAGGTCGGGCATGGTAAGCTCCTTGCCGGCTTTATAATCCTTTGCCATCTGGACTATGTTGTCGATGTGAGTCTGTTCCTCATCGGCAAGCATCTTGAAAACCTTTTTGGCCTTTTCGTCGGAGGTTTTCTCGCTGGCCGTCTTGTAAAGTTCCCTGCCTTCGATTTCCGCGTTGACAGCCATTTGCAGCACATCTACCAGATTCATCAGCTATCACTCCCTGTTCCCAATTTTATTAGAAACGACTTTTATAAGTATTTCAAGTATATATTTTAATACCATCAGGGTCAAATAAAAGTGCGCTTCCCAGTTACAGTACCGCCACGGTAAGATTGATAAGAGTGGTTTGAGGTCTTTCAAAGCAATAAAAACAGTCGAACTCTTATATTAACTATCGTATTAAGTGTTAGTGATCGTTGAAGTAAATGGAGGAGATGGGGTCAATGAATAATCTCGAAGGCAAAAAGATTGGTCTTGCCCTTGGGGGAGGCGGTGCTTTGGGGGCGGCGCATATAGGGGTCCTCAAGGCTGTGGAGGAACTTGGAATCCAGATAGGCTGCATCTCCGGAACAAGTGCCGGGGCGCTTGTCGCTTCGCTTTATGCTTTCGGGATGCCCTGGGAGAAGCTGGCGGAAATAGCGCACGAAATAAAATGGATGGAGATTTCTAAGCTTTCGCTTTCGCAGTATGGGTTGCTTTCCAACGAAAAGCTTGGTTCCTTTATTGAGCAAAACATAGGGAACGCCAGAATCGAAGAGGCGGAAATTCCACTTGCCATAGTGGCGACAGATATTACTACCGGAGAGGAGATTATTCTCAAAGAAGGGTACGTGCGAAAGGCAGTAATGGCGAGCACTTGCATCCCGGGAGTATTCGTGCCCGTCGAGATAGATGGAAGGCTCCTGGTAGACGGTGGTATCGTCGAAAACGTCCCTGTTTCTCCCCTGCAGGATATGGGAGCAGACTTTATTATAGGTGTGGACCTCAACAGTGGACGCAGAAAAGAAAGACCGAAAAACATCATAGAAGTCCTGCTCCGTTCTTTCGATTTCACTCTTAAGGCCGCCACGCGGCTGCAGACGGAGCGCGCAGACCTTTTAATACAACCTGACCTGTCATCTTATAGCATGTACGATATGAACAAGGCAGAGGATTTGATACGTCGTGGATATGAGGCTGTAAAAAGGGCATTGCAAGGTGACGGTTAATTCAGCACCGCAAACCAAAACGAAGCGCGAAAGTATGAAGTGAATGGAGGACCTTAATGAGCGACAAACACATAAAACTCATAGCCAGGGAGCTCGATCTCAGAAGCGAACAGGTCGAAGCCGTACTGGAACTTTTGGGAAACGGGGCCACCGTTCCCTTTATAGCCAGATACAGGAAAGAGGCCACGGGTTCACTGGATGAAACGGCGATCAGGGCGGTTCGTGACAGGGCTGTGCAGCTTGAGGAGCTTGACAAAAGGCGTAAAGCCATCCTCCGTTCATTGAATGAACGGAACCTTCTGACTCCCGAACTGGAAAACGTAATCGAGTCGGCACCGAATGTCGCGAGGTTGGAGGATTTGTATCTCCCGTACCGGCCAAAACGGCGCACTCGAGCGATGATCGCCAGGGAAAAGGGCCTCGAGGAACTGGCGGAAATTCTGATGCGGGCGGCCAAAGGTGTTATTCCCCCCATTATTCCCGAAAAGAAGGCAGAAGAGTACATAAACGCGGAAAAGGAGGTATCCAGCGAAGCGGAGGCCCTTGCCGGAGCGAGAGACATTATTTCGGAAAAGGCCAGTGAAGATGCAAGGATACGTTCTGCAATGCGTATTCTTTTCGTGAGGCGGGGCAGGCTCCGTTCGAGGGTAATCGAAGGAAAGGAAACCGAGGGAGCCGTGTACGCGGATTATTTCAAATGGGACGAGGCCGCAAGATCTGTCCCTTCTCACCGGATCCTTGCCCTTTTCAGGGGGGAGAAGGGACAGATCTTGCAACTCTCGATTCTTCCTCCCGAAGAAGAGGCGCTGCGGATAATGGAAGAGGCCTTTATCTCGGTTGAAAACGGCGCGAGCAGGGAAGTCCGTACGGCTCTGCGCGACGGTTACCGGAGGCTGCTTGCTGCTTCCATGGAAACGGAGCTTAGAAACGCACTCAAGCGCAAGGCTGATAAAAAGGCCATAGAAGTCTTTGCAGCCAACCTTGAAAACCTTCTACTCGCGCCTCCACTTGGAAGAAAACCGGTCCTCGCTGTCGACCCCGGTATAAGAACGGGGTGCAAACTGGTTATTCTTGACTCTCAGGGCGAGCTTGTGGCGACGGAAACGATATTCCCCTTCAGTGGTAAAAAGAAACTGGAAGAAGCAAAGGTCAAAGTCAAGAAACTTCTCGACGAATTTCCTGTCGAAGTAGTAGCAATAGGAAATGGTACAGCCGGTAGGGAAACCGGCGAGTTTTTCCGGAGCCTTGGTCTTTCAGTAAATCAGGCAATCCTTATAGTGAATGAAAGCGGAGCCTCGGTCTATTCGGCGTCAGAGGTGGCGCGGGAGGAACTGCCGGAGCAGGACGTAACGGTAAGAGGGGCTGTTTCTATAGGTCGCCGGCTGCAGGACCCTCTGTCCGAACTGGTAAAGATAGATCCAAAGTCGATTGGAGTAGGCCAGTACCAGCATGATGTGGATCAAAAAGCCCTCAGGAGCAGGCTCGATGACGTGGTGGTCTCCTGCGTGAATCGCGTAGGCGTGGAGGTTAACATTGCGAGCCGCCACCTTTTGTCGTACGTTTCGGGCATAGGCCCGACGCTGGCTGAAAATATCGTTGAATTCAGGAGAAAGGAAGGCCCTTTCAGATCCCGCGAGGACCTAAAAAAGGTGCCGCGCCTGGGTCCGAAGGCCTTCGAGCAGGCAAGCGGTTTCCTCAGGATTCGTGGTGGCGATAACCCGCTGGACGCGAGTGCGGTGCATCCTGACCACTATAAAATCGTCGAGGCCATGGCAGCCGACCGGAATTGTAGTGTCGCCGACCTTCTTGAAGATGAAAACCTTCGTGCCGCAATCGATATCAGGAATTATGCAGGCGGCGAAATAGGTTTGCCGACACTGGAGGATATTATGGATGAACTGGCACGGCCCGGGAGAGACCCGAGAGAGAGCTTCGAAATCCCTGCTTTCGATCCGCGAATCAAGTCGATTGAAGACCTTGCGGAAGGAATGGTCCTTGATGGCGTCGTCAGCAATGTAACGGACTTCGGGGCCTTCGTTGACATAGGGGTTCATGTGGATGGATTGGTCCATGTCAGCCGCATGGCGGACAGTTATGTCAAAAATCCGCAAAAAATACTTAAGGTAGGGCAGAAGGTCAATGTAAGGATTACAAGCGTCGACATCGAAAGGAAAAGGATTTCTCTTTCGATGAAGGGAGTTTTTTGAAAAAAGACACAGCCGATTGCCCGTGTTTTTAGTTTCCCTCGTCGAAATACTCGTCCTGCAATTCGAGCATTTCCTCGACGGACAGGTCGTCTATCCCGGCGAGGGATTCTACGTGATGACGAAGTTCGTGAAGAATAGTCTCCTCGATTTCCTCGTCCCATTCTGTTTCGGGGGCACTTCCGAGACTCTCTCTGAAGGAACCGTAATAAAGAACGACAAGACGACCGAGACCGGGGTCTTCAAGGTATTCCCCCATAATCAGGTAACCACCTTCTTGCTTCGCTTTCGGTTCAACTATGATACCGCCGTTCAGGTTCGCTAAAAGCGCAGGCGGCAGTAATTCTATAAACCGATTGGCCCTGGCGGTGAATTTCCTGAGGTTCATGACGTTCACCCCTGTTTGTCTTTTTCAGTCTTTGTCGGGCCCTTTGAAAAGAACGATCGACAGGGGAGGAAGAACAACGGAAAGGGACTGTTCGAATCCGTGATAGGGCACGGGTGTCGTCTCGATTCCTCCGAAATTCCCTTGACCGCTTCCGCCGTAATCTTTAGCGTCGCTGTTTATAATTTCTTTCCAGAAACCACTTTTTGGGACGCCTATTCTGTAATTATGGCGCGGAACGGGCGTGAAATTACAAACGGCCAGAACCGTCGGGCCGTCCTCTCCTGCCTTTCTCAGAAAAGAAATTACGCTGCTTTCCCAATCCCTGAAGTCAACCCAGCTGAAGCCCTCAGGAGTTGTATCCTGCCGGAAAAGGGCGGGCTCACCTCTGTATAATGCGTTGAGATCCTCGACCCACCGTTGCAGGCGCTGATGCGGTTCGAATTCGGTCAGGTGCCAGTCCAGGCTGGTATCGTGGTTCCATTCACTCCATTGGCCGATTTCGCTTCCCATAAAAAGTAGTTTTTTGCCCGGATGGCTGTACATGTAACCCATAAGAAGACGCAGATTCGCGAATTTCTGCCAGTCGTCGCCGGGCATTTTCCCCAGGAGGGACCCTTTCCCATGAACCACTTCGTCATGCGATAAGGGCAGGAGGAAATTTTCCGAAAAAGCGTACCAGATGCTGAAGGTCAGATTGTCATGATGATATTTGCGGTGTATGGGATCCTGCGAAAAGTAGCTCAGGATGTCGTGCATCCAACCCATGTTCCATTTCATGTCGAATCCCAGTCCTCCAACCTCGGCGGGTCTGGTAACCATGGGCCAGGCCGTGGACTCTTCGGCTATGGTCAGCACCCCTTCATTCAGTTCATGGACTGTCCTGTTCATTTGTTTCAGGAACTCTATGGCTTCCAGGTTTTCCCTGCCTCCATACCTGTTAGGGATCCATTCTCCCGATTTCCTGGAATAGTCCAGGTACAGCATGGATGCTACGGCATCTACACGTAGCCCGTCCGCATGGTAACGGTCGATCCAGAAATTGGCGCTGCTGGTAAGGAATGATCGCACTTCATTGCGGCCGTAATTGAAAATCGAGCTCTTCCAGTCGGGATGAAAGCCAAGCCTTGGGTCCATGTGTTCGTAAAGATAAGTGCCGTCGAATTGCGCCAAGCCATGGGAATCGGAGGGGAAATGAGAGGGGACCCAGTCAAGGATGACCCCGATGCCTGATTTGTGCAGTTCGTTTACCAGGTACATAAAGTCCTGTGGAGTCCCGTATCTGGCCGTTGGGGCGAAATAACCCAGCGTCTGGTAGCCCCATGACCCGTAAAAGGGATGTTCCATGACAGGAAGAAATTCCACATGGGTGAAGTTGGTTTGCCGAAGGTAGCTTACAAGTTGATCAGCTAATTCCCTGTAGTTTAAAAAAGCATTACCCTTTTCCGGAGAGCGTCGCCACGATCCCAGGTGCACTTCATAAATGGAGATGGCCGAATCAAGGGCGTTGGCCTTCTTCCTAGACGCAAGCCATTCATCGTCTGTCCAGGACCAGTCGATGTCATGGACAATGGATGAGTTGCCCGGAGGCATTTCCCAGAAGAAGGCGAAGGGGTCGCCCTTGTCTTGCGTTCCAGCCATCGATTCTACGCGGTATTTGTAAAGAGAACCATGACTTACCCCGGGAATGAAACCTTCCAGGATCCCCGTATCGGGCCAATATTGCTGAAGCACGTGACTCCCGGTGTTCCAGCCGTTAAAATCGCCGATTACGGAAACGCGCCGGGCGTTGGGTGCCCAGACCGCAAAGTGAGTGCCTTTTTCGCCTTTCACCGTTACGGGATGGGCTCCCAGTTTTTCATAGAGCCGGGCGTGGGTGCCCTCCTTGAAGTAATAGATGTCCTGATCAGTCATTAGCGAGTGCCTGATGACGTTGTTTTTCATTGCCGACCACCTCCTGCAGGAGTTTCCATCTCGCTCGCATCCTCGATGAGGTCCAATATTCCCCTGATTGGTATGTCCACCCATCCGGGACGGTTGTTGAGCTCGTAGTTCAATTCATAAAAGGCCTTCTCGAGAAGGAAGGAATAAAGCAGAGTAGTCGCCGACGAGTCGGAGTTAGGAACGAAGGGCGCTTGCCCTGCAGTTTCCACATAACCGTTCAAGAAGGCTGTTGAAGCCGAAGCGATCCAGGCCTTGCGCCAGGGGAAAAGGCGTGGTTCATCCTGGGGACGTACCGAAAGTCTGTCTTTCAATGCCGATGATATGGCGTAGTCGAAGGAGCGAAGCATACCTGCGAGGTCCCTGAAAGGCGAACGCTTGAGGCGTCGTTCTGTCAGCGGCCGCATGGGCTCGCCCTCGAAGTCGATGATTTTGAAATCCTTTCCCGTAAAAAGTACCTGTCCCAGGTGGTAATCACCGTGAATTCGTATTTTGAGGGAAGTTATTTT
>DMCT01000091.1:22683-27796 GCA_003446665.1 Synergistaceae bacterium
CGCCGGGCCCGCCACAGCTTCCGGAAGGGTGTCGAGTCGGCCTCTCAGTGTTTTCAGTGCCACCGAAGCCAGGCTTCTCATGGACTGGTAAATGGCCCTTTGGTAAAGCCTGGAAAACTTTTCAGGCTTGAATGAAGGGTTTTCGTTATCCGACGCAAGTGCCAAATGCATTTCGGCTGTCCTTTGGCCGAGAAGTTTCATCATCTCATAATAGAAGTCTCCGGCTGTTTCAATCAGTTCCGCAGGCACTTCTTTCGTTGTTTTTGTCGTAAAGGTCAGCTTTTCAGCTTTTGGCGAAGCAATGGTCTCCGATAGCACGACATCAAAGAAATGATCCAGCGAAGAACGCGTGAACGACCAGGCACTTCCCTGGTTGGGCACGTATTCATGAAACACTCCCAGCGCCACGGGTTGGCTCAATGAAGGCGTGTTATATTCCAGCGCGCCTATATAACGGGGAGTATGAAGAAAACGCGTTTTCTCAGTAAGAAACCTGCTGATCTCAAGGTCAGGGTTTATGCCCTCAGCTACTTTTCGGAGCAACTTGAGGAAAAGCAGCTCGTCATAAAGTATGGAAGTGTTGCTCTGCTCGGCCTGAAGAACCCTGGAATTGAGCTTTTCGGGGATTACGAGCTTTTTGGTTTCACGGCCGGGTACGCCGTAGATGGCCCCTTTGCTGTTTTTGATACGCTTTTTTTTGAGCAGGATGTCGAGCAGGGCGGACTGCAGTAAAGGGTCGTAGACGCCGTCGTAAAGGATTCCGTTGCTTCCATCCAGAGTCGCTTCGGCAATAATGGTTTCCGGATGGTTTTTTCTGATTTCGCCTTCTTCTTCCCCGAAGGCAAAGGAAACGGGCACAGAGTACATATCGGGGCTTCCCTCCGTATAAGTCACGCTGAGGAGCATGTAGTGGGTCCGGGAATTGTTTTTCTGGACGGGGATAGATTCAAATATGGAAACGCTGCGAATGGTTTTTGCCTTTCCTGCAAACCATCTGGATCTGGCCAGATACGAAGGGAAGACCTGCTTTTCCAGCTTCTGCCTGACTGTCCCGTCGAGGATGTTCTTCCAGACCGGTATCTGCACATGGGGTATTTCCATTCCCTCTTCTTTCAGCAAGACCTTTTCAGGCGATTTCTTGAGTCTGAACCAGAAATAGTCGTGGAAGCCCATGGTCAGGACATAGGGTTCGGAGCCGATTTTAGGGAAAGAATTTCCGCTGAATACCTCTTCGGGCAGATAACCCTGATATCCTGAAAGATCAAGTTCGGCTACCTGCGAAAACCTTGACAGGTTGGCTACGACGAGTACGACCTCGTCGTCGTGGACTCTGGTAAAGGCTAATATCTTTGGATTCGAGCAATTGATGATTTCCATTTCCCCTCTGCCAAGTGCCTTGAGTTGTTTCCTCATGGAGATGACACGCCGCATCCACCAAAGAAAAGAAGAAGGGTTTTTTTCCTGGTTTTCAACATTTATGGCTTCGTAGTGATATTCGGGGTCCATTATTACGGGAAGATAAAGTTCCTGTGGGTTAACCTTCGAGAACCCCGCGTTCCTGTCCGGTGACCATTGCATCGGTGTCCTGACGCCGTTTCTGTCTCCCAGGAAGTAGTTGTCTCCCATGCCGATTTCGTCTCCGTAATAAAGACAGGGCGCGCCGGGCAGGGAAAAAAGGATGAACTTCAAAAGCTCCGCCCTGCGGCGGTTCTGTCCTACAAGAGGAAACAGTCTACGCCTTATGCCAAGGTTAATTCGCGCCCTGGGATCCTTGGCGTATACCCTGTACATATAGTCGCGCTCCTCGTCTGTAACCATCTCGAGGGTTAGCTCGTCGTGATTTCTAAGAAACATCACCCACTGGCACGGGTCAGGTATCGGGGGAGTCTGCTCCATGATGTCCACTATAGGGAAACGATCTTCCATCCAAAGCGACATGAAAATTCTCGGCATTATAGGAAAATGGAAGGCCATGTGACATTCGTCGCCGTATCCGAAATAACTTACTGCGTCCTCGGGCCACTGGTTAGCCTCGGCGAGAAGCATGCGGTCACCGTATTTCTCGTCCACGTGACTTCTGAGTTCCTTTAAAAACTCGTGGGTTTCTGGAAGGTTTTCGCAATTAGTTCCTTCGCGTTCGAAAAGGTAGGGGATTGCGTCAAGGCGGAAGCCGTCGACGCCCATATCCATCCAGTGGTCAAGAATCTTGAATACGGCCTGGCGCACTTGCGGGTTGTCGAAGTTCAAATCCGGTTGGTGCGAATAAAAACGATGCCAGTAGTAGGATTTCGCAATGGGGTCGTAGGTCCAGTTGGATGTCTCGAAATCCTGAAAGATTATGCGGGCTTCTGAAAACTTGTTTGGATCGTCGCTCCATACATAGAAGTTCCGCCAGGAAGAACCCGGTTTTGCCCTGTGCGCCCTCTGGAACCAGGGATGCTGATCGGACGTGTGGTTTATCACCAACTCGGTGACTACCCTGAAGCCTTTCGCGTGGGCCTTGCGGAGGAACAACCGGAAATCTCGCAGCCTCCCGTAATCCGGATGGATATTCCGGTAATCAGATATGTCGTACCCGTCATCCCTTAAAGGCGAAGGGTAAAAAGGAAGCAGCCAAAGCGTGTTGACACCGAGGTCCTTGAGGTAATCAAGCTTTTGTATCAATCCTTGCAAGTCACCTATGCCGTCGTTATTGCTGTCAAAGAAGGCCTTGACATGTAATTGGTAGATAATCGAGTCTTTGTACCAAAGATCCTGGTTTTTCATGGCTTTTTCCCTTTCTGGTTTTTTCACATGAAATAGTCGAAGTCTTCTTCTCTGCGCAAGCGCCGGTGGATACTAAATACGCGAGCGGGAAGTACTGCCGGGTCGAATTCGAAAGTTATCCTGCCGCCCTGACAGATGTGTTTTTCGTCACCCAGCAGGTCGTGGAGAAGATAAGCCTGGGTGGGATCAATGCCGAGTTCCTCCAAAGGCAGGTTTACCCGACATTCCTGACTCGAGAAGGGATCAAGGCTTACGCCTGTCAAAAGGACGTTATCACCGTCGGTACTTTCCTTGAGGTAAAAAACGACGTTGTCGTTGTCGGTTTTGAGAAAGTTCAGGTTTCTGGTGGTTTGCAGCGCTTTGTTCTCCCGTCGGATAGCATTTAGACGTGATATGAAATCCTTAAGGTTCCCAGGCTTATCCCAGTCCCAGTCACGAATTTCGTATTTTTCCGAATTGAGGTATTCCTCGCGGCCTGGCAAGGCGTCGGCTATCATCAATTCGTAAACAGGGCCGTAGATACCGTAACATGACGAAAGGGTAGCGGCCAAAACCAGTCGGATAACAAAGGCAGGCCTGCCTCCAATCTGGAGAAATTCGGGGAGGATGTCCGGAGTGTTCGGCCAGAAGTTAGGCTGGAAATATTCGGCAAGTTCAGTTTGAGTCAGCTCAAGGAGGTATTCCTGTATTTCGTGTTTGCTGTTTCTCCAAGTGAAATAGGTATAAGATTGAGCAAAACCCTCTCTGGCCAGGCGGCGCATTACTTTCGGGCGAGTGAAGGCTTCGGCGAGAAAGATTACGTCGGGGTTGTCTTTTCTGATTTCTTTTATCAACCAGCTCCAGAAGGGGAAGGGTTTGGTGTGTGGATTGTCCACACGAAAGATCCGTATTCCTTGGTCGACCCAAAAGGACGTTACGTTTTTTAATTCCTCCCAAAGTTCTTCCCAATGGTCCGTCTCAAAATTGAACGGTACCACGTCCTGGTATTTTTTCGGTGGATTCTCTGCATATTGAATGCTTCCGTCGGGTCGCCACCTGAACCACTCTGGATGGGTTTTAATGTATGGATGATCCCTGGAGCACTGGAAGGCCAGGTCAATGGCGACCTCCATGTCCAGCTCCCGCGCTTTTTGAACGAAGTTCCTGAAATCTTCGAGGGTTCCGAGGTCGGGATGAATTGCGGTATGTCCCCCGAAGTCCGAACCAATGGCCCAGGGGCATCCCGGGTCATGCGGTCCGGCAGGGAGCGTGTTATTTGGGCCTTTTCGATCAGTGAAGCCAATAGGGTGAACAGGAGGAAGATAGACTACGTCAAAACCCATTCTGGCTATTTCCGAAAGCCTTTCGGCGGCGCTTTCGAGATTTCCTCCCATCCGGCCGTTACAGGTAGAACGCGGGAAAAACTCGTACCATGTACTGAACCTGGCCTTTGGCCTGACCACGTCCACTTCAAGGGGTTGCTGGGGTTCGGTGACGAAACCTTTGCTGCCTTCGTTTCTGATCATCAAAAGCCTTAAAGTTTCCTCGTTCAGTATCGAGTTTATCAGGTTCAGGTTACTGGTGCTGGATAGGCGCTCCAGATAATCAAGAAGCAGGCTGTGGTCGGGATTCGATGCGTTACCTGCAGACTTTTTTATTTCGAGGCACAAGAGGTCACGATCTGTTATAGTCGCCTCGCCGGCGGCGAGCTTTTTGCCGAAGTCTTTTACAAGGGTGGCGAATCTGTCGATATCTCCGCGAACGGCATACCTGTACATGGCCATATCTTCGACCAGGAAGGCGGCACGCCAGCGATCGTTGCCTACGTGAACCATGGGGTATTCTTCCCAATTTTGGACTTTTAGGGTGGAGTCTCTGCTGACAAGCAGAGTTGCCTTTATTTCGTCATGACCGTCGGCGAAAACGTCGGCTTCAACCACAACTGACTCCCCTGGTATTCTCCTTATAGGGAAACGGCCGTTGGCAATGCAGGGTGAAATGTTTTCGATAACCACACGGATAGTGCCCTCTTTCATTTCTGTCACCTGCTTTCAGGTAGCGATAGAAAAAACAGAAATTGATATGTTATATATATGATAAAGCACTGAAGAGTATATGCAAGGGGGATTTTAAAACCTTTGCTGAGCTTCCTCGGTCAACAGTATCATCAAAAGTTTCGTATCATCTCCGCCTTTTAAATATTCGTTGACGATAGCAAGGTATGTTAACCCATTTCCCGAAGGGCTGTGCGCTACAAAAAGCACCAGGGCTTCTTCTTCGTGAACCGGATTATATTCCGGGTGGTTCCTTTCAATCTCATTTGCCAGAGTTTCCGCATTTACCACGAGCGGGTCGAATTCAAGCTCTA
>DMCT01000077.1 GCA_003446665.1 Synergistaceae bacterium
GAGTACATAAACTGTCGTCCATTTCCATCTCCTTCACTTCTTTTACCTTATATGTAAACATATCCTAGCCCTAAATAGCCCTGGCGGTCAATTCAGGTTGACATAACGTGCCATAATTCGTTAAGGGCGACACAAAAGGGGCGCCTTGGGCGCCCCTTTAAAAAGTTCCGGCAATAAAGATTGTCAGGATTAACGCTTAGAGTACTGTCTTTTGCCGCGTGCACCCTTCTGACCGAACTTCTTGCGCTCGACCATCCTGGGATCTCGCGTCAACAGGCCTGCCTGTTTAAGGGAAGGCTTCAGGTCGGGATTCAATTTAAGAAGTGCTCTTGCAATGCCCAGCCTTACGGCACCGGCTTGCCCCGTCAGTCCACCGCCGCTCGCGTTGACAAAAACATCTATCTTGCCTTCCAGCCCCGCGACGCGAAGGGGTTCAAAAGCGTGATTTTGCCAAACCGCCCGGGGAAAATAGTCTTCAGGCGTACGGTCGTTGACCTTGACGGCGCCGTCACCCGGCCGGATGCGCACCCGCGCGAGGGCGGTCTTGCGTCTTCCCGTTCCCCAGTAATATTCGCTTCCTCTCATGGGTTTCCTCCTTTCCGGCTTTGGGCCGTCTAGATCTCGATTTTCTCAGGTTTTTGGGCCGTGTGGGGGTGATTCGGACCTGCGTAAACTTTCAATTTCCTGTGGAAGACCAACCTGTTTTTAGGGAGCATACCCTTAACGACCTTCTCAACCAGGCGGTCAGGCGACTTGGCCAGGTATTCCCCGAAAGGAATGGCCTTGAGACCGCCTTTGTACCCGCTGTACCGATAGACCATGGACTGCTGGGCCTTCCTCCCCGTCAGCTTGACCTTGTCTGCATTCAGTACGATGACAAAATCCCCGGTATCCACGTGCGGGGTATAAACAGGCTTGTGCTTGCCCTGAAGAATTTTCGCCACCTGCGAGGCCAGCCTCCCGAGGGGTTTGTCGGTGGCGTCGACCACGTACCATTTCCTTTCGATATTGTTCTTTTTCGCCATGAATGTGGTATTGCCGGACATTTATTCGTCACTCCCTCGCCTACACCGGAGGCGCAAGCGCAAAATATCAACACTGCCTGAAGGCAGAGCGAAAGTTATTCTAACCAAGGGCTGTCAAGGTGTCAAGCGGAGGATCAGCAGCCGAAGATGACTAAAGGACTCTCGCAAGTCTCGGATTTTCCGTGATCCCCGGGAAGCGACCGCGTTTTGCCACGGGTTGTCCGTCTACCGCCTTTATATCCATGGTCATGTCCCGGGGCGTGGCATGAGCGATGTAACTTCCTACACCGAAAGAATCAACCCCGGCTTCTGCAAGCCTCGAAATGGCCTCCGGGTTGAGTCCGCCAGAAGCGACTATGGAGACGTGCCCGAAACCTGCAATATCAAGCCTGTATCTTACTTCTCGGACCAGGTCAGGTGACACTCCTCCACGCTCGGAAGGGGTATCGAGTCTCACACCCGAGAGTTTTTCACCCAGTGCTTCGGCTACCCTGAGGGATTCCTCTGCTTCATCCTTGAAGGTGTCGACTAGAATAAGGCGAGGTTCTCCTTCTTCAAGGACCTCGTCGTAAATTTTCGCCAGCCTGACTGTATCACCTGCAATCAGTATGGCAGCGTGAGGTATCGTCCCTTTCGGTTCTATCCCCGCGAGTTTGGCCCCAAGTATGCAACTGGCACCCGCGCATCCTCCAGCCACTACAGCGGCTCGTTCCATTACCGGGGCTACCGCCGGATGGACATGCCTTGCTCCAAAAGACAGAACCGGCTTTCCGCCGGCGGCCTTTACACATTCTCTGGCGGCCGTCGCCCACCCTGTAGAGCTTGCGAGCATCCCCAAGATGACCGTCTCGTACATACCGAAAGCGGCGTAGGGGCCACTGATTCGCATTAGCACTTCTTTTGCCTCGAAGGAATCCCCCTCACCCAGCGAATGTACCTCGACTCCATGCCCGTCAAGCAGGCGAACTACCTCCGGGAGGCCGGCGAAAACCCCCCCCTTGCGGGCGAAAATTTCCGCCACAACGGGAACCTCGAGCCTTCCGTCGGCTTCGAGCACGTCGCGGGTTTTCACAAAGTATATGTCGGTCGTAAGACCGGCCTCGATTTCTTCATGTTCGGCGCTGAAGTACCGCTCTTTGTCTACGGGAAGGGCATGAGCATCAGCGAGCCGGTCAAGGGGCCTGGGCTTCATCTTCACGTATCCTTTTTATCTCGGCATGACTACCAGCAACAAGGACGTAGCAAGGAACAGCGCCGCGAGAATTATGGTCACCTTGCTGAGCACAGTGAACCGCTGCCATTGCCCGCCCGCGGTATCGGCCTGGGTCCCCCCTCCGAAAACACCGCCAAATCCACCCTGTTTCCTCTGTTGGAGCAGGATAACGGCCACCACGGAAATGGCCAGTATTATATGAATTACCATCAGGATAACTTCCACGCTTCGCACCTCCCCATGCGTTCTTTATCTGGCGCGAGTACACATTCTATCACAGAAGCGGTCTTGTAGCATTCGTCGTAACGAAATTGCGGCAATCGATCTATGGGAGATTCGCGACTTGGCGCGTCGCCCCAGGCTTGCAAAGGTTTCTTCATAGCCCCGGGGGATGAAAACCGGGTCATATCCGAACCCCTCATCCCCGACAGGTTCATTTGCTATCCGACCCCAGCAATACCCCTGGGTCAACAGACACTTACCATCTTGAGGGTAAAACAGTGCAAGGCATGCGACAAATCTGGCCGTCCTGTCCGAGGTGTTTCCCATCCTCCCAAGCAGCCAACGGATGCGACCCGCGTCGTCTGCCGCGACACGGGCCGAACCTATCCCGGGTGCCCATCCCAAAGCCTTGACCTCGAGCCCGCTGTCATCTGCAAGAGATGGTATTCCCGTCTTTTCGGCCCAAATCCTGGCTTTCTTCAAGGCGTTTCCCGCATAGGTATCGCCGTCTTCTTCGATTTCAAGCTCAAACCCGAGAACGTCGGGACCAAAAAGAAGGCTGATGCAGCCGGGTTCCAAAAATTCTGACATTTCGATGTACTTGTTCCTGTTGCCGCTTGCCAGAAGAATCGGCCCGGTCACAGAAGGGACTCCTCCTCTTCTTTCGTAAGGGCAAGGCTGTCTTTTTGCATTTTGATCAGTTTGCCTACACCTTCCCCTGCAATATCCAGCAAACGGTCGAGCTCGTTTCTTGAAAAGGTTCCTGACTCCCCGGTTCCCTGAAGTTCTATAAATTCTCCCCTGTCGTTCATCACGATATTGAAATCGACCTCTGCCGCTGCATCTTCTTCGTAACACAGGTCCGCCATAATTACACCTTCTACTTTGCCCACGCTGAGAGCAGCTATGAAAGATCGTACCGGAATGCAATCTATATGTCCCCCACCGTAAAGTTTCCTCAGGGCATCCACCAAAGCGACGAAACCTCCGGTGATCGCGGCGGTCCTTGTTCCTCCGTCCGCCTGTATCACGTCGCAATCGACCCAGACAGTTCTTTCCCCAAGCTTTCCCAGGTCCACCCCGGCTCTCAAAGACCTTCCCACGATACGCTGAATCTCGTGGCTTCTGCCGCTTATTCGTCCCTTTACGCTGTCCCTGGGCGACCTTATTTCCGTCGCTCGCGGAAGCATGGAATATTCAGCGGTTATCCAGCCCTGGCCGCTCCCCCTGAGAAAGGAAGGCACCTTTTCTTCTACGGAGGCAGTACATATCAACCATGTATCGCCGAAACCAATGCGAACGGACCCCTCGGCGTACTTGGTGAAACCTCTTTCTATCGTTACGGGACGAAGCTCTTCGGGCGTCCGTCCGTCATGTCTTTTCATACTTTTTATTACCCCATCTCTTTGGACTGTTATTTCAAGAAGGCATCGCCCAAAAGGACGAAAGGTCTACGGGTTTGGTATCGTTTACTTCTCGTCCGTTTATGAGAAAGCGGACTCTGTTAATGGGCGAGAAATTTGTGCCGACGGTACTTACTATACCGGTAATGACAGAAACGGCTTTTTCCTCGGGCATTTTGGAAATGTTTTCAAGGAACGGGTCGTTCAGATCCAGGTAGAGCCTGTCCCCGTTTCTGAAAACGTGCAGAACCCGGATTTCGCCCGAGAGCAGTCCTTCTCTTCTGTAAGTCTCCAAAAGTCCGGAAAGAACGTTTTTGAGGTCGTCCTCCAGTAATCCTGCGACGAAGGAAACCGTTTCTTCCCTGAAAGATCCATTAGTGGGGACATAAATGCGGAAACGACTCCTGGGTCCTGCGGCGGTATCCGTCTTTCCCTCTTCCTGAACGGTCAATTGACGTACTTCATCGGTCCCCTGCACTAACTGTTCGTCCCTTATCACACCACGGCGGTCAAGCCAATTGATGACAAGCCCGGAGCCCCAATATCCAATTGCGAAAAAAATCATCACAACCGCCGCCCACACAAGAACCCGCACCGCGACAGGGGCTTTCCTTTCCTCCTCGTCTTCGGGATTCAAGGCTTCTTCTCCGCTGTCATTTTCCTGATCGACATCCGTGTCTTCATTTACGGCTGCATCATACCGCCAGGGTGATCGTCTCCGGTCTTTCTCTTCATCGAAAGCGAAAAAACTCATATCCTGCACCTGCCTCTTCACGTGCGAAAAACGATCGAAATATCTGTCTGAAAAACCAAACACCAATCATATGTCATTTACCGAGATATTCCATTATACCCGCCGAAATGGAGGCAGCAAGTTTCTTTTGGTATGCTGCATTTTTCAGCAAGGAAGCCTCTGATTTCTCCGTCAGAAAGCCCATCTCTATAAGCACCGAAGGCATGGCGGCTCCTCTGAGAACATAGAATGGCGCCTGAGCCACACGGCGCATGTTAAGTCCGGCCTTCTTTCCCGCAGAAAAGAGGGCTTCGGCGAAGTCCGTGCTTTCCTGGATCTTGACGTTCTGCTGCATGTCACCGAGAATTTTTAGCAACATCTCTGTCCTCTTGTCCACAGCCTTGTCGGACTCCACGCTCCCGTTTATTATCTCTCTGTTCTCTATTCTGGCCAATTCCATCGCGTCCTTGTCCGTCGGCAAAGCCATGAGGTAAATCTCCACTCCCTTGGCGTGTCGTCCCGCGGGGAGGGCATTGCAGTGCAGGCTGACGAAAAGGTCGGCGTTCCGGCGCATAGCGATGTCTGTCCTCTCGGAAAGCTTCAGGTAGGTATCTCCTCTTCTGGTCAAAACAGGCTCCACCCCTTTCTGGCGGAGCGAGTCAGCAAGGTATTTCGCTACTTGCAGGTTTATATCCTTTTCTCTGGCTCCGTTTGCGACGGCTCCCGGGTCCTTTCCGCCATGACCCGGATCAATGACAACCACGGTCTTTCCGTCATCGTGAGGAGATTTTTGGGGTACAGGTAAAGGAGACGGTCCTTCGGCTTTCCCGTCTTCGTCAAACCCCGGTGGTTCCACTGCCAGGGTTTCGGCCACTGAGGGAACATTTTCTTTCAGTGGTTCAGGGTTGTGGAAATCCACCACGTAGCGCCTGGGACTTTCGAGGGCGAAATGTTCTACCTTTCGTGCCCTGTGAGTGAAAGAAAAACAAACCCTGTCTCCGAACTGGGAAACGGAAACCTCCACCTCCTCCGGCGAGGGCGAAGGAGAGACCGCTCCGGGCAAGGCGACACCCTGAATCGTCACATCTACCCGTCCGGTCTCGGGGGATACCTCAATCGACGGGGATCCGTTGTAGTCTATCACGGCTCGTATCCCGAAATCCTGATATCCCCAACGCAGGGAAGTCACCGTCGGGACTGATTCGCCAACAGATGACGCAGATGTGGGAGGTTTTACGGATACAGGCGCCTCTTTTTGTATTGGAGCAGCGTCTTGTGTTTTCGCGGTTTTTTGAGCGGCTTTATCCTCTTCCCAGGAAAGTTCCGCCTGCCGTCCGGAATCAAGGGAAGCAAGACTTCCAAAGGCTTTCAGCGCGTCGTCCTTTTCGATCCACCAGCCGTTTTTTTCCTCTAACATGTTGTAGGAAAGGGCAATAATCTGACCCTGAATAATTGCCGCCGTCGCTCCGGGGACAAACTTTAACGAAGTCTTGCTCCCATGGACTATGAGCGAATCCCCCGTTTTTTCCACCCTGTATCCTAAAAGTCCAGCCATCTTGCCTACGGGGACGAAACGGCCGCCCTGGTGAGTCTTGGCGTCCAAACCTCCCAACACGGCACCATCTTTTAACAGGGTCAACCTTTCCGCTCCTGAGGCCGAGTTAACCAGCAAAAGAAACATCATGAAAAAAAGAAGGACTTTTTTAGGACCCGGCGACCGGTACATCCTCTATCACCACCGAACAACCGCCCATGTCCCCGAAAAACCGCAGATCATCCCCCACCGCCACGATCTTCATGAGAAGCTCCAGCAGGTTACCCGCTACAGTCACGCCTGAAACAGGCTGCACGAGTTCTCCTGATTTGTACAGGGCGCCTTTGGCCCCAAGTGAATAATCTCCGCTCACCGGGTCGATGGTATGCACTCCCATGAGGTCCGTTATGAAAAGCCGCTTTTGCGGAGTCTCGAGAAAGCTTCGGGCCGATCCTGAGCCGCCTTCAAGGTAGAGGTTGGAAAGGCCTGCTTCCGGTATGGACCCGGGAGACCTCACGGCGTTTCCCGTCGGTGTGACGCCGTCTTTTTTAGCGTATTTGAGATCGTTTAAAAAGGATTGAACCTTTCCTCCCGATAGCAGAACCGTGCGAGTGGTCGGAACGCCTTCACCATCGAAGGGGGTAGATCCGGGCTTTCCAGAAAGGGTACCGTCGTCTATAAGTGTCACTGCTTCGGAAGCTATTTTCTCGCCCATTTTGTCTTTCAGCATTGAGAGGTTCTTGTGAATGTTCTGGCTCAAAAAAAG
>DMCT01000114.1:0-508 GCA_003446665.1 Synergistaceae bacterium
GAAGAGGGATCAAAACACGGCGACGAACGTCATTCAAAGGGCTTTCGTTCTCCTTTTATCTTTGGGAAACAACCTCAGATTACAATCTATTGAAAGCAATAGGACCAAACCTGAATGACCTTCCACTTCAGTTTGCCTTATCTTTGCCACCCATTTTTCAACCGGTATTCCCCACTGAAGGCTCTTTTCAGATAGAGTTCATAACTCTCGCTAAATCATCCATTTGATTTTAAACGATAATCATGATTATCTAATAGTGGCAAACAGGAAAACTAAGGAGGTCGGTGATGAAGGAAGTCGAATGGGTAAAGGATATTGTTGCACCATCCCTTGAAGAACGTTTGCAGCCAATTGACCCCAGCCTCTCGATACGAGTAGGTTACAGGTTCCCTTATGCTTATGAGATCTGTGCCTACGAAAACGAAAAACCATGCAACATTTGGCCCATGAAATATGAAACAGACCTCCTGATCATTGAAAACAACCGTTGCTGTCCAGAAGGACATGA
>DMCT01000114.1:692-6426 GCA_003446665.1 Synergistaceae bacterium
CTTGTTCTTGAAACGGAACTTCCTTTTGCCGTGGACGCCCAGCTTGCCCGATGCCCTGAACTTGCCCATAAGGATCCAGAACATGTCCCGGAAAAGCTCAGAAGGTCGATGTTCGTTGGCGTAAGAGAGCGTCGATTTGTTCGGGTTCCTGTTTACACCCAGATGTACAAGCTTTCCGTTGCAACAGGAAAGACCGTGGCATATTTCGCGGAGCGAATCAGCCCTTGCAAGATGACAAAATAGCATTGAAACAAACTGGGTCCAGGAACGAAAGCCTTTTGAATGACGCTCAGCCCCGTGTTTGACAACCAGTTTCTGAAAATCGATGCGCGAAACTTGACTAAGTATTTGACTGAACAGGCTTGCAACCTTTAGCATTGGTCTGCCTCCTCCTCCTGGGAAGATTTGTTTTGGCAAACCAATGATATCCCAAGGTTGCAGGAGGCACCTTTAATTTTTACAAAAAGCTATTTTGGACAAGTCTGAACCCAAATATCATAGCAGATTTGCAACTAAAAACTGGTATTTTTAGAGATACCCTTAATCCTTGCTCCTGATATACGTCACCTCAAAAGCCTTGCAGTATCTTTCTTCCTGGATATTGTTGGCAAGACAGAAGGCGTCCTTGTAGTCGTATTGCTGAAAGAGGTCAAGGCCGCGGCCGAGGATGATCTTCCAACCAGTGTCTGTGGTTATGTACCTGTCGTGGATGGTGTTGCCCTCGTCGTACTCGTAGGTGAAGTTGATACCGGAGCCTTCAAGGTTTTCCTGCAGTCTGGATAAAAGCCCCTCCTGGTTGCTGCTCCCGGTTTCATCCATCTTCGTAATGAGCTTTACGTCAACCTCGTCTCCGACGGGTTTGATTTTCAGAACCATCTGGATGAATTCGCTCAGGTTCTTCGCCTGATGAAAGTACCTGATATAGGGATCTTGCACGGTGATCGAGGAGGCTCCCTTAAGGTAGTCGGCAAAGAGCTTTTCGAAGCTGATCCCTTTCTGGTTCTCCGTCACCTGAATGTGCTTGCCGGATTCCAATGCGGGCTGGCTTGTTTCCCTTTGCGGAATCTTCTGGTTCTGGCCCGTTGCTTCCTCAGTTACCTGCCCGTTTTCCCCGAAAAACTCGGGGTACTGTTTTTCCTCAAGGGTTTTGACGAAATATTCCTTCCCCGACTCCTTGTCGGTAAAGCTGAAGGTGACGGGGATATAGGTCTCGTCCATCCTCAAAAGCTGGCCTTTGACTCGCTTCCGCCCTTCCATTGAAAAGGAGAGGATTTCCTGCATCTCTTCCCTGGAACAGCCTTTCCCCGGGTAAAGGAGTTTCATCAGACCCGAGAAGGTTTTCCGGACTCCGTCGAGGTCACGCTGGGCAATGGTGGAATTGAGTTCGAAGATGTCTTTGTATTCGAGGGAATAATCGTAGTTTCTGAAATGCTTCAGGATTTCCGCGAAGTAATCGACGATGAAACCGTACCCGGAGGTAAAAAGCTCTCCCCTGAGAACGTCCACTTCCCACCCGGGAATATAGCAGTGCAGCCTGTCAAGAAACGCCGTGTCCCGGTACTTGTCGGGCAGCTCATCGAAGAGGTCGCTGTGCTTGAGCATGTAGGGAACGGACCTTTTGGTATTGCCAAGAAACGCCATGGAGGCTTCCGCTCCCAAGGTCTCCGTCCCCCGAGAAAACGATTTATTCGCCATGTAGTTTTTCAGGATATCCACGAGGCTCTTATCGACTTTTTTCTGCGTTCCCGCGAACTCGTCGAAGGCCACCGAATCCCAGTACCCCACCAGACCGATCTTGCCGGTGGTGTTGTTCACGAAAAGCTTCGCCACCGTCACCTCTCCACCCGAAATCAGGATGCCATGAGGCGAAAACTCCGAAAACAGGTGGGACTTTCCGGTGCCTTTCGGTCCCAGCTCTATGAGGTTGTAGTTTCTTTCGCAGTAGGCAATGAGGCGAGTGATCTGGAACATCTTGTTCCGCTGGCTCAGTTGCTCAGGGTCGAAGCCGATAGTCTGGATGATGAGGTCGATCCATTCCCGGGAAGTGAATTGCTCCCTGCCTTCCAGAAACCTTTCGACATCAATGTGCGAGACCTGAATGGGCTTCAGGGAGTTCATGATCCAGGGGACGATTCGGGGGTCTTCCGACTGGCTGTATTCCATGTCTGCGATGCACCACACGCCGCCGACCAGGAGGCGTTTGTGTTTTTTGACGATGGAGGATTCGACGAGAACACCCTTGATGCCCAAGTTCGAGAAAGTCGCCTCATAACAGCCCGTCTTGTCATTCAGGTCGACGGTGATCTTGTCGATGACCTTGTGGCGGCCTTTCTCCTTGATCGTGGACCGCACGAGAGCGGCCTCGTTTCTGTGAACGTAGTGCTTTGCAAGGATGTCCTTGACCCGTTCGACTCCGGAGTAAATCGTGTCTTCGTCATCGGTGGCGCAGTACTGGCCGAGCAGGTAATCCAGGACGTAACTCGGGACGATGGCATTTCCCTTCACCAGTTTCGTCAGGTCTTTCCTGACCACAAGACCCGGGAAAACCTCGTTTATTTTTTTGTCCAGTTCCGTCATCGCCGGCACCGCCTTTCAAAGAACGTCAGGCTCTAGAAATCCTCGAAATCACCTTCGAAGGACAGACTGAGGGTTAAAGTAATCTCCTTGTAGATTCTGTGCTGGCTCACACCGGGGGCGGCAGGTTCTTCCAGCTTCAGGAGCACTTCCTTGGTGTTCTGGCTGTCCGCCTCCCTCGAAAGCAGGAAGCTGAGTTTTTTCTCCCTCGCCCTTGCCATTTCGTCGGCAGAATCGAAGATCTCTTTCTTTATTTCAGACAAAGGTCTTCCGTCAAGCGTGTAAAGCCCGATCCTGAGCTCCCGGGGGTGCACCTTTTCGCCGACCGGCTCGGTCTGGTAGAAATTGAAAACCGGTTGCCTCGAGGTGATCCGGGATTGACTGATGACATCGACATCCACCAGGGTGACGTCGCTGCTTCGAAGTTTTCGAACCACCAAAACCGGCACAACCGTTTCCTGAAGACTGGCCCCGCCGTGGACGAAACGGCTTCCAGACCCCTTCACGCGCAGACGGTTGATGGATTTCGGTATGAGGACGTCGGCGCTCCCTTCGAGCCCAAGCTGCAGAGAAGTGAATTTCCTGAAGGCTGGCTGGCTCTTGAGGTCTCTGCCGATGACGAACCGCCTGTTGATGACCGACGCCCCTTCGGGTGGTTCGTACAGGGCGAAGTCGCTTTCCTCAATGGCCTTGTCCTGGTAGATGAACCCGTGGTCGCTGGTTATCAGGATGTTGGTCCCGTTGACATTGACGATCTTCTTGATGATCTTGAGCAGGATCTCGAATTCCTCTTCCACGGCTTCCACAACGCGGCCCTCGCTGTCTTTGGAGTCGCCGGTCTTGTCAATGCCGTTGTGATAGATATAGATCACGTCGTTTTCCCTGAAGATCCGTCTGCCCTCTTCATGGGCGTTTAGGTTCAAAAACTCCTCGGCCCCCATCGCCATCGCCTTGCAAGAGGCAATCTTTTTCAGAATGTCATTTCTGGCCGACAGTCCCTGGCTGCTGCTGCCGTCAACCAGCACGTTCGAGAAATTCTCCCCAAAGGCAAGCTTTTCGTGGGGCAGCAAGGCCGCCATCCCGAGCTGCGTGTACGAGGGCAACACACCAAGCACGCTTTCGATCTCCGCCTGGTACCTGTCAAGCTTCAGGATCCTTTCTTTCAGCTCCGCCGCCGCCTCGTAGCGAAGGGCATCGGAGATGACAACGAAAACCTTTTTCCCCTGTTTTGGATAGGAATCGACGTACCAGCGATAAAAGGATCGCTGGCCGGGAACGGTTTCTATTTCCCAGGCATCCATGGAATTGACGTGCTGCTGCCATCTGTCGTTGATTTCGAGTAAGAAGGAATTGGAGTAATGGTTGTGGACCCTGTTGTACAATTCCATCAGCGTGGAATCGGGGCCCGTGCGACGGTAGAAAAGGAGAAACTGCCGGTACAACTGATCCAGCCTGTAGAACACTGACGTGTATTTTTCGAATGCGTCCCTGGCATTTTTGAGAGAAAGATCCAGATTCTTTACCCTATCGAGGAATTCCGACGCCTTCTCGAGGCAGCCGTAATAATCTTTGTACTTTTCATACCAGAGGGTCTTCTTGCGTGCGCCGACAATTTCCTTGACCCTGGAATGGCTTATTGAATCCGTCAGGATGTCGCCAACCAGCAAAAGCAGGATTTTTTTGTCGACCTGTTCATAAATGTCGAGTTTCAATAGATTCTCCAAAGCTTCCTGATTCAGGGCAGACCCGACATGCAAGTTCTGCGCGACCTCTGCAGACATCTTCTTGAATGATTCCAGGCTGCTTGCGCTGTCCTTCCATCGATTCAGGAAGATCAGGCCCTCACTGGACAACGGGGGGTCCCCACCCGACACGGTGCGCCAGGCCGTCACAAAAAGGGAATACACGAAATCCCGTATCGACGGCGTTTTTGTCCGGTAACCGAAATAAGTTCCCATTTTTTCCCAGAAGAACCCTTCCAGATTGCAGGTTTTTATCCTCTTGAACTTCTCCTCCCTGCCTTCCGAACATTCGGTGACCAGGCTCAGGGTAATTTCCTCCAGTTTCGAAGCGGTGCCGCACACAACAGCCAGCATCTTGTAACGCAGGGATTGTTCGGTATCGTCACCGGAAGCGAGTTCTTTAAGGCTTTCATACCGGGCAGATGACCTGAAAAAGGCCTTGTGCTCCTCCACAACTTTTTTGAGCTCCTGGGGTAATCCAAGGTCCTGCAGTATGGCATCGGCCTCATCCGTCTTGAACTCGAAATTCGCCAGCAACAAATCCAGCAGCCAGTTCCGGCTGTCCTCCGGACGGGCGTAGGGGAAATAGAGCAGGAACTTCCCTTGCGGCTCCTCTTTGACCATCCTGTATTTCAGGGAAAACTCGTTGTTTTCGACCTCGACGACGGCTACGTCTTCCAGGTCAAGAGTCTCAAACTCCTGTCGCATCTCGCCGTTTTCGTCATACCAGAAGACGATCCGTTCCCTTTCAAAAATCTTTTCCAGGTTTTTCGTGATCCGGCTCATCCGATCGACCTCAAATCCTTTTGCCTACATTTTCACGGGATACAAGGCATCCCCAAATTTTGTGTAGTTGACCTTGACGCCGTCATCCAGATCGATTTCCAGCCGTTTTGCAGCCAGGGGGAACAGGATGTTCCGTTCGTACTCCGCAAGTTCCCGCAACTGTTTTTTGATCCCGTCAAGGTCCTTTTCAATCTGCGCATTGTCTCTTGCCGAAAGGCCTTCCGAGGCTTTTCGCGTTTCGAGGGTGCTCTTTTCGGCCTCCAGTTTCTTGATGAACTGGCGCAGGTAATCGTTCAGGACGGTGTTTACCGTGTCGGGATTGTAACGGTGCAGGTAGACAAGGGCGTTAAAGGTCCTTCGGGGGCTGCTGAAGAGCCAGTAAATGGGGCGTTTTTTGTACATCCGCACGTGGTGGGGATAAAACTCCGAGAGAAAGTATTTCCTGATGTCCTTGCCGAGGGTTTTTTCGATAAAGGCAGGGTTCTGTTCATAGGGTTCTTCCCCGAAGGCCCCCCGGAGGAACCTTTTGAACTTCGCGACGACATCATCAGTAAAATATTCGCCGTCCGTCAGGGGAAGGCCGTTGTCCCCGGCGGGCGAAAACGGCATTTCTGCTTTCGGGAGCCCGACCT
>DMCT01000011.1:0-3944 GCA_003446665.1 Synergistaceae bacterium
ACGACCATATCAATTTCATGGGCGTCAACCCGCTCAGGGGAGCCAACGAAGAATCCTGGGGGCCCAGGTTTCCCGACATGACTTCCGTTTACGACGCCGTTCTCATGGAAAAAGCCGAAAAATGTGCTTCTGCTTTGGGGATACAACTCCGCCGCGGGGTCTACATAGCTTTTGCTGGACCATCCTTCGAGACGCCCGCCGAGATAAAAATGGCAAGAGCCATGGGAGCCGACGTGGTGGGAATGTCCACAGTGCCCGAAGTTATAGTGGCCGGACACATGGGAATGAAGGTTTGCGTGTTTTCCTGCGTGGCCAATTACGCCGCCGGGATGACGGAGCAGCCATTGACCCATGAAGAGGTTCTTCAGGCGATGGAGGAAACTTCAGGACGACTTGTGCCGCTTCTTGAAAGCTTTATCCCCGAGGCGGTGTCCGAAGATGTTTGAAATGCTCCCCTTTCTCGAGACCAAAAGGGAAGGAGGGAATGCCTCGCCGGAATCGATGAGGGAGTTCGTGAAGGCCTACAATGCCGGTGAGCTTCCCGACTACCAGGTTGCCGCCTGGCTTATGGCCGTCTTTTTCAATGGCCTTTCTCAGGAAGAACTCGAGGCCTTTACCCTGGCTTTGGCATATTCGGGAAAGACAGTCCGTTTCCCCGAGGGACTGCTTCCGGTGGACAAGCACAGCACCGGGGGTGTGGGGGACAAGACGACGCTTGTGGTGGTGCCCCTGGCGGCGGCCTGCGGGGCGAAGGTTGCGAAATTGAGCGGCAGGGGGCTGGGATTTACAGGCGGAACGGTGGACAAGCTTTCGGCGATTCCCGGCATGTCGACGGAACTTTCGGTCAAGGAATTTGTTGACCAGGTGATATCGACGGGATGCGCCGTCAGCGGCCATTCAAAGGACCTGGCTCCGGCGGAAGGCAAGTTCTATTCGCTAAGGGATGTCACCGCCACGGTGCCTTCCATCCCTCTCATAACGAGCAGTATTCTCAGCAAAAAGATCGCCGGAGGCGCCAGGCGGTTCGTATTCGACGTCAAATTCGGCGCCGGTGCCTTTATGGAGACTAAAGAACGAGCCCTGGAACTCGCCGGGACGCTCGTGGAGCTTTCTACCCGTTTAGGTTTCGACGCCGTGGCGGTTTTGACGAACATGGAGCAGCCTTTGGGGCACTGGGTGGGAAACACCGCAGAGGTGAACGAGGCTATCGAGGTGCTTGACGGTAGAGGCCCCGAGGACACCAGAGACCTGTGCGTGGAAATCACGGGAGCGATGCTTTATGTATCGAAGGTGTCGCCTACAATCGCGGAGGGCAAAAAAACCGCGGCCCAAGCATTGTCAAAGAAGCTTGGTCTCGCCAGGTTCAGGGAAATGATAGAAAAACAGGGCGGAAGACTCGATGAAAATATCCTGTCCGGGAAAAAGTCCCTTCCGCTTGGTAAGGATACTCTCGAGGTAAGGGCTCAAAAACCGGGCTGGGTTTCTTCCTGTGACGCCAGGCTGGTTGGTGAGACCTTGCGCCTTCTGGGGGGCGGGCGCCTGAAAAAAAGCGACGAGGTCGACCTGTCCGCCGCGGTGGAGGTCCTTAAAAAGACCGGAGATCATGTTGAAGCCGGGGATGTCCTGGCGAGAATTTACGCGTCGGACGAGAAAATCCTGAAGATCGCCGTCCCGAAGATCGAGAAAGCCTTCTCGATCGGTGAAGAAAAAACGCAAAGGCCTGGTCTTGTATGGGGCATCCGCGACGCTCGAGGGTTTCATCCCCTTTAAAGGTGCCTTTTCCAAAGTGGACATAGCACGAACTACGCCGTAGAATATACCTTGGATAAAGCGGAGGCGCATGGTGACTGGTGTTGCCCGCGGGCTTCAAACCCGTCGAGGGTCTGTAAGGCAGGCCTTGGTGGGTTCGATTCCCACACGCCTCCGCCAGTTTTTTTGTTTTTACATAAGAGGTCAGGGAGCTGGTCGATATAAACAGGATCTTTTGTCCAAATCTTGATGAAGGATCTGGAGCACACGGCCGATTCCAGGCCGCGGAAAGCCCAAAAAGAGGTGTTTGGCCATAGACCGAAAGGAAGATTTCCCACTCAAGGGTTTTTGTTATCCTCTTACTCCAGGCGGCCGGTCCTCCGTCATAGGGAGTTTCCCATGGCACTACGGAACGGAATACCTCAACATCCTCTACAGGACCGATCCCGAGGTCATAGCGGCCTATTTGCCTCATCCGCTGGAGCCGGGACCGGAGCCCGACATGGCTTATGTGGCCTTCAGCCGCTGGTGGTCTCTTTCGGAAGAGCAAAAGGACATGGCCTGGGTAAACCCCGGCAGGACCCAGTATCGCGAGGCGGCCATCTGGGTGGGGTGCAGATACAAGGGAAAATCCGGGCAGATATGCCTGCACGTATGGGTGGATGACGATTTCACGCTGGCGCGCGGCTGGTTTATGGGTTTCCCGAAGAAACTGGGGAGGATACAGGTAAGTGAGTTTCATCCCCTCAACCCGGGAATGCCGGAAATCGGGCCGGGCGTTACCATGAAGGGTATCGCCGCCGCAAACGACGAGCGGCTTTTTGAGGGAAGCCTGAAGATCGAAAAAAAGGCGACGGCCCGGGAACTTCCTGCCCTCATGACGTCGCCCCTTTTTCACATCCGCCACTTCCCCTCCATCGTAAAAGGCGCGCCACCCTCAGTGCTTGAACTCGTTACGCTGGGTGCTGAAAACAAAAAGACCGGTGACACGGTCTGGGCGGGAAGCGGGGACCTTGTGTTTTACCCATCCGAAATCGAGGAGCACTTCAGGTTGAAACCCCGGGAGATAACAGGCGCTTTCGCCTTTTCCTCGGGCTATACCTTCCCGGGTGGAGAAGTCCTTTACAGCTGGGTATGACGGCAAAAGGCGTAAAAAAGAGACACCGATAAATTTCAATTCAGGAGGGGGACATGACCATGAAAAGGTTTTTTGTGTTGTTTCTGGCCCTTTGCATCGCAGGCTTCGCCGTTCCTGCACTGGCGGCAGGTATCCCGGAAGACGAACTGACTGCGGGTTTCGTTTACGTGGGCCCCATAGGTGACGGAGGCTGGACCTACATGCATGACAAGGGACGGCTTGAAATGCTTGAGGCCTTCCCCGGCATGGATACCATGTTCGTCGAATCCGTACCGGAAGGGCCGGATTGCGTGAGGGTCATGGAAACCTTCATTCGCAATGGAGCACAGCTGGTTTTCGCCACGTCCTTCGGGTACATGGATTTCGTCATCGACGTGGCGAAGAAGTACCCCGACGTAACCTTTATGCACTGCTCCGGATACAAGCGGGCCGATAACGTGGGGACCTATTTCGGTCGCATGTACCAGGCAAGATACCTTTCGGGTCTGGTGGCGGGCAAGGCCACCAAATCCGGAGTCATAGGTTTTGTGGCAGCCAACCCGATTCCGGAGGTTATTCGCGGTATTAACGCCTTTACCCTTGGAGTACGAAAGGTCAACCCCGAAGCGCGGATAAAGGTGGTGTGGCTTTTCTCCTGGTTCGACCCGGGCAGGGAAAAGGAAGCGACCCTGGCCCTGATCGATGCGGGAGCCGATGTGATCGCCATGCACGCCGACTCCGGCGCGGCGCCCCAGGCGGCCGAAGAGGCCGGCGTCTACGTGGTCGGCTATAACAACGACATGAGTCGCTACGCGCCGACGAAGCACCTGACGGCCCCCGTGTGGGACTGGGGAATGGTGTATAAATACGTCGCAGGAAAGGTGATCGAGGGGACCTGGGAATCGGAGGACATCTGGTGGGGTCTGAAGGAAGGGCTCGTCGGCCTAGCCCCTTACGGCGGCGATGTTACGGAAGAGACGAAATCCCTCGTGGAAGCGGAAAGGGAGCGCATTGTTTCCGGAAAGTGGGACGTGTTTACAGGTCCTTTGACCAACCAGAAGGGCGAAGTAGTCGTAGC
>DMCT01000011.1:4191-19534 GCA_003446665.1 Synergistaceae bacterium
CCTGACAAGACTCAGCCCCTTGTATCCATGGAAGGGATAGTGAAGTCCTTTTTCGGGATCAAGGCCAACGACAAGGTAAATTTTGATGTCCGACGGGGTGAAATACACACCCTTCTGGGTGAAAACGGCGCTGGAAAGAGCACGCTCATGAACGTGCTCTGCGGATTGTACACGCCGGAAGCCGGGATCATCCGCATCGAAGGGCGCGAGCAGGTTTTCAGGAGTTCGCGTGACGCCATAACCGCGGGCATCGGCATGCTTCACCAGCATTTCATGCTTATACCCTCCCACACGGTGTGGGAAAATGTCGCCCTCGGCAGTCCCGAACTGCCCAGGATACTTCCGAAGGATGAAATCATAGGCAGGATACAGGACCTTTCGAAGACCTATGGGCTGACCGTCGACCCCCGTTCGCCGGTCTGGCAGCTTTCGATCGGCGAGCAACAGCGGGCCGCCATCCTCAAGCTCCTTTACAGACGGGCACAAATCCTGGTGCTCGACGAACCCACGGCGGTTCTGACGCCCCAGGAATCGAGGCACCTGTTTTCCACGATGAGAAGGATGGCCCAGGAGGGGCACGGGATCGTTTTTATTTCGCATAAACTGGACGAGGTCATGGAAATTTCCGACAGGATAACCGTCCTGAGGAAAGGTTGTAACGTTGGGACCATACCGGTGAAAGAAGCCACGAAGGAAAAGCTTGCCGAAATGATGGTGGGAAGAAGGGTCGCCTTCCACATCAACAAGACCGTTCAAAACCCGGGCGAAGCGGTAATGACGGCCGAAAACCTTACGGTCAGGGGAGATCGGGGAAACTTGAAAGTTGAAAACCTTTCCCTGACGCTCAGGAAACGTGAAATACTCGGGCTTGCGGGCGTGTCGGGCAACGGACAGCAGGAACTGTGCGAGGCCCTTTCGGGCTTGAGGAAAGTTGAATCGGGCATTGTAATAGTCGACGGAAAAGACCTTACCAACAAGGACCCCAAGACCTTCCTGAAGCACAGGGTCACCTACATCCCTGCCGACAGGAAGGGCACCGGGCTCATTCCGAACATGAACATCAGGGAGAATGTGGCGCTCAGAAAATACTGGAAAGAAGAATATACGCGTTACGGCCTCTTTGTTCACTGGGAAAAAATCGCGGGTCATACCGGGCGCCTGGTGGAACGTTTCAAGGTTGCCAATCCCGGGCTTGGTTATCCCGTGAGACTTCTTTCCGGCGGAAACATGCAGAAACTGATGCTGGCCCGCGAGCTATCGGACAATCCCAGGGTGATTATAGCCATGCAGCCCACCTGGGGCCTCGACGTGGGGGCCACTTTGTACGTAAGGGAAACACTGCTTGCCCAAAGAGACCGGGGCGCGGCCGTTTTGCTTGTTTCTGACGACCTTGAGGAAATCTTTTCCGTGAGCGACCGTATCGCCGTCATTTACGGCGGGAAACTTACCGGTGTAATAGACGATACCGACGCCGTGACGGAAGAGGAAATGGGCCTCATGATGGCGGGTACGACCCTCGGGCGTTACAGCCCGGAGGCTGCCTTAAAGAGTGTTCCGGAGGACGATTGAGCGATGAAACACCGTGTGATACTTGAACGCCGTTACAATGTCCCCTATTATCTCGAGATTTTATGTCCTCTTTTATCCATAGCGCTCGCTCTCGCCTTCTCGGGCGGCCTGCTTCTGGTTCTGGGGGTATCGCCCGTAAAAGCGTTTTTTGCGATGTATAACGGTGCCTTCGGGAGCTGGTGGGGCCTGAGCGAAGTCCTGGTGAAGACGACGCCCCTTGCGATATGCGGGATAGCCGTGGCGCTTTCTTTCAAGATGAAGATCTGGAACATCGGCGCCGAAGGCCAGTTTTATCTTGGGGCATTGGCGACGGCCGCCGTAGTACGTTACGCCTACGTGGACAGTTTTGCCCTGATGTTCATCCTGATGGTTTCGGCCTCCGCGGCAGCGGGAGGTCTTTGGGGGGGCTTTGCCGGCTACCTTAGGGCGCGGTGGAACGTAAACGAGATCATAACGACCCTTATGCTTAACTACGTCGCAATTCACCTCGTCGAATATTTCATCTACGGCCCGTGGCGCGACCCCGCGAGCCTCGGCTTCCCCATGACGGCGCCCTTCCCGGAAGCGGCCCGTCTTCCGGTTTTCGGAAACAGTCGGGTGCATATTGGTATACTGATAGCGCTTGTATTGGTATTGCTTTACCGCGTGGTGCTCCGATGGACACGCTGGGGGTTCGAGATCAGGGCCATCGGAGAAAATCCGAGGGCGGCGGAATACGCCGGAATACCCTTTCTCAAAAACGCAGTTTTTGTCATGGCTGTTTCGGGAGCACTGGCAGCCGTGGCCGGGATGGGGGAGATAGCGGGCCTTCAGGGGAGACTGCAGGCCGGCTTGTCGCCGGGCTACGGTTACACCGCTATAATCGTGGCGTGGCTGGCGCGACTCAACCCCTGGGGTATTATGGTCGTGGCCTTTTTCATGGGCGGCCTTTTCGTGGGGGGAGAGTCGTTGCAGGTGGTAATGCGTCTGCCCCTCTCGAGTATTCAGGTAATACAGGGTTTTATCCTTTTTTTCGTACTGGCTTCGGAATTCTTCAGGGTTTACAGGATACGCATAATAAGCTCGGAGGCAGATTGAAATGGACGTTATCGTGACCATCCTGGCGGCCGCCGTCCGCAGCGGCACTCCAATTCTTTATGCCACCCTCGGTGAGATTTTGACGGAAAAATCGGGGGTAATGAACCTGGGACTCGAAGGACTCTTGCTTGTCGGCGCGCTGACGGGGTTCTGGACGGCGTTCGTTACGGGAAACCCCTATCTTGCCATCACAGTCGCGTTCCTGGCCGGTGTGGCCCTTTCGGCCGTCCATGCCTTTCTGTGTGTAAGCCTGGGGGCCAACCAGGTGGTAAGCGGCCTCGCCGTGACCATGTTCGGAACGGGCGTCAGCTCCCTTTTGGGACGGGGAATGGTGGGGGAGACCATCAAGGGTCTGGGCGTGGTCCAGCTACCCTTACTCTCGCAGATACCGATTTTTGGGAAGGTGCTTTTCAGCCACGACATTCTCGTTTACCTGTCTTATATCCTGATCGCACTGATAGCCTGGTTTCTGCAAGTTACGAGGGCCGGCCTCAACCTGAGGGCCGTCGGTGAGGATCCCCACGTGGTCGAGTCCGTAGGGGTGGACCCCGTTCGATTACGGTACATCTACACCCTCATCGGAGGAGGGCTTGCCGCCGTCGGGGGTGCCTACCTTTCGGTGGTCTACACGAAGATGTGGGGGGACCAGATGAGTGCCGGTCGCGGGTGGATCGCCGTTGCGCTCGTCATTTTCGCTGTGTGGCATCCCCTTCGCGCGGCTTTCGGAGCCTATCTGTTCGGCGGTGTGACCGCCTTGCAGCTAAGGATACAGGCGGCCGGAACGAGCATTCCGGCCCCGTTGCTTCTGATGCTTCCCTACCTGTTCACCATCTTCGTGCTTTTCGTCATTTCGGCGCGTAAAGGCAGAGGGATTATTCTAGGGGCTCCCGCGGCGCTGGGCGTTCCCTACCAGCGGGAGGAACGGACCTGATGGAGACGATGGGCTGTATGTACTCGTACTGGGGCTGGGAATCCCAGGGGAAAAGAATCCACGTGTCCTGGCTCACTTCTGTGATGTAGGTATCCACCTCGGGACGGCCGTCGGGCTTGGCGTATACCGTGGCGAAGTGAGCCCTCGGGAGCATTTCCCTGACGATGCGGGCGGTGCGGCCTGTATCAACCAGGTCGTCCACGATCAGCCAGTCGGAATCATCGCCCGCGACGTCCTTCAGGATTCGTGTTTTGCCCTGGGTGCGGATGGTGTAGCTCGATACGCAGACGGTATCCACGAAGTGAATGTCGAGCTCGCGTGCCACGATCGCGGCCGGCACCAACCCTCCCCTGGCTATGGCTACGATGCGTTTCCATTCCCCGATGTCAAGCAGCCTCCACGCCAGGGCCCTGCAGTCCTGGTGCAGCTGGTCCCACGTGAGTGGGTATACTTTTCTGTAGCGGTCGTCCGATAAGCTCATCTTGTCCTCCCAGGCGTTCAGATTTCGCGTCAAGCGTTATGATGGGGCTTGAGAGCCCTTTTCCAGCGAGTCCCTTCGGGAGTGTCTTCGAGAATTATCCCCATGGAAGCCAGCTCGTCCCTTATGGCGTCGGCTTTTGCGAAGTCCTTGCGTTTTCTCGCTGCGTTGCGTTCTTCTATGAGGGTGAGGATGTTTTCCTCGCCAGGTCCGCCGGCTGCGGAATCAGCCTGAGTGCCGATTATGCCCAGCACTTCGTCGGCGTAGCTGAGAAAACCCGTTGCCGCCTTGCGGAAACCCTCATGGATAACCCGTTCCTCGGCTATGGTCTGGTTAATGATACGGACCGCCTCGAACAGAAAGCCCAGGGCTCCGGCTGTGTTGAAGTCGTCGCACAGGCTCTCGTCGAAACGCCTGCGTGCTGTTTCTATGGCTTGAACCTTTTCGTTCCGGTCTTGTTTTTCGTTTGTGGAATCCACCGCTGAATGGGCCAGGTCGTACCAGCAATTTCGAAGCCTTTCGACACCGGCCTGAGCCTGGGAGAGATTATCAGGCGAAAAGTTTATGGGCGAGCGGTAGTGGGCGCTCAGCATAAAAAGACGTATTGCCACGGGGTGAAAATGTTCCCTCGCGTTTCGTGCCGTGAGGAAATTCCCGAGTGATTTGGACATTTTTTCGTCGTTGATCATGAGATAGCCGTTGTGTATCCAGTACCTGACGAAGGGTTTGCCCGTGGCCGCCTCCGCTTGGGCGATTTCGTTCTCGTGGTGAGGGAAAACGAGGTCGCTTCCCCCGGCGTGGATATCAAGGGTATCCCCAAGGTATTTCATTGACATGGCGCTGCATTCTACGTGCCAGCCCGGACGCCCCTTTCCCCAGGGACTGTCCCAGGAGGGCTCGCCCGGTTTTTCAGCCTTCCACAGGACAAAATCGAGGGGATGCCGCTTTAGAGGGTTTACCTCTACGCGCGCCCCGGACTGGAGGTCTTCCAGGGTCTGTCTGGAGAGCTTGCCGTAATCTTTGAAGCTCTGGACGTCGAAAAATACGTCTTTTCCGGCTATGTAGGCGTGTCCACGTTCGAGGATACGTTCTACAAGAGATATTATTTCGGGTATGTGTTCCGTGGCTTTCGGCGCTACCGTCGGGCGTCTTATGCCAAGGGCGTCGGCGTCCTCGTAGTAGGCCTCTATGAACCGGTCCGCCAGTTCACCGACGGATATACCGAGCTCTGCGGCACGGTTGATCATCTTGTCGTCTATGTCAGTGAAATTCTGTACGTAGATTACCTCGAACCCCTTGTGCTCGAGGAACCTCCGGAGCGCGTCGAACACGATGAAGGGCCGGGCGTTCCCGATGTGGAAATAGTCATATACTGTGGGTCCGCAGGTGTAAAACCCTACACGCCCTTTTACGAGTGGTTCGAAGGGTTCTTTTTGCCGTCTCAGGTCGTTGTAAAGAAATATCTCGCTCAAAAGGGCCACCTCCAGGTGGTGCGTGACAAAGGATAACACAGGCTATCCTATACCAATCGTGGCGTTTTCCTCAACACCGGAGTCCTTTTTGAAAGCCCTTTTGTTCGCATGCCGGTTTTGCGAAAGAAGGCGTGAAAGACTAAACTTGTCGTCAAAGATGCAAGTAGGAACTACTTTTTCTGAAAGCGGGAATCGGCGTGTCCATAGACAACCTCAGGCAGAAGATAAATGAATTGCCCTCAAGACCCGGCGTATACCTTATGCACGATGGACAGGGGAGGGTTCTTTATGTAGGAAAGGCCAGGTCTTTAAAAAAAAGGGTGCAGTCCTACCTTCGTCACAAGAATTACGCGTCTCCGCGCCTCAGGAAGCTCGTAAGCGAGGTGGAGGATATTTCCGTAATCCGCACCGAGAGCGACGCGGAAGCGTTCATAGTGGAGTCCAGGCTCATTAAACATTACCAGCCCTTTTACAATGTAGAGCTTAAGATGGGAGAAAGGTACCCCTATGTCAGAGTCACCGACGAACCCTTTCCGAGGCTGGTGGTCACGCGCCACAAGGAAAGCGACGGGAGCAGCTATATAGGGCCTTTCGTTCACGTCGGGGAACTTAGGAGGATGTTGCGCCTCATTGAACGCTATATGCCGCTTCGGACTTGCACAGAACCCGGATCGTGGGGAAAATGGAGAGAACGTCCCTGTGTGAGGTACAGCCTGGGCCGGTGTCTCGGGCCTTGCGCAGCCCTTTGCGATGCGGCGGAATACCGGCGGCGCGTCGCCGATGTGATATTGCTGTTGCGGGGTCAGTCTGCCGAGCTTACTTCGAGGCTCCGGGAACGCATGGATGAAGCCGCGGCCCGGCTTGCTTTCGAGGAAGCGGCTCGCATAAGGGATACAATCAGGGCGATATGGAAGCTCTCCCGGCAACGTGTATCCACGGCCTTGAGCGACGACGTGGACGAATTGACCTGGAAGGCCCTGCTGGAGATCCAGGAGGTTCTCGACCTGAAGGTGGTCCCCTGGAGGATAGACGGGTTCGACATTTCCCATCACAGCGGAAACGAAACCTACGGCTCCTGCGTCGTTTTCGAACAGGGGATAGCTAATCCCACTATGTACAGGCGGTTCAGGATAACTGCAGGGGACGGGCCCGACGATTTCCGTTCCATAAGGGAAACGGTACGCCGGCGGTACAGCCACGTTTTAAGTGACGAAGGGTCATTGCCCCAGCTCGTGTTGATCGACGGAGGACCTCAGCAGTTAAGGTTCGCCAGGGAAGCCCTGGAAGAAATAGGACTTGGCGAATTGGAGACGGTAGCCCTGGCGAAAAAAGAGGAGCTTCTTTTCCGCCCGGGCAGAATGGAGCCGGTGAGGCTCTATGCCTCCAGCGAGGCTCTCAGACTTCTACAGAGGGTAAGGGACGAGGCTCACCGTTTCGCCTTGTCTGCTCACCGCGGCAGGCAAAAGAAACGCTTGGCCAGGTCATCCCTCGAAGATATTCCCGGTATAGGAAAAGTGAAGGCGGCGGAGCTTCTTGCCCGTTTTGGAAGCGTCCCACGCATAGCCCAGTGCAGCGAGGATGAACTTGCAGAAATAAAGGGCATCAACAAGACCCTTGCCGGCAAGATCCTGGCCCACCTGCGAGGTGAAATTTTTGACGACGCGGAGAATGAATGAAGCCAAAGACAGGTATTACATGTCTCTTGCCATAGACCTCGCCCGCAAGGGGACGGGTCGGACCGCACCCAATCCCAGGGTCGGATGCGTCATCGTGAAAGAGGGCCGTATCGCAGGGTGGGGTTTTCACAAAGCCTGCGGGCTGCCCCATGCGGAGGCGGAGGCTCTCCAAAGAGCCGGCGGTGACGCGAAAGGGTCCACGCTCTACGTGAACCTCGAGCCCTGTTCGCATCACGGGAAGACGCCTCCATGCTCCAGTGCGATAATAGAAGCAGGGGTATCGCGGGTGGTTGCGGCCATGAAAGATCCTGATCCGCGCGTTAGCGGCCGGGGTTTCAGTATGTTGCACGAAGCCGGAATCGAAGTGGAAGTCGGCCCCTGCGTGGCGGAAGCCGTTCGAATCAACAGGGGGTTCATAAAAAGGGTGATAAAGGGACACCCCTGGGTTACCCTTAAGGCCGCGATGACGCTAGACGGGCGAATCGCCGATGAAAGCGGATGGAGCAAGTGGATCTCCAATGAGTGGAGCCGAAAACGTTCACATATACTCAGGACAGAGCATGACGCTGTCCTTGTTGGAATCGGGACGGTTGTATCCGATGACCCGAAACTGACCGTCAGGGAAGTTTCGGGATATTCCCCCAGGGTGGTGCTGCTCGACCCTTCGCTGAAGGTTTCACCCGGGGCCAATATTTTTCGGTACGGCAAGCCCCTGGTGATTGCCTCCACCAGGGCTGATTCGCGTAAAGTCCGGGTACTGGAAAATGCCGGTGCCGGTGTTATATTGTTGCCATCCGAAAAGGGCAGTCCGGCACTTTCTGATGTGCTGGGGTGCCTGGCCGATGAGGGGATCAACGAACTTCTCGTAGAGGGTGGTTCGAAGGTTTTGGGGTCATTCCTTTCCGAAAGACTTTTTGATGACGTATCGCTTTTTGTGTCGCCCAGGTTCATGGGTGAGGGCAAGCCTCTTTGCGGTGAGGTCCGTTGGTTGGCCCTGGAGAACGCTCCGTCTGTTTTTATAACGAAAAAGACGTTGGTAGAAGGTGATCTGTGGATTGAGGGGACTGTGAAATGTTCACTGGATTGATAGAAGACACGGGCGTGCTTTATTCTGCATTGAAAAAATCCGATGTTCTTTTTCTCGAAATAGGTGATACTAAATTGGCGCGTTTTCTCGGGAAAGGGGACTCCGTGTGTGTTTCGGGAGCCTGTCTTTCCGTTGTAGAAATACCGTCGGAAAGCCGTTTTACCGCGGAACTTATGCCCGAAACGGCGAACAGGACGACGCTGGGAAAGCTTTCGCCGGGTGTCAGGGTGAATCTTGAAAGATCCCTGCCCGTTTCAGGAAGGTTCGAAGGTCACCTTGTGACCGGCCATGTAGACACGAAAGGCGTAATATCAGAAAAACGGCAATTGGACAAGACGGCACTCCTGAAAGTGAAGATCGCCCCCGAATATCTCAGGTACGTCGTGGAAAAAGGATCGATAGCCGTTGACGGCGTAAGCCTTACGGTGATTGATACCGGGCCGGACTGGTTTTCGGTTGGAATCATTCCTACAACCCTTTCTACGACGACTCTCGCTGAAAGGAAACGTCGTGACGAAGTCAATATAGAATGCGATATTTTGGCTAAATACCTGGAAAAACTCGTTTTGCCTCTGTTCGGCCCGGGAAAGACAAAAGAAAAGTCCGGCCTGACAAAGGACGCCCTCAGGGAAATGGGCTGGGAAATCTAGAAACGAGTACCGGAAGGAGAAAAGGAATGTCAAAAGCCTGGATGGAACATCCTTTCAGCAGCATAGACGATGCAATAGAAGATATCAAAAAAGGGCGCATGGTCATCGTCGTTGACGACGAGGCCAGGGAGAACGAAGGCGACCTGGTTATGGCCGCCGAACTGGTGAGACCTGAGGACATCAATTTCATGGCCACCTACGCGAGGGGACTTATTTGCGTGCCCATAACCGAAGAACGGGCCTTGGAACTTGACCTCAAGCCCATGGTGCAGGAGAATACCGACCTGCACGGCACCGCCTTCACGATAAGCGTCGACGCAAGGGAGAAGACCACTACGGGTATTTCCGCAGCCGAAAGGGCGCTGACGGCTCGTCTTCTGGCTGATCCTGGTGCCGGGCCCCAATCTTTTAGGAGACCCGGTCACATGTTCCCCCTTGTCGCCAGAAAGGGAGGCGTGCTTAAGCGTGCTGGTCACACCGAGGCTACCATCGACCTCACCAGGCTTGCCGGGCTTTATCCCGCGGGGATTTGCTGCGAGATCATGAACGACGACGGCAGCATGGCCCGTCTTCCGGACCTTTTGAAATTCGCGCAGCGTCACTCCCTGAAGATCGTTTCCATCGAGGACCTGATCCGTTACCGTAGCCGTTCGGAAAAACTCGTCGAGCGCGTGGCCACGGTGAAGCTTCCCACGATATTAGGGAATTTCATCGCCCATGCCTACAGGTCCAACTATGATTCTTCCAGTAACGACCTGTTGCACGTGGCCCTGGTTCGGGGCGAGCCCGAAAAAAGTGAAAGCGCCCTGGTCAGGGTGCACTCGGAGTGTCTGACAGGAGATGTGTTCGGGTCCCTCAGATGCGATTGCGGGCCACAGCTTCATGCCGCGATGCGCATGGTGGATGAAGCCGGTGAAGGGGTAATCCTTTACATGCGGCAGGAAGGCAGGGGCATAGGATTGCTGGAAAAACTAAAGGCCTACGAACTGCAGGAAAACGGACTGGACACGGTGGAGGCCAACGAGGCGCTGGGCTACGCGGCCGATTTGAGGGACTACGGGATGGGCGCACAGATTCTGGCGGACCTGGGCCTCAAAAAGATCAGGCTCCTTACCAACAATCCGAAGAAGATAGTGGGCCTTGAAGGATATGGCCTTCTGGTGGTGGAAAGAGTACCCCTTATAATCGAACCCAACGAGTTCAACAAGCGGTATCTCGCCGCCAAGGAAAAGAAACTGGGGCATATGCTGCACCTGAAGGATATCATAGGATAGACACCTGGAACATTTACTTGAAGAACAATGAAAGAGGGGATGACAATGCGCGTGTTTGAGGGAAAACTCATAGGGGCCGGACTGAGGTTCGGTATAGTGGTTTCCCGCTTCAACGAACTCATTTCTTCCAGGCTTCTCGAAGGCGCCAAGGACTTTCTTTTGCGCCATGACGTCAGGCACCAGGATATAGACGTAATTTGGGTTCCGGGAGCATGGGAACTGCCGCTGGCCGCGAAAGAATGCGCTCTCTCCGGAACCTTCGATGCGGTTATAGCACTTGGAGCAGTGATTCGCGGCGAAACACCCCATTTCGATTATGTGGCCGCCGAAGTCGCCAAGGGGCTCGCAACCACCGGGACCCAGCAGCGGGTTCCTGTCTCCTTCGGTGTGCTGACCTGCGACACCCTAGAGCAGGCCTTAAGCAGGGCGGGCAGCAAGGCGGGCAACAAGGGCTTTGAAGCCGCAGCGGCGGCAATGGAGATGGCCAACTTGCTTAAAGAAATACGCTTCAGCACGAAAGAGGAGAAAAGCAATGCTTGACATACGCCTTTTCAGGGAAGAACCGGAAGCCCTCAAGGTCATGCTCCGAAACCGGGGAGTAGATTTTCCCGTAGAGAAGGTAATAGAACTTGACGAGAAGCGCCGTGCCATCATAGTGCGTGCGGAGGAACTCAGGGCGGAAAGAAACCGCGGGTCCAAAACCGTGGCCGAGGCGAAACGCGCGGGTAAAGACGTGAAGGACCTGGTGGAACGCATGAAGGCCGTGGGTCAGCAAATAAAGGAGCTGGAAGAGGAACTGGCTGAAATCGAGACGGCTATAAGGGATCTCCTTCTTCAGGCTCCGAACTGGCCACACGGTTCCGTGCCCGTCGGACCGGACGAAAGCGCCAACGAAGAGATACGAGTCTGGGGCGAACCGGTAAAGTTCGACTTCGAACCAAGACCTCACTGGGAACTAGGTGAAAAGCTGGGAATCCTTGATTTCGAAAGGGGCGTTCGCCTGGCCCAGAGCCGTTTTACGGTTCTGAAGGGGCCAGGCGCGAGAATGGCCCGGGCTCTGATAGGATTCATGCTGGATCTGCACACCGGCGAACACGGCTTCACGGAAATCCAGCCGCCTTTTCTCGTCAATTCGGCCACGATGCAGGGGACCGGACAACTCCCCAAGTTCGCAGACGACCTGTATTCCTGTTCGGGGGACGACCTGTGGCTTATCCCTACGGCGGAGGTCCCCCTCACTAACCTTCACAGCGGAGAGATAATAGAGGAGTCTGATCTTCCGCTGTACTACACGGCTTATACCCCCTGTTTCAGAAGGGAGGCCGGGAGCCACGGAAAGGACGTAAGGGGGATGCTCAGGCAGCACCAGTTCGACAAGGTGGAGCTGGTCAAAATCTGCAGACCCGAAGACAGCTACGAGGAGCTTGAAAGCCTGACGGCCGCCGCCGAAAGAGTGTTGCAAAAACTGGGGATACCCTACCGCGTAATGTGCCTGTCCACCGGAGATATGGGCTTTGCTGCCAGCAAGACCTACGATATCGAAGTCTGGCTGCCTTCACAGAACATGTACAGGGAAATCAGTTCCTGTAGCAACTGTGAAGACTTTCAGGCCAGGCGGATGAATACAAGGTACCGCCCCTCGGACGGCGGAAGAGTCCGGTTCGTCCACACCCTGAACGGATCGGGCATAGCAGTGGGGCGTTGCCTTATAGCCATACTGGAGAATTTCCAGCAGGAGGATGGGTCGGTCTTGGTACCGGAGGTTCTGCGCCCATACATGGGTGGCCTGGAGGTTATCCGCTGAAAACGGGGTATGCCTTCGGGTGGTGTTTCATGGTAAAATCACAATGTCCGCTTGTGCAGGCGGAATTTTCGCATTCCTTTTTATAACCCGGGAGGACCAGTAAATGGCCATCCTGAACCAGGATCTTCATTATCTGATCTTGTTCGCTTTGACGCTTTCGATCGCTCTCTGCGCAATTCAGCGTGTGGCAAGGAAACGACTGGATCGGGACCAGTACTACTATCTGAAAGACCTGCTTTTCATAGGTGCCTGGGCGCTTACCGGTCTGTGGCTTGAAGAGCCCGGTCTGCGGCCTGTGGTGTGCATGTCCCTTCTGGCGGCGATCGTGGGTATGGGACAACGCGCCTTCCCCTCCAGGGGTTGGGTTGCGGCCTTTTTCGCCATAGGCGGCGGCCTGGCGTTGCTTGGACCCAGGATTGAATTCATAGGACTGCCCGGCGACTCCTACCTTTTCTTCGGCTTTCCCGTTGCCGTAGCCGTTACGTCCATCTGGGTCGGAACCTATCCCCTGCTTTTGCAGGAACTCGATCAGGTGCCCGGCCTCGCCGGTTTCCTGCTCGCCATAACCTGGGTGGTGATGCTTTTTGCCACGGGCCTTTCGGGGCAGAACCTTCAGGGGGCTTTCTCCATGTCGCTTTTGGGAGTTTTCATGCTTGCCGTCTTCTGGAGCCGGCACGGCCATTCCTACAGACGAATAGGAGAACCCCTGGCGGCGATGTGGGGAACCCTGATCGCCGGGACATCCATCCTCGGCGTCAGCAAGGAAATAGCCTTTTCGACGATGATGATACTACCTCTGGGCCTATTTGCGATCCCCCTTGTGGAGACGTCCCTTCACGTGGTGAGCAGCGCCTTTTCCGAAAGGCCGAAGGGAACGTTGTCGCTTTATCGAAACCTTGTGGCTCGCGGGATCGACCATACCTCGGCGGTCAAGACCGTCGGGAACCTGTGTGCCGTAGTAGGGGTAAGCGTAGCGAGCGTGCAGATGAGCGAGGAGCCAGTGTTCCTGGCAAGCGGGCTCGCCATAGCGACGGCGCTTTTGATATATACCGTGACTTTTCTTCTTAAGCGACGGGCGCCGGCGATTCCTTTGAGGAGGCCTCTTCTATGGGGGGTTCCGATAGACAATGTGTCCTCCGACTACGTCCTCTCGAAGATCCTGGCCTGGACGAAGGACTATTCGCAGGGGAGGTATATCGTCACCCTTGACGCGCTTTCGACGTTAAAGGCAAAGACAGACAAGGTCTTCAGGGAATATGTGAAGGCCGCTGACCTGGTCCTTCCCGACGGCAAGGGGCTTACAGCGTCGTTGCGTTTTCTGGGGAATCCGGTCCAGCAACGCATAGCAGGGGTGGATTTCCTCGAGAAGATGTGCAGGCTGGCATCCTACGAGAGAATCCCGGTCTACTTTTACGGAGGCAGGGAAGGCGTCGCAGCGGAGGCCGCTTCCAGGATGGCCGATAGATTTCCCGGTCTTTTGGTGGCCGGGACCAGCCACGGTTATCATGACGAACAAGGGCGCAGAGAGGTCCTGGAAGAAATAGTGTCTTCAGGCGCCCGCTTCGTGTTCGTGGCCCTGGGTGTGCCGAAACAGGAAGAATGGATGGCGCAAAACGCCCGGCTTCTGAAAGGAGTCGTCTGCATCGGTGTGGGCGGTAGTTTCGACGTTCTTTCAGGGCGTTTGAAACGAGCCCCCCAGGGATGGCAGAAGGCAGGCTGCGAGTGGTTGTACAGGCTTATACAGGAGCCCTGGAGGTGGCGACGCGTGGCAAGGCTGCCCGTTTTTGCCTTTTGGGTACTGATGACTAAACTGGGTTTGTGCGGGAGCAGGGAAACTTAATGAAAATAAACGCAGGTATGCTTATGAACAAGGATCTCACCGCTGTGTCCGAGGAAGATCTGATCCAAGACGCTGTCCATGTACTTTACAGTCAAAGACTTGCGGGAGTCCCCGTGGTAGGGGAGAACTGGGAACTTGTAGGATATCTTTCCGAGCGGGATATCCTTCAGGGGGCGGTGCCGACTTTTCTCGAGCTGTTGGCTCAGTCCTCCTTTCTGGATGATTCCGAGGGGGACCTGATCCAAAGGCTTAAAACCATTGGGAAACAGCAGGTCCGGGATTACATGAATAGTGAGCCCGTCTACGTGGAGCCCGTTGCCAGTCTCATGACGGTGGCGGATCTCATGCTCAGGAAAAAGATAAAGAGGCTCCCAGTTGCCGAAGAAGGAAAGCTCGTCGGGATTATCGAACGTGGCGCCTTTTGTGAATTTATGATGGAGGGCGACTTCTTCGATGACCCAATCCAATGACCTTCAGGCAAACTCCCTTTCATGGAAAGCTTCCAGGGAACTTGAAAGCTTTCGCGAAGAGCTTGAAAAACAGTTTCGCGAAGAAAAAACAAAGCTTGATGCCAAAAAAGAACAGTTGCGCGTCAGGCTCGATGAAATGGCGGAAAACACCCTCCAAAAAGTCGCATCCGAGTGGGAAGCCTACGAAAAGCTTTGCGAAAGTGAATCCAGGGCTTTTCGCGGAAACCTGGAAAAAGTCCTTGGGGAAGCCGTGGACGACGCATTTATCGAAAAGGTTTCCGACGAAGTGGCGCAAAGGCTGCTTAAACGTATCCTCCGGAGCGAAGATTCTCCAAAAGATGGCGAGGGGATCAAGTCTTGATCCGTGAGATGGTAAGAATAGCCGTATGGGGCCTGGCAAGCGACAAGGTCAGGCTCGTGGAGACGCTGCACGAACTTGGCGTGATACACCTCCTGCAACCAGTCGCGGAACCCCTTTCGAGCGAACTTGCAGGCACTTTCAAACGTGTTTCCGCAAAACTCCTGGGTCTTGTCGAAGCCCTCGAGTGGAACGGGTGGGCCACCCTTACCGATGACGATCTCGAGTCCGCCAGGCGGAGTATGCCCCTTTCCGATGTGAGCGTCATAGAAGAGCTTCAGCGAAACCTAGACGAATTCAGCGAACGCCTTACCAGGTTGCAGCAAGAAAGAGGGGAAATCAACCAGGAGCTTCAATCTCTTCGACGGGCCCTTAGGATTGCGCATCACCTGGATGTTTTCTGGAGGGAAGGGAAGGAAGAAGGGCTGGAAGTCCAGTTCTGGTGGATCTATAGGGAAAACCAGGACGAGATGCTGCACCAGTTGAGGTCCCGGTTGTCGGAAAGAAAACCCGGCGAGAAAATCGTGGCTTTCAGACATCATGAGGTCCGCCTCGATGAAAACGACGTCGTACTCGCGGTTTCCATATCACCGGAATTTGCCGGAGTCGCCGAGGAAGTTTTCAAAAAGGGCAACGCCGTCTTTTGGAAACCGCCCA
>DMCT01000031.1 GCA_003446665.1 Synergistaceae bacterium
TATGATATTGAGGGGATAGCCGATGCCATTTACAACGCCGTCAACATGCAGCCCCGGGAAAAGCACGACCGCATGCGACGTCTGCGGCGAAACATCAGGCGCAGGGACGTATTCTGGTGGGTGGACAACTACCTCAGGGCGGCCACCGGTCGAGCACTGGTGGACTTCCCCGAGTCGGAAATGGCCCCTATCCTTCACGCCATACAGCCTCAGGGGCCAAAACAGAAAAACCGCGGCTTCGGTTACGAAGCCGCCGAGAAAGATATAAGGAGCTGAGAAAATAAATAAAGAAGGAGGAATTCTAATGACACAAGCCATCAACGTCACGCGCGGAATTCACTGGGTCGGCGTTAACGACCACCAGACGGACCTTTTCGAATCCCTCTGGCCCCTGCCGCGTGGCGTAACCTACAACAGCTATCTCATAGACGACGAAAAAACCGTTTTGGTCGATACGGTGAAAAGTCCCTTCATGACAGACCTGCTCGACAAGATACGCGAAATTCTGGGACCTGGAAGGGGACTGGACTACCTTGTAATCAACCACATGGAGCCCGACCATTCCGGTGCCGTAAAGATCCTGAAAAGCATCTTCCCGGAAATGAAAATCGTCGGTAACGCCAAGACAAAAGACCTGCTCGAAAGCTTCTATTCCCTCACCGACGACCTCGTTATCATGAAAGACGGCGACTTGCTCGACATAGGGAGTCGCAAACTGCAGTTTTTCATGGTGCCCATGGTGCACTGGCCGGAGACCATGGTGACCTGGGACGCATCCACGAAAACGCTCTTTTCCTGCGACGCCTTCGGCGGTTTCGGGGCCCTTGACGGAGGGCTTTTCGACGACGAAGTGGACATGAACTATTACGAGGGAGAAATCCTCAGGTATTTCTCCAATATCGTAGGTCGGTACAGCCCGCAGGTCCAAAAGGCCATCGAGAAACTCAAGGGCCTGGGAGACATTGGGATCATCGCCCCTTCCCACGGGCCGATACACAGAAAACACCCGGGCAGAATTATCGAACTTTATGACCGGTGGAGTCGGCACGAAACCGAATGCGGCGCAGTGATCGTTTTCGGGTCCATGTACGGCAATACCCAAAAGACCGCCGACGCCGTGGCCAGGGCAATGGCCGAAGAGGGTATAGAAAATATGGTATACCACGATATCTCCAGGAGTCACGTTTCTTTCATCGTCCGAGACATCTGGAGATACAAGGCGCTGGTTCTTGCCAGTTGCACCTACAACACGATGCTCTTCCCGCCAATGAACGAGCTTCTGGACCACCTGCTGAACAAGAAAATGAAAAACCGTTTCCTCGGACTGGTCGGTTCCTACAGCTGGAGCAAGGGGGCTCTCGAGGCCCTGCAGGCATTTGCCTCCAAAGGAGGCTGGGATCTAATCGGCCCGCAGGTGGAAGTAAAATCCGCACCCGGTCCGGAAGATCTGGCAGCCTGCTGGCAATTGGGCAAAAACATCGCCGAAAAACTTAAAAGCTGCGATTATCTCGAAAAATTCACGCTGGACTAAAACACATTCGTAACCGATACAAAATGCCTCAAAGGGTGGAGTCACCTTTCCCCTAAAGCTCCACCCTTCTTTTTCCATGGAGTCAGGCCTCGTCCACCCTGACCAGTACCTTCCGTTTTCTCGGCCCGTCAAACTCGCACAGAAAAACCCCCTGCCAGGTTCCCAAAACCAGCCTGCCGTCTTCGACCAGCAACGTAAGTTCAGGCCCGACTAAAGAGGCCTTGATATGAGCCGCCGAGTTCCCCTCTCCGTGGCGATAACCGCCATTCCACGGCACCAGTCCGTCGAGGGCCGCCAATATGTCTGCGGCAACGTCCGGATCGGCGGATTCATTTATGGTAACGGCCGCCGTCGTGTGTGGCACAAAAACGCGGCACACCCCTCTTGTTACGCCTGATTCCAGGACAGCCGCGGCGACTTCCTGCGTGATATTCACCATCTGAGACCTGGCACTCGTGGAAATTCCCAAAGTTTTCACCATCCTGCAAATCCCCCAGACTTCAAAGTCTTTCGTTGATTCTTAAACCAAAACATGTTAGGATTACCTAACATGTTTTGGTTAGGAGTCGATTTCAATGATAGACCTGTTAGCAACAATCCTCCAGGGGGCCTGGTCGGTCCTCGTAGCATCGGCGCCATTCATGCTTTTCGGCTTTCTTGCGTCGGGATTTTTGAAAGCCTTTCTTCCTTCCGGGTTCGTCAGAAAACATCTGGGTGAAAACCGGATAATGTCGGTCTTCAAGGCGGCCTTGCTGGGTGTACCTCTGCCCCTTTGTAGCTGTTCGGTACTTCCCACTGCGGCGGAACTCAAGCGCCAGGGAGCAGGCAAAGGCGCCGTAGGCGCATTCCTCGTATCAACGCCCGAAAGCGGCGTCGACTCCATCGCCGTCACATGGGCACTCCTGGATCCCCTGATGACAGTGATAAGGCCTGTCGCCGCTTTTTTGACGGCCGCCGCGACAGGATTGGGAATATTGGCCACAGAAGACGACGAAGCGCCCGACACGGAGGAAATGCCCTCCGCGGACGATACCTGTTGCTGCGATGACTGCAAGGCACCTGCTGAAAACGGCTCAACCTGTTCTAAAATGGTCGAGGCCTTCCGTTACGGTTTTGGGGAGCTAATGGAAGATATAGGCCCATGGTTCGTTGTGGGCGTACTACTGGCGGGAATGATCCAGGGTCTTCTTCCGGCGGATCTCATCCCTGAAACGCTTGGAACGGGCCTGCTTTCCATGCTCGCGGCCCTGGCAGTTTCCACGCCCCTTTACGTGTGCGCCACTGCCAGCACGCCCATCGTCGCTTCCCTGGCGCTGAAAGGGCTTTCTCCGGGGGCAGCCCTGGTTTTCCTTTTGGCCGGGCCTGCTACGAACGTCACCTCACTTACCGTGGTGACCCGCATACTTGGCAAGAAGGCGTCTGCCATATACCTTTCGACGATCATTGTTTCCTCTCTTCTTTTGGGGCTCGCGGTTAACATGCTTTACAATACTCTTGGACTGGACACATCGAAATGGCTTGCAAAAGCCATAGAAGATGAACCAGGGCTTTTCTCCCTCACAAGCGCAATAGTCCTGTCTCTTTTGCTCCTGAGGGCACTGGCGGGTCGGTTTTTAAACCGTTGAAAAACCCCTGGCCCAAGCAAAACGCTTTAGCTTTACATGCGGCTTCTGTTGATAAACAATTCTTTCGGCACCCTCGAGCAAGGGGATGGAAACCATGTCAGTCAGACTGGAATTTCATGGAGACCTGGTAGCACTCCTCAAAAGAAACGAGAATAAACCGGAGACGGCCAGGCTGCTTTTTCGCACGGCTTGCGCCAAGGACCTTATCGAGTCTCAAGGTGTGCCGCACACCGAAGTAGGGTACATTACCACCGGTGAGGGTTGTGAATGTTCTTTCATGTACATCCCTCGTTTTGGGGAAACACTTCACGTGTGGGCTCACACACCTCCTGTTGATGTCACTCGGGCTACGCTTCTTTTCCCAAATCCCCTTGAAGACGTCTCTTTCATCGTTGACGTAAACGTGGGAAGGCTGGCGAAGCTGCTGAGACTTGCCGGGTTTGACACGCTCTACCATCCGGACTGGGACGACGATCGCATAGCGGAGATAGCCGAAGGCGAAGGAAGGATCGTTCTGACCAGGGACCGGGAACTCCTGAAAAGAAACGCCGTTACGTGGGGGCGACTCGTCCGGACTTCAGATCCCTGGGACCAGTTCGGCGAGATAGTCTCCTTTTTCGGGCTGGAAGAAAGGATAGAACTTTTTTCCAGATGCCCTACATGCAACGGTATCCTCGAAGCGGTCGAAAAGGAAGAGATAATCGACCGCCTCGAGCCCTTGACCCGTCTGATGTACAACACCTTTACCCGGTGTCCCCGGTGTGGGCAGATCTACTGGCGCGGGAGTCACCACTCCCACATCAGGGAGAAGCTGGCCGCTTCGCTTAAAAAATCTATTTTTGACCCGAAGGGCTGACGCATCGCCACTTTTCCAGAGTTTCGGCAATGCGAGACGCGCC
>DMCT01000003.1:0-534 GCA_003446665.1 Synergistaceae bacterium
CTCATGGACGCGTGCGACAGCTACATACCGGAGCCCCAGCGTGAGGTTGACAAGCCGTTTTTGATGCCCATAGAGGACGTATTCACCATAACCGGTCGTGGCACGGTAGTGACGGGTCGAGTGGAGCGGGGCAAGATCCACGCAGGCGACGAGGTTGAGATAGTAGGGATGCAGGAAGACACGCGCAAGACGGTAGCCACGTCGCTGGAGATGTTCCGCAAGATACTGGACGATGCCATAGCGGGCGACAACGTGGGAGTATTGCTTCGGGGCATAGGCAAGGACGACGTAGAGCGGGGCCAGGTATTGGCGAAGCCGGGCAGCATCACGCCGCACAAGCACTTCAAGGCGGAAGTGTACGTATTGAAGAAAGAGGAAGGCGGGCGTCACACGCCGTTTTTCACTGGATACAAGCCTCAGTTTTACTTCCGGACGACGGACGTGACGGGTGACATCAAGCTGCCTGAGGGCGTGGAGATGGTAATGCCCGGCGACAACGCCACGTTTGAAGTGAACCTTATCGTACCGGTGGCG
>DMCT01000003.1:869-14988 GCA_003446665.1 Synergistaceae bacterium
CGGACGGGGGCAAAAGTTTCGGGTCCCATTCCGCTGCCGACGGAAATCAACAAATTCACAGTCCTCAAGTCTCCTCACAAGGATAAGGACGCAAGAGAGCAGTTCGAAATGAGGACACATAAGCGATTGATCGACATTATTGACCCTACGCAGAAGACGATGGAATCGCTTATGCAGCTGAATCTCCCCTCGGGAGTGGACATCCAGATCAAGCTTTAGGGGGAGCTCTGGGCTGAAAGGAGCGTATAACGATATGAGCATGGGAATTCTGGGACGTAAGCTTGGTATGACCCAGATCTACGACGAAAACGGGGTAAATGTCCCTGTGACAGTTGTCGAAGCGGGTCCCTGCAGTGTAGTGGACATCCGGACCAGCGAAAAAAACGGATATTCGGCCGTGGTTCTCGGGTTCGGAGAAGTAAATGAAAACAGGCTGACCAAACCGCGAAAGGGTGTTTTTGAAAAGCGGAAGGTAAAACCAAAAAGATGGTTGCGGGAATTCCGGCTTGAGGATGTCTCCGGTCTGGAAATAGGACAGGATATAACCGTTGGGATTTTCGAAAACGGGGAAATCGTAGACGTTATAGGCAAAAGCAAGGGTAAGGGGTACGCCGGTGTCATGAAAAGGCATAATTTTGCCGGAGGCCCTGCGAGTCATGGAGCTTCCAAGTTCCACAGGCAACCTGGCTCTGCAGGAGCGAGCAGTTCCCCCAGCCATATATTCAAGGGGAAAACCATGCCGGGAAGGATGGGAAACAAGAGAGTGACTGTAAAGAATCTCTCCATTGCCGGTGTCGACCCCGAAAATCATCTTTTGCTGATCAAGGGGGCCATTCCGGGTCCCAGAAACGGACTTGTCATGGTCCGAAAACGAAAAGGATCGCCGGAGTAGGGGGAGTGTGAAAATGCCGACAGTCAAAGTAGTCAATCTCAAAGGTGAAGTTGTCGGAGAGCAGGAATTGTCCGACGCGGTTTTTGCGGCTCCCGTCCATATTCCAGCGATGCACCAGGTCGTTGTGGCCCAACAGGCCAATCGAAGACAGGGGACGCATTCGACAAAGACAAGAGGAGAAGTCCGCGGAGGCGGTCGTAAACCCTGGAGGCAAAAGCATACGGGCAGGGCGAGGCACGGAAGCATAAGGTCGCCCATCTGGAAAGGTGGCGGCGTGACTCACGGGCCTAAGCCGCGTGACTATCACCTTAAAGTTAACCGTAAGGTGAGAAGGCTTGCTTTAAGGAGCGCGCTTTCCGTCAAAGTCAGGGAAGAGCGGCTGGTTGTGCTGGATTCTTTCGATTTGGAAAAACCTAAAACCAGGGATCTGGTGAACTTCTTCGAAGCCATCCAGGCCGGGAAAAAGCCGCTTGTGGTTATCGGGAAGTCGTTGCCGGCGGCCTACAAGTCTGTCAGCAATATACCCGGAGCAGGCGTGCTTCACGTCGACAGTATAAATGTTTATGACCTGCTTTATCACGATCATCTGATCGTGGCCTCCGACGCGCTTGAAAAGATCGAGGAGGTGCTCGCAAAATGAACGAGACCTATCATGATATCATCATCCGGCCTGTGATAACGGAAAAAAGCAGCCGGTTGATGGGGCTGGGGAAATATACCTTCGAAGTGCATCCGAAGGCCAACAAGATCCAGATTAAAAAAGCCGTAAGCGAAATATTCAAGGTCAAGGTGAAGTCCGTCCACACCATGCCTGTACCGTCAAAGCCGAAGCGAATGGGCGTATTTCTCGGACGATCCAGGTCATGGAAAAAGGCGATCGTGACCCTTGAGCCCGGCGAGCGGATTGAATTCTTCGAAGGCGCGAGCATCTAGCCGGGGGGGCTGAATAAATGGGAATCAAAAAATACAAACCAACAACCGCCGGCAGAAGGTTTATGACCGGCGACACCTTTGAAGAGATCACGAAAAAGGAACCGGAGAAATCTCTTGTTGAAACCCTGAAAAAAACGGGTGGCCGCAATAATCTTGGCAGGATCACCATGCGGCATCGAGGAGGCGGCAGCAAAAGGCGGTATCGTATCATCGATTTCAAACGTAACAAGCTAGACGTCCCCGGTAAAGTGGCGGCCATCGAGTATGACCCGAACCGTTCAGCGCGAATTGCCCTGATTCACTACGTCGACGGGGAGAAGCGTTATATACTTGCGCCGCAGGGTTTGGGCGTGGGCGATACCATACTGTCGGGAGAAAAAGCAGACATCAGACCGGGGAACGCCATGAAATTGAGGGACATGCCAATAGGTACCTTTATTCATAACATCGAGCTGGAACCCGGTCGTGGCGGCGTGATGGTCAGGGCGGCAGGAACCGCGGCCCAACTGATGGCCAAAGAGGGCAAGTACGCATACGTCAGGATGCCCAGCGGCGAACTGCGCCTGGTCCTTCTTGAGTGCATGGCGACAGTGGGGCAGTTGGGCAACATTACCCACGAAAACGTGACGGCCGGCAAGGCTGGACGCACCAGGTGGCTCGGCCGGCGGCCCCATGTCAGAGGGATGGTAATGAATCCCGTCGACCACCCCATGGGAGGTGGCGAGGGGCGGAGCAAATCGAACAAACATCCGGTCTCGCCCTGGGGCACCCCGGCCAAGGGTTATCGTACCAGGAAAAGGAAGCCGTCCGACAAGTTCATCGTACGGCGTCGACACGAGAAGTAGGACAGGGAGGGACGGTTATGGCTCGATCCATAAAGAAGGGGCCTTTCGTCGATCAGAAGCTTCTGCGCAAGATCGAGGCGATGAACGCCGAAGGGAAAAAACGGGTTATCAAGACTTGGTCCCGCCGTTCGACGATAGTGCCAGATATGATTGGACACACCATCGCGGTACATAACGGCAGGACACATATACCGATTTATATAAGTGAAAACATGGTTGGACACAAGCTGGGAGAATTTGCCCCGACGAGAAAGTTCGGCGGCCATGCCGGCCAGGAACGTTCCACCCGTGTAAGGTAGGAGGGAGAGGTCATGGAAGCTCGTGCAACAGTCCGCCAGGTGCGCATATCGCCCTTCAAGAGCCGCCAGGTGCTTGCTTTGATACGCGGTAGAAGGGCCGACGAGGCGCTCATGACCCTCAGGAACACGCCGAAAAAAGCGGCAAGGATTATCGAAAAGGTCCTGCGGAGCGCCGTCGCCAATGCCGAACATAATTACGGCATGGATGTCGACAGGCTTGTAGTCGTCCAGGCTTTCGCGGACCAGGGTCCGTCGATGAAACGGTGGCGCCCGGTGTCCATGGGAAGGGTTCATGCTTACAAGCACCGGACAAGCCATATAACCGTTGTGGTCGCTGAGCGGTAAGGAGGGGTAAAAGTTGGGTCAAAAAGTGCATCCCGTCGGTTTTCGCTTGGGAATCGTCAGAGACTGGGAATCGAAATGGTTTGCCGACGGAAAGAATTACGCGGAAAAACTTCATGACGACCTGAAGCTTCGCGAGTGGATCATGAAAAGGTGGTCACGCGCGGGGATTTCAAAGGTCGAGATAGAGCGCATAGGGAAAGTTATCAGGTTTACCGTATGGTCCGCCCGGCCCGGTGTAGTCATAGGCAAGGGCGGAACGGAGATACAGGCGGTCCGTGAAGAACTTCAGAATATGACCGGACACAAGATCATGATCAACGTTCAGGAGATAAAGGCGCCGGATAAGGATGCCCAGATAGTATCCGAAGGCGTTGCTTCGGCTCTTGAGCGCAGGGTGAGTTTCCGACGGGCGATGAAACAGGCCATATTCCGGGCCATGAAAGCAGGAGCGGAAGGCATAAAAATCCAGTGCAGCGGCAGGCTCGGCGGAGCGGAAATCGCCAGGACCGAGTGGTATCTCGAAGGACGACTGCCGCTTTCGACGCTCAGAAACGATATTGACTACGGCTACTCCGAAGCGAAAACCATGTACGGCGTAATCGGAGTAAAGGTCTGGATAAACCGTGGTATCGCCCAAACGGAAACCCAGGCCTCCAGTAATGCAGAGCAAAAAGAGAGGGGGTAGCCTCCATGCTTATGCCGAAAAGGGTGAAATACCGGAAACCTCAAAGAAGACCCTTGCACGGTGTAGCCAAGGGCGGAAAATACATCGCCTTCGGGGAGTACGGGCTTCAGGCGACAGAATGTGCATGGATAACCGCCAGGCAGATAGAGGCTGCACGTATCGCCATTTCACGAAAGATGAAAAAGGGTGGAAAGATCTGGATAAGGATATTCCCGGATATGCCCTACACCAAAAAACCCCTTGAGACGCGAATGGGCAAGGGCAAGGGAGCTCCCGACCACTGGGTGGCGCCCGTTAAAAGAGGTCGCGTCATGTTTGAAATCGCCGGAGTCTCCCGTGAGGTTGCGGAACAGGCTTTTCGTACGGCGGCTCACAAGCTGCCCGTGAAGGTGCGTTTCCTTTCCCGAGCCGGGATGGGTGGTGAATGATCATGAAAAGCAGTGATCTGAGGGAACTTTCGTTGGACGAGTTAAAGGAACGACACAAAAAGTACAAGGAAGAGCTTTTCAACCTCCGTTTCCAGCATGCCATAGGCCAGTTGGGCAACACGAACCGCATAAAGGAAGTCAAGCGTTCGATAGCCCGGGTTTTGACGGTCATGAGGGAAAAGGAGATCGGGCTTGACCGGTCCGTCTAGGGGGGGTGCAGCGACAATGAATGAAAGATCGCGCAAGATGCGTGTGGGAACCGTAATTAGTGACAAGATGCAGAAAACCGTCGTGGTCAAGGTAGACCGCATGGCGGAGCATCCTCTTTACGGTAAACCCGTGCTACGCAGCAAAAACTATATGGCTCACGACGAAGAGGAAAATTGCCGAATCGGCGACAAGGTGCGCATCGAGGAAACACGCCCTCTGAGTCGTCACAAGAGATGGAAGGTCGTTGAAATCGTCGAACGGGCTCCCGTTTTTGATACGTCGACGGAGAAGGAGGCATAGGCCATGATCCAGCTTCGTACCACTATGAACGTAGCGGACAACTCCGGCGCGAAAAAGATCATGTGCATACAGGTTCTCGGTGGAAGCCGGCGCCGGTGGGCTTCCGTCGGCGACGTAATCGTCGCTTCCGTCAAGGAAGCCATTCCAAACAGCAATGTGGGTAAAGGTCAGGTCGTCAAGGCCGTCATCGTAAGGACGAAAAAGGAGATCCGCAGAAAAGACGGATCCTACGTGAGGTTTGACGAGAATGCCGCCGTTGTCATAGATAACAACGGCGATCCGAGAGGGACACGCATTTTTGGTCCCGTAGCCAGAGAGCTGAGGGAGAAGAAATTTATGCGGATCGTTTCCCTCGCTCCGGAGGTTGTTTAGGGAGGCTGCGGAAAATATGAGTAAGATGCGAATTAAAAAAGGTGACAGGGTGCGTGTTATTTCCGGCAAGGACAAGGGCAAGGAAGGCAAGGTGCTGCGACGTAACCCCGAAAGAGATATGGTTGTCGTCGAAGGTGTCAACGTTGTGACCAAGCACGCGAGGCCTTCCGCGAAAAACCCCCAGGCCGGGATAATCAAGCAGGAAGCACCCGTTTACGCAAGCAAGGTCATGCTTGTGTGCCCCATGTGCGGAGAGCCCACAAGGGTGGCGCGGGCTTATCTGGAAGATGGACGAAAGGTCCGTGTTTGCAAGAAATGCAGCGAAATCGTCGACAAGGTCTAGTAAGGGAGGCGACAAAAGAATGGTCCCGCGTTTGGCTGAAAAATACCGAAAGGAAATAGTTTTTCGCCTCCAGAAGGAATTTGGCTACAAAAATGTCATGGAGGTACCGCGGATCGTCAAGATTGTGGTCAACGCAGGCGTTGGCGACGCGAAACAAGATTACAAGCTGATGGAATCAGCTGTCTCGGAGATGGAAACTATCACGGGCCAGCATCCTATGGTAAAAAGGGCCCGCAAGTCCGTTGCCGGATTCAAGGTGCGCTCCGGAATGCCCGTAGGATGCTCGGTTACTCTGAGGGGAGCCAGGATGTGGGAATTTCTGGACAGGATGATATCCCTGGCCCTTCCGAGGATCAAGGACTTTCAGGGGGTATCGCCGAAAGGCTTCGACGGCAGAGGCAACTACAACCTCGGTCTTCGTGAACAGCTGATATTCCCTGAAATCGATTATGACAAGGTTGCAAGGGTCCGGGGAATGAATGTAACCATCGTTTCCACGGCTAAAACCGACGAAGAAGCCATGAGTCTCCTCAAGGAGCTTGGCATGCCCTTCAGCCGGTAAGGAGGGTTCGAATATATGTCCAGGAAAGCATTGGAACACAAGGCAAGACAAAAACCCAAGTATGCAGTCAGGTCATATAACAGGTGCCCGATTTGCGGCAGGGTTCATTCTTATATGAGGAAATTCAATATGTGCCGTTGTTGCTTCCGCAAGCTGGCCAGGGAAGGCAAGATCCCTGGAGTAGTAAAATCCAGCTGGTAGCACGGGATGCGGTGGAGGAGGCAAAAGCGATGTATGTGACCGATCCAATCGCGGACATGCTCACGCGCATCCGGAACGCGAACATGGTTTTCCATGAGACAGTGGAGATGCCTTTGAGCAAGACCAAGCTGGCAATAGCGAAGATCCTGAAAGAAGAGGGATACATCAAAAACTTCAGGGTCATAAACGATCCGAAAAAACCCTATGCGATACTGCGCCTGTATCTGCATTACGGACCCGGGAAAGAAAGGGTCATCCAGGGCTTGAGAAGGATCAGCAAACCTGGCCGCAGGATTTACGTCAGGAAAGACGAACTTCCGCGCGTAATGCGCGGCCTGGGGACGGCTATTATTTCGACACCCCAGGGGATGATGACTGACAGTGAGGCCCGGAAACAGGGTCTTGGCGGAGAAGTCATCTGCTACGTATGGTAGGGGGTGTTAGCTTTGTCTAGAATCGGGAGAAAACCCATAACCCTGCCTGACGGCGTAACGATGACCGAAGATTCCGGTAAGTTAAATGTAAAAGGACCAAAGGGCGAATTGTCCATGGACCTGGTACCCGGTGTGAAAGTCAATATCGAAGGACAAACGGTCACCGTGGAGAGAATGAGCGAAGACAAGAAAACCAGGGCTTTTCACGGGATGACTAGGGCCCTTGTCAATAACCTTGTCTTGGGCGTCAGCCAGGGATTTGAGAAGAAACTGGAAATTGTCGGAGTGGGGTGGAGGGCCCAGATGCAGGGCAAAACTCTGGTTTTGAATCTCGGTTACTCCAATCCGGTTCAATACGAACCGCCGGAGGGGATCGAGATATCCACTGATGGGCCGACTAAAATCTCGGTCCGCGGCATCGACAAGCAGGTAGTCGGACAGGTCGCCGCCGAAATTAGAGGATTCAGGCCACCCGAGCCCTACAAGGGTAAAGGCATAAGGTATTCCGACGAGCAGGTATTGAGGAAAGCCGGCAAGGCAGGGGCTTAACGGTGCGAGGTGAATAATATGATCACTAAACGTTCAAGAAACGAAATGCGGCTCATACGACACCGCCGCCTCCGGCGCAAGATTTTCGGTACTCCGGAGAAGCCGAGACTGGCGGTTTTCAGGAGTCTGAATCACATCTATGCCCAGCTTATAGACGATACCCGAGGTCACACGCTCGCTTCCGCTTCGACCAACGAGGCCGAACTGAAAAAAAGCCTCTCAAGCACCTCTGACATGGAAGCAGCGAAAGCTGTCGGCGAGCGCATTGCCGCGAGGGCTCGGGACCTGGGTATAACCGCGGCGGTTTTCGATAGAGGCGGCCATATGTACCATGGCAAGGTTAAAGCTCTTGCCGACGCCGCCCGGGAAGCCGGCCTGAAGCTCTAAGGAGGCTTGAAGAATGAGCAAGACGTCTAACGCAAAGGGGACAGAGCTTATAGAGCGCGTCGTCTCCATAAACAGGGTAAGCAAAGTCGTAAAAGGCGGTAAACGTTTCAAATTCAGTGTTCTCGTGGTAGTCGGCGATGGTGAAAGCCGAGTTGGAGTCGGGATCGGAAAGGCCAAGGAAATTTCCGAGGCAGTAAGAAAAGGTATCGACAAGGCGAAGAAGAACCTGGTCGAATTCAAACAGGTTGGATCGACTATTCCCCACGATATCATCGGTCGCTATGGGGCCGCCGAAGTGCTTTTGAAGCCCGCGGCACCGGGAACGGGAGTTATCGCCGGAGCGGTTGTCCGCGCCATCATGGAACTGGGTGGTGTAAGCGATGTCCTTACTAAAGTCATCGGAAGGACTTCCAACCCCGTCAACGTGGCCTACGCCACAATGCAGGCTGTAAAGTCGCTGAGAAGCCCCGAAGAAGTATTGCGCCTCAGAGGGAAATTGCGGCGCGACGAGCAATCGGCATAGGAGGAGCTCTAGGCAATGGCAAAAATAAAAGTAACTCTCAAACGCAGTCCCGCGGGCCGTCCGGAAAGGCAGAAGGCAACGGTCAAGGCTCTTGGGCTCAGGCGTATCCATCAAAGCGTTGTCCATGAGCAGACTCCCCAGATCTTGGGGATGGTCAAGGCTGTTTCGCACCTTGTCGATTGGGAAAAGATTGAGGAGTAGGAGGGACAGCCATGGAACTTCATGAACTCAGACCGGCAGAGGGCTCGACGAAAAAAAGAAAAAGGATAGGACAGGGAAAGGGTAGCGGCCTTGGAAAGACCAGCGGAAAAGGCCACAAGGGACAGAAAGCCCGTAGCGGTGGAGGAGTACGCGCCGGTTTTGAAGGCGGGCAGATGCCCCTTGCGCGCAGGATCCCTAAACGTGGATTCAACAACGCCCGGTTCGCCAGGACGTACCAGGTAGTCAATATCTCGTCACTTGAGGAATCATTCGACGCCGGTTCGAGCGTAGGACCAGAGCAATTGCTTGAGCGGAGGCTCGTCAGGTCGCTTCGCAAACCCGTAAAGATCCTCGCCAATGGGGACATCACGAAGGCCCTTACGGTAAAGGCACATGCCTTTAGTGGACAGGCCGCGGAAAAAATCAGGGCCGCGGGCGGAAAAACCGAGGTGATTTAGGTGCTGGACGCCTTTCGGGATGCATTCAGGCTTCCGGACCTGAAGCGGCGGATCCTTTTTACCGTCGGAGTGCTTTTCGTCTATCGACTTGGAGCGCACATCCCAACGCCTGGAATAGATCCGGAGGCCATGGCCCGGCTGTTCGAACAGGGCGGCGTCCTCGGCTTTCTGGACCTTTTTGCCGGTGGCGCCCTCCGGCGTTTCAGCGTTTTCGCCCTCGGTGTGGCTCCTTACATTAACGCGAGTATCGTAATGCAGCTTCTTGTGGTAATCTTCCCTGCTCTTGAAAAATTGCAGAAAGAAGGAGAGCAGGGCAGAAAAAAGATCGTTCAATACACGCGACTGGGCACCATATTCTTCGCCGCTGTACAAGCTGTCGGCATGACTTTCTGGCTCAGGAATCTAGGGATATTTACCGGTTCGGTATTCGGTTTCATCACCGTCGTCATTACCATTACGGCTGGTTCTGTCGTGGTGATGTGGCTGGGCGAGGAAATATCCGACCATGGCATAGGGAACGGGATTTCCCTTTTGATATTCGCCGGGATAGTGGCGAGGATTCCCGAAGCCATCATCAGGACGTGGGAGCTCATGAGGTTGGGTGAAATGAACCTTCTCGTCATGGTAATTGCGGCCGGTGTTATGGTGGCCGTCGTGGCGGGTTGTGTTCTTCTCCAGGAAGGACAAAGAAGGCTTCCCGTTCAATATGCCAAGAGGGTGATCGGAAACAAGATGTATGGGGGACAGAGCACATTCATCCCCCTTAAAGTCAACCAGGCAGGGGTTATTCCGATAATCTTCGCTTCGTCGGTGCTTCTTTTCCCGTATACGATAATGCGCTTTTTTTCGGGCGACCTGGCAACGCGGATACAAAACATGTTGTCACCGGGTAACCCCTTGTACATGGTGCTTTACGTGGCGCTCATAGTATTTTTCGCCTATTTCTATACCGCGGTTGTATTCGATCCCGCGGATACGGCAAACAACATGAAGAAATACGGGGGTTTCATACTCGGTATCAGGCCCGGGAAGCCAACAGCAGAATACATAGAAAAAGTCATGTCGAGAATAACCCTCGGCGGTGCTGTGTTTCTCGCCGTTGTGGCGCTTCTGCCTACACTGATGACCCAACTTATGGGAATAACCACCTTCTATTTCGGTGGTACTGCGGTCCTTATCGTCGTCGGTGTGGCCCTTGATACGGTTCATCAGATCGAGGCACAGCTTCTGATGCGCCATTATGAAGGAATACTGAAGCGCGGCAAGGGCAAGTCGGCAGGGCTGCTGAAGATGTAACAAGGGATCGATGGGATGTGTTGCGAGATGCGAGTCATTTTTATTGGACCTCCCGGTGCCGGTAAGGGAACCCAGGCAGAGGTAATTAGCCGGGAAAAGGGCATAGCTCATATTTCCACCGGAGACATATTGAGAAAGCACGTGGCCGAAAGGACTGAGCTCGGGAAAACCGCGCGGGAATATATGGACGCAGGCAAGCTGGTCCCCGATGAAGTCATCATCGGGATGATGGAAACCCGCCTTTCTGAAAAAGATTGCGAAAGAGGTTTCATCCTGGACGGATTTCCCCGGACGGTTCCGCAGGCTGAAGCCCTCGATGGGTTGCTCCGGCGGCTGGCTATATCACTAGACGGTGTAGTGCTTTTCGTTGTTCCCGATGAAGTAGTTATAAAACGCTTGTCGGGCAGGCGGGTGTGCAAGTCATGCGGGGCCATTTATAACGTCCATTCAAAACGTCCTTCAGAAGAAGGCCTGTGCGACAAGTGCGGTGGAGTTTTATATCAGCGGGACGACGACACTGAAGAGGTAATAAAAAGCCGGCTGGAAGTCTACAAGAAACAAACGGCTCCTCTGGTCGACTATTACAGGGATAAAGGGCTTTTGATCGAAGTGGACGCATCGGGGGAAAGCTCTGCAGTGGTGAAATCTATCGTGGATTTCGTGGAAGGGAAAAAATGATTTCTCTCAAGTCCGGAAAGGACATTTCAGCGATGAGGGCCGCCGGCAAAATTGTCGTCGACGTCCTTGAATTGATGAAGGAACTTGTTAGGCCCGGAGTGGCCACGCTGACTCTCGATGAACGGGCCAGAGATCTTATCGAAAGATCAGGAGCCAGACCCGCCTTTCTTGGTTACAGGGTCCCCGGTAACCCAAGGCCGTTTCCGGGGGCATTGTGTGTGTCAATCAATGAGGAAGTGGTTCACGGGATCCCGAGCGGGGACAGGCTCCTTGAGGAAGGCGACATAGTAAGCATCGACGTTGGGGTCCTTTACGGCGGCTATTACGGCGATGCCGCGTTTACCTATGCGGTGGGCAGAGTCAGTGAAAAGCGAAAGCGACTCCTTGATGTGACAAAAGAAAGCCTCGAAAGAGCCATAAACGCTGCGGAACCAGGCAATACGATTGGGGATCTCGGTTACGCAGTGGAATCCTTCGTGATTTCGAGGGGCTACGGGATAGTGCGGGATTATGCGGGGCACGGCATAGGCAGGAGGCTTCACGAACCCCCGCAGGTGCCGAATTTCGGGAAACCCGGACAGGGAGTTACGCTCAAAACGGGAATGACGTTGGCCATAGAGCCAATGATCACATCCGGGGAAGAAAGTGTCGAGACCCTGCCAGACCTCTGGACGGTTGTAACCAGCGATCGGTCCGATGCCGCACATTTTGAGAAGTCGATACTGGTCACCGAAGCTGGTCCGGAGATCCTTACTCCATGGGAATGACTTTGCGGGGTGGATTCGATGGACGTGGGCCGGGTTGTCATATCCAGGAAAGGTAAAGATGCCGGTAATTGGTATATTGTCTCGGGAATTTCCGAAGACGCGCGCAGAGTTTACCTCGTCGATGGAAGGAAATGGAGCTGGGATCGGCCCAAGAAAAAAAACCCCGTACATATCCAGCCGACCAGAGTTGTCATAAAGGAGGTCGCAGAGATGGCTGAAACCGGAAAGCGGATGAGCGACGAATCGATCCGCAGTATTCTCGAAGAGACCCGAAAAGGGTCCGGGGGCTCGGAAAGGTGACGGTAGCGGATGCCGAAAGATGATGTAATCGAAGTCAAGGGGAAGGTAATTGAGCCTCTCCCAAACGCGATGTTCCGAGTCGAGCTCGAAAACGGACACAAGATACTGGCTCATGTATCCGGGAAAATGAGGATGCATTTCATTCGTATCCTTCCGGGAGACAGGGTTCTTCTGGAGATTTCGCCCTATGACTTGACACGGGGAAGAATCGTGTATAGATATAAATAGTTTGCCTTCCGGCCGGTGAAAGGGTTGTCGACCAGCCAGAGGGCATTCTCAGGAGGAGTGTTGGAAGATGAAGGTAAAACCCTCGGTGAAGCCGATTTGTGAATATTGCCGTGTAATTAAAAGAAACGGCGTAATCCGGATAATCTGCAAAAAGAATCCCAGGCACAAGCAACGCCAGGGAGCAAGGAGGTAGCGCAGGAATGGCACGCATTGCAGGAGTTGACCTGCCAAGAGAAAAACGGGTCGAAATAGCTCTGACCTATATATACGGGATCGGTCTCCCCACGTCCCAGCGCATTCTCGCCGCGACGTCGATCAATCCCGATACCCGGGTCAAGGATTTGACTGAGGACGAAGAGCAGAAACTACGTGCTCAAATCGAGGAAAACTACAAGGTGGAAGGTGACCTCAGAAGAGAAGTCACCATGAACGTAAAGCGGCTTATGGAAATAGGCTGCTACAGGGGCTTGAGGCACAAGCAGGGATTACCCGTGCGCGGACAGAAAACGAAGACCAATGCCCGTACGCGTAAGGGACCGAGACGGGCCGTTATGGGCAAGAAAAAGGCCCCCGGGAAGAAATAACCACGTGTGAGCGAAAGGGTATTTACCCAAAGGAGGGAATCCGGACGTGGCAAAAAGACAGCAACGTCGAGGAAAACGGAAAGAACGTAAAAACATAAGCTATGGTGTGGCTCATATTCATTCGACTTTCAACAACACTATCATCGGTGTAACCGACAAGGAGGGTAATCTCCTTACTTGGGCATCGGGTGGAAATGTCGGTTTCAAGGGAACCAGGAAATCCACACCATACGCCGCGCAGATGGCTGCTCAACAGGTGGCGAAACAGGCTCAGGACCATGGGGTCCAGGAGATCGACGTCATAGTCAAGGGGCCAGGACCAGGTCGTGAATCCGCCATAAGGTCACTGCAGGCAGCGGGACTTCAGGTAAACATGATAAGGGACGACACTCCCATTCCGCATAACGGCTGCCGACCGCCGAAGAGACGCCGGGTATAGAGGAGGGCACGGTATAAATGAGCAGATATACAGGACCAGTTTGCCGCCTGTGCAGAGCTGAGGGGACGAAGCTTTTCCTCAAGGGTGACAGGTGCTATACGGAAAAATGTTCACTCAACAGGAAGAACCATCGTCCCGGTCAGCACGGCCAAAGACGGACCAAAGTGAGTGAATACGGACTTCGTTTACGCGAGAAGCAAAAACTTCGCCGTTTTTACGGCATGAACGAGAGCCAGTTCAGAAGATTCTACCAGCAGGCTACCAAAATGGCCGGCCAGACAGGTCATAACTTTCTGCAGCTCCTTGAGCGTAGGCTTGACAACGTGGTCTACCGCATGGGAATCGGTAACAGCCGCAGTCAGGCCAGGCAAATTGTGCTCCATGGCCATATCATGGTTAACGGTCGGAAAGTGGATATCCCAAGCTACCTGGTCAGGCAGGGAGACCGTATCACCATAGCTGAGGGAAGTCGGGATGTCCCGGTCATCAAGGAAAACGTGGAAGTTGCCGGAAGCAGGACGCTCCCGGCCTGGCTCGCCTTTGACGCCGATAAGTACGAAGGCAGTGTCCTTATGGTGCCGGACCGGGAACACATCGATGTCCCGGTTAAAGAACAGCTGGTCGTAGAGTTCTATGCACGCTAAACCAGCGATGGGGGGATTTATTTTGGAACATATCCGACCGGAAATACGCATCGAGGAAAGCACCCCCCTGCACGGTAGAATAGTCCTCGAGCCACTGGAAAGAGGATACGGAGTAACACTTGGTAACGCCCTCAGGAGGGTATTGCTTTCTTCCATAAAAGGAGCGGCCATTACGGCCGTGCGGATAGAAGGCGTGTTGCATGAATTCAGTACAGT
>DMCT01000115.1:0-1935 GCA_003446665.1 Synergistaceae bacterium
GCTGTGCCTTTTCTTCCAAGCCTCTTGACCGCCTCTTCAACGATGTGCCGGGTCGAACCCCATGCAACTACCAGGCTATCGTAATCTTCCGTTCCAAGCAGAGTCGGCGGCACCGTTTCTTTTTTGAGACCTTCCATTTTCCTCAGTCTTTTTTCAACCATTCTTTTCCGCAAGTGAAAATCTTCCTGTACATGACCGTCTGCATCGTGTTCGTGGCTGTCGGTCCCGACCATCCCCTTGCCATATCCCGGAACGCTCCGAGGAGATATGCCGTCTTCGGTGACTACATACCGCTGGTAATCCTCGGTCGATTCGACTATGTGTTTTTCTATGGTCAGACCCTCCGCATCGAAAGGTTCTATGTCGTAGTAGGAATTCAGGAAGTATTGGTCGGTGAGGATAAAAACGGGGGTCTGATACCTGGCGGCAAGGTTGAAGGCTCTTTGAGCCAGGTAGAAGGCCTCTTCCAGTGAGCCAGGTGCGAAAACGGCCTTGGGGAACTCGCCGTGTCCAGCATGAAGTACGAATTCGAGATCCGCCTGCTCTGTGCGCGTCGCCATGCCCGTTGCGGGCCCCGGCCTTTGCCCTACATGAATCACTACGGGGAGTTCCGTGATACCGCCAAGGCTAATGCCCTCCGACATCAGGGCAAGCCCTCCTCCCGAAGTTGTAGCCATTGGTCTCGCTCCTCCATAGGAAGCACCCAGCGCAAGATTAATGGCGGCTATTTCGTCTTCGGCCTGCTCCACGGCTATGCCGAAACGGCGGGAGTTTTTGGCCATGAATGTCAGCACACCCGTAGCCGGTGACATTGGATAGGAGGTAACAAAGTCACACCCACCAGCCAGAGCTCCTAATGATAAAGCATCGGTGCCGTTAAGGACTACACTCTGTTCCCCTTTCCTTTTTCCTTCGAGCATAATCTCCAGGGACTTGTCGTTTTTCATGTTCCCGCCTATTTCGTAACCCGCGTCAACAGCCTTCCGGTTTTTTTCGATAACCTCTTCCTTTCCGGCGAAACGCTTTTGGAAAAACCCGTAGAGAATCGACCTGTCAAGCCCAAAGAGGCTTGCCACAATCCCTGCGGCTACGACTCCTGAGTATACTTTACCTCCTACCTCGCGGCCCCTTTTGAGAAGGTCCACATCGACAAACCAGCCTTCGGTATCGCTCAACTCCTCTCCCAGTTCTTCCTTGTCACCCAGAATGACTGTGCTTTCGGTTATTCGTTCACGTATGTTCTGCCTTACCCCCTGGTTGAAAGGAAGCAGGAGATCGATCCTGTCAACAAATGCATTTACCGGCTCCGTGGAGACGCGAATTTCGGTGGAATTGTTACCACCACGAACCCTTGACATGTACTCGCGACTGGCGAAAACATGATATCCCCCTTCGTGGAGAGACTTGACAAGTATCTCTTCTATCGTTTGCACTCCCTGGCCTGCGGCCCCGCAAAGAACGAGTGAAACATCGTTAAAATCTTTTCGAGGAAGAACATTCATATGGCATTCCCCTCCCTTTTTCTTGGCGCTTCATCCGGTCGCTCATCACTAAAGAGACATTGCTTGGCGGCCGGAAACCCCAACACCAATGTCGAAAATTCTATTTTTCCCGGATCGAGGCAGGGTATCCAGCCTCTTCAAGAACATCCATTAACCTCTCCGCTGCCTCCGTTTCAAGGCTGACTGTCTTACTCTCGAGCGACACGTGAAAGTCCCGAAAACCAGCCTCCTCCAAGGCACTGGTGATGTTTCTCACACAGTGTTCACAGGACATGTCCGGTACATCGAAAACCAGCTTCGACATAGATTAATCCTCCTCCCATCTTATCCTCATCGAATTGAGCACAACCGAGATGGAACTGAAAGCCATCGCCGCCTCTGCCACAGCCGGGTGCAAAAGTCCGGCCATGGCAAGGGGTATGGCCACGACGTT
>DMCT01000115.1:2148-8519 GCA_003446665.1 Synergistaceae bacterium
ATGGCTATGCCTATATCAGCCCCTTTCAGGGCGGCGGCATCATTCATGCCATCGCCTACCATCATAACTTTCTTTCCTTCAGCCTGATAGCCTCTCACTATGTCCAATTTTCTTTCGGGCCGCACGCCTGCATGTACGACGTCGATCCCGACCCGATCCGCCACCGCCCGCGCTGTTTTCTCGTTGTCTCCCGTAGCCATCACAGGGACAATCCCCGACTCCTTCAATTTCCGAACAGCTTGAGCGGAGTCATCCCTGATCGGGTCTTCTATCACGAAACACCCAGCTCGACGGCCTCCCTTGCGGACCTCCACGACGGTTCTTCCCGCTTCAAGGTCACTGGTATAGGCTGAAAAATCTTCTGGCTTGCCAACCACATAAGCCTCTCCTTTTGCCCTGAACCTGATCCCTTCGCCGGAAGTTTCCTCGAAATCTTCCACTACGTCTGAAAGGTTGTTTTTTTCGTCCTCGACCGCTGTAATCGCTTTTGCCAGGGGGTGATTGGATTGTTTTTCTGCGGCTATGACATAGGCCAGATCCTCCGGTTGAAGGTCGTGCCGAACAACTTTGGGGCTGCCCACCGTGACGGTCCCCGTCTTGTCCACTACTACCACGCCTATATCCCTAGACGTCTGAATGGCTTCTGCGTTACGGATGATGAGCCCCTGCTTGTATGCGGCCCCGGTACCGGCCACTAGCGCCATGGGTGTTGCAAGACCCAGGGCGCAGGGACAGGCGATAACCAGCGTTGCCACAAAAACGAAGACCGCGAAAGATACAGCACCTTCTGTCTCCAGAACCCAGGGAAGCCAGCTTCTCGCGGCGTTGATAAAAGGCAGCATCAGGTCATACCGGAGGTACCAAAAAACAGCCGCAGATACCGCAAGTACGAGAATTGTGGGGACGAAAAACAACGTAATCCTGTCTGCAAGAGCCTGGATGGGAATTTTCGCTCCCTGGGCTTCCTGCACCAGGGAAATCATTTGCGAAAGGAAGGAATCTTCACCGGTTTTTGTGGCCTTGACGACCAAAAGACCCGTCAGGTTGAGTGATCCCCCTGTGACTTCATTTCCGGGTGTCTTTTCGAGGGGGATGGGCTCACCTGTGATCATCGATTCGTCGACGGAGGATCGTCCCTCGGTTACTGTCCCATCGACAGGAATCCGTTCGCCGGGTTTTACGATAACCGTGAATCCTTCCTTGACGGCCTCTATGGGAACATTGAACTCTTCGCCTTCCTCTGTACGGATTCTGGCCTCCCTGGCCTGGATTTTAAGGAGTGACTTGACTTCCTTGGCGGCTCTGTCACGCAACCTGGATTCCACGTAACGACCGGTAATGTGCAGGGTCACGATCATGGCCCCTATGGACCCGAAGGAGGCCACCGGCAAGCCCAGGAAGTTCAACACTGCGGTCACCCAGGAGGCGACGGAACCGAAAAATATAAGCGTATCCATGTTTGTATGCCAGTGAACAAGCGCGATCCAGGCACCTTTGATCGTCTTGCGCCCCGCATAAAAGACCACTACCCCGCCTGCTATCACTTCAAGCAGCACGAACCATGGCATGTGTGCACCAACCATGTGGAGGATCATCAAAACAGAAAGGGGTACAGTGATCGAGAGGGCTACCAGCAGGTTTTGCTTTGCCTCGTAGTAACGTCTTTTTTCAAGGTCATCGGCAGATTCGGTGGTTACTCCGTAACCGGCTTTTTCGACGGCTTCCTTGAGCCGTGTTTGCGGAACATCCTCGTCGAGTACCAGGAAAGCGGTGTCGGTGGCAAGGTTTACCGCCGCGAACCTCACGCCTTCCGTCTTCTGGAGGGCTCTTTCCACGTTCCTGGCACAGGTGGCGCAGGTCATCCCCGTTATCCTTAGCGACCGCTTTTGTTCAAAATCTTTAGCATCTGAAAATCTTCTGCCTTCGGCCATGGTTAAAACAACACCTCCAAAGCCGTAAACTGGAACCAATATCCTGATTGCAATTATATACCATGTTTGGTATATTCATCAAACAAAATTGCGGACGAGATGGAGAGATTCAATGAAACGTCTGATCGGAATCATTCTTCTTGTATTTGCCGCGGCAGGTTTTTTCGTTGCCGTAAAAGACATTGTCCGCATGCATGGGCGGGGTGTCAATGCCGATCAATTACCTCAAAGACCTCAGATAACGGAATACACTGAACGTTCCAGCTGCGAAGTGGAGGTGTTTTTTTTCTACGTAAGCACAGAATGCCCTACCTGTGACATCATAAGAGAAGAAGCCTCTGAGGTCATCGGCTCCCTTGAAAAAGACGAGTTCGGCGGCGACTTACCCCGGATAATATGGAGCGAGGTCAACGTGGAGGAACCGGGAAACGAAAAATACATTTTAGACTATGGTCTTTATACAACTACGATTGTCGTCCTGGACCGCAACAACCCAGAACGTTGGAAACGCCTGGACGAGGTCTGGAACCTGGCGTCAAGCCGTGACCGGCTTTCAGATTTTCTTCGCAGTGAAATCGTGGAATTCTCAAAGGGGTGCGAGCGATGAACCTTCTTTTTCCGGCGTTCTCCGCCCTGTGGATAGGCATACTGGCTTCCGTCAGCCCCTGTCCGCTGGCATCGAACATAGCGGCTTTTTCCTTCATCGAAAAGGATTGCGGAAACAACCGTTCGGTCCTTTTGTCGGGGGTCGCCTACGCTCTAGGCAGGATGGTCACATTTTCGGTACTCGGGTTTTTGGTCGTAAACGGTGTCATGGCAATACCGTCGGTTTCCATGGCTTTGCAGCGCCACATGAACATGTTCCTGGGACCTATCCTGTTGGTTGTAGGCGTCTTTGTGCTTGATCTCCTTGAACTTCCGCCCTTTTCTTTTACTAAACGTATAAGGGACAATGCCCTTTTCAAAGGACCCGGCGGCGCTTTTGTCATGGGTATCATATTCGCCCTGGCCTTGTGTCCCGTTTCGGCAGCCCTGTTTTTCGGAGGTCTGGTTCCGCTTGCGGCAAAGGAATCCTCGCCCTTTTTGCTACCGGCGATTTTCGGTATAGGCACGGCACTTCCTGTTACAGTGCTGGCTTTTTCGCTTTCTCTGGGGATTTCCGCGCTATCGGCTTCGGAGGCGTCGCTCCATGCCATACAAGAAAAGATCAGGATTTTGACTGGAGTCATACTAGTAGGAACGGGTATTTACTTTTCCGTCTTCTATACTTTCAAGATTTTCTGACCCTTCACGAACAAATGGCGGTTTAGTGTATAATCTGTCCTCAAACGTGCTGATTGGCTCCAAATATCCCTTCTCGAGTAACGCTATGACCAAGGAAATCGGATCCGGCATTCCTGTTTTAGGTACCCCTGGTAAACTCGGCATCGGCTTCAATCTCCTCCGAAATCCAGAATGTGAAGGTAATCAACATGCTGCCGGCTTTGGCCTTCGCCGCTTGCCTTGGAGCGTTTTCCCTGTAGCTTTGATGCCGGGATCAACTCGCCCGCTCACCAACAGGCAGCTTTATTTGCTATAATAAAAAAAATTGAATGCCTAGGACAAAACAGGAGGTGTTCTTGAATGCGGACCTATCGATGTCTCCACTGCAAGCATACTTTCGAAGTGGAAGATATCACACCGGGCATCAAATGCCCGAAATGCCTCAACCGTTTTGTAGAATTGATCGAGGGGGAGCCCATCAAAGGGAAATCCTGGGGAGCCAAGAGTTTCAGCGTGCCTAAGATAAAAAAATGACAATAACGCAGGCGGAATAAATTACATACACACAAAAACGCGAAGGGAGAATGATTCCTTCGCGTTTTCATTGGTAACGTTTCCATGGTACTTCCAGCAGTACCCCAAGCCTTGCAATGTCCCGGTCGGCCATATATAATGTCCGGGCAAGGGCGACTAGCTCAGCGGGAGAGCGCTTCCCTCACACGGAAGAGGTCACAGGTTCGAAACCTGTGTCGCCCACCAGATGCGAAAAAAGGACGGGCACCAAGGCCCGTCCTTTTTTAAACCGGTAGCGCAGATATAACTATAAACCACGGCGGATCATCTGCTCACGTTTTGGACCTACGCCGATGAAAACCACCGGCACTCCTGTTTCTTTCTCAATAAATTCCACATATTTTCTGGCTTGCTCCGGCAAGGAGTCAAAATTCTTGCAATTACTGGTATCCTCTTCCCAGCCTTCGAATTCCTTGTAGACAGGTTTAACCTTTTCAAGAAAAGAATAACCTCCTTTAAAATCTTCTACACGCCGCCCCTCATGGGAATAAGCGACGCAGACTGGAAGTTTCTTTTCTCCGGAAAGAACGTCGAGCTTCGTCAGGGCTATCCCTGTAAGGCCGTTGACCCTCACGGCATGTTTCAGGGCCACGAGATCAAGCCATCCGCATCTGCGAGGGCGTCCCGTCGTAGCACCATATTCTCCTCCCCGATCCCTGAGGCGATTTGCCGATTCCTCATCGGCTTCCGTCGGGAAAGGACCGGAACCAACTCTGGTGCAGTAGGCTTTTGCCACTCCTGTCATGCGTGTGATTTGTACCGGGCCTATGCCGGCACCGGTGCAACCCCCTCCTCCTATGGCATTCGAACTGGTCACGTAGGGATACGTCCCGTGGTCCAAATCGAGGAGCGTTCCCTGAGCCCCTTCCAGAAGAACCGTATCCCCCGCTTCGATCGCCCTGTAAATTACCAGTGACCCGTCCCCGACATAGGGGGCGAGTTTCTCGCCCCAGGTTAGAGCCTGATCGTATATCTCGCCGAAAGAAAGGGGCGATTCCTCGTAAATCCGGGTCAAAAGCAAATTATCATATTCAAGGTTGAAGGTCAGTTTTTCCCTGAGGACATCGGGTCCCAGAAGGTCCTCAACACGTATGCCCCGCCTGGCTACCTTATCCATGTAACAGGGACCTATTCCCCTTCTCGTCGTACCGATTCTTTTCCCGGTTCCTCGAAACCGTTCCTCCATGCCGTCGAGAACCTTGTGATAGGGCATTACCACATGGGCATTCCCGCTCAGAACGAGACGAGCCCTGTCCTTCCCTTTTTCCTGCAGGCCTTCAAGTTCCTCTATCAGTTGTTGCGGATCGACGACTACTCCATTTCCGATCACGCAGGTCTTGCCAGGATAAAGCATCCCCGAAGGAAGAAGGTGGAATATATAGGTCTCGCCTTCCGCCATTACGGTATGACCTGCATTGGCACCACCCTGATACCGTACGACCACGTCGACCCTTGAAGCGACGGCATCTACAACACGTCCCTTGCCTTCATCGCCCCATTGCGTTCCTATGATCGCCTCGACCTTGCCTTTCATCCGCTATTCCTCCCCAGCGCCGCGCAAAATCCTCGAAAGGTATTCGGGCACAGTGACAAATTCTACATCAGGTGGAGGTGATTCGTACAGCGCAAACAGAAACGGAATTGTTTCGGGCCTCGCATGACATATGCCTATGGCTCCGCCGTTTTTTTTGGCAATACGCGCAAGTTCATAAAAACGGCTCCACATGTAATCCGCATTGGCTTCGTGATCCAGGAAAATGCTGTTTTTCCCGGCCGGGATTCCCCAATCTCTTGCAACCTCGTAAGCAACTGAGCTGGAGCTCGTTCTGCTATCGACCAAAAGAAGGCCTTCGGCAGCTACCTCTTCCACAACGGCTTTCATAACTTTGGGGTCCGAGGTAGCCTTGGACCCGCGATGGTTATTCAGCCCGGACGTTCCAGGAAGCGACCAAAGCGCATTCCGCACAACACGTCTAATATGGTCCCGGGGCATTCCCACACCTACGAGAAACTCCCCCGTCGGCGGATCTGTTTCCGCCTGCATAGGCAGATGAGTAAGAAAGGGAATCCCACTCCGGCGGGCCAAATCAGCCGTCCAAAGACTATATGACTTGTAGGGGATTATCGCCCAGGTGACAGGGAGGGGAAGCCGTGAAAGCCTCTCTGCTGCTTCCCGGGAATAACCCAGATCGTCAATCAGAATGGCAACAGGGACCTTATCTTTCTTTTGCGAAATGGCAAGACCAGTCGCAGGTTTGAACAGCGCACCAGCAATTAACAAAGACAACAACAAAAGGCAAAGCACCACGCGCATTCCTGATTTATTAACCATACATTAAAGGCCTTTCACTGCCGGCTGTTCAGTTCTTTCAAGGCTCGCTGCAATTGTTCGTCTTCTTGGCGTTCCTTGCCGAATTCCCCGTCCACCTCGATGTCAGGCTCCAGCCCGACCTTGTCTATGACGGTTCCCGCAGGCGTATAATATTTTGCTATGGTAACAAATATCCCCGAGGAATCGGGAAGGCTGAAGAGGGTCTGCACCGAGCCTTTACCGAAGGTCTGTTTACCCACAAGCACGGCGCGGTCGTGATCTTTCAAAGCACC
>DMCT01000152.1 GCA_003446665.1 Synergistaceae bacterium
ACGATGGCTCGAAGAGGCGGTGGGCGCGAAAAGAAGCACAACAGGTAAAGCCTGAAGGTAAGGGCGGATAAATATTATGGAAAAACTCGTAGAAAAGGCATTAGAGGGCGACCCGAGGTCGATGGCGCGACTGATAAGCATGGTCGAAAGTGAATCTCCCTTCGCCGAGAACCTTATGAAGGCCGTTTATCCCTATTCCGGAAAGGCTCATATCATCGGCGTTACAGGAAGCCCCGGTTCGGGAAAGAGTACCCTTTTGGACAAACTTATCGGGGAATTGAAGAAAAAAGGCAAGACCGTAGGAGTAATTGCCGTTGACCCGTCAAGTCCTTTCAGCGGTGGCGCGGTTCTCGGTGACAGGCTGAGGATGCAGGGACATTCCCTCGACAGGGATGTTTTTATACGCAGCATGGGTACGAGAGGATCCCTTGGAGGACTCAGCAGGGCAACCTATGAAGCTGCTCTTATACTGGATGCCTGCGGGAAGGATGTCGTTTTGATAGAGACGGTAGGCGTGGGGCAATCCGAAATCGACATCGTGAAAATAGCCGATACGGTCTGTCTTGTGCTGGTTCCGGGAATGGGTGACGACATCCAGGTTATGAAAGCGGGCATCATGGAGATCGCCGATATTTTCGTTGTGAACAAGTCTGACAAGGAAGGCGCCGAAAGAGTTGCCACGGAGGTTAACATGATGCTCGACCTCCTGCCTGATCGGACATGGAGACCCCCGGTCGTTTCGACTGTTGCGGAGCGTGGAGAGGGTATAGACGCCTTGTGCGGCAAGATAGAGGAACACCGCAATCATCTTAAGGAAACCGACGAAGGCCGCAAGCGTAAATACTACCGTCTGGAGGTCGAAGTGGAGGAAATCCTTTCCAGGGAAATCGCGCGCATAGTAGAGCGGGCCTGGGAAGAAGAGAGGACCACCGAACTTCTTGAGAAACTTGCCGACAGGAAGATCGACCCTTATACAGTTGCTGGATCACTTATAGACAGGGTCCTTGGTAGAGACTGAAAAAGGTCCCAGGTCGGTGTTTCCGGCAAAGGGCCAGGGGCGAGAAAGGGGATATGTCATGCGTGTCGTGTTGGGATCGGATCATGCGGGATTTGAGCTCAAGGAAAAGGTAAAGGAAACCCTGACTTCGATGAAAGACATCGTAGTGTCGGACTACGGAACCGACAATGCTGAAACGCCTGTGGATTATCCGGACATCGCCCGTGAAGTTGCAATGACCGTCGCCGGCGGCAAGGCTGACAAGGGGCTCCTTTTTTGCGGGACAGGTATCGGTATGTCCATTGCGGCCAACAAGGTTCCCGGCGCTTATGCGGCGCATGTTTGCTGCGAGGAAACGGCCCGGCTGAGCAGGGCACACAATAATTCCAATATTCTGGCACTGGGCGGAAGGACTACAGACCACGAGAAAGCGCTTGAAATCGTTCGCATCTGGCTTGAAACACCCTTCGAATGGGATCGCCATCTCAACAGGTTTCGCAAGATACAGTTATTCGAAGAGGAAACGGGGCGAGCGCTCGCCGGAAAGGATTCGACGGGACGACTGGTAACGTTCGAACATCCGCTTATCAAGCATAAAATAGGTATGATTCGTGATGAAACCACTCCGGTCAAGGTTTTTCGCGAACTGGTCCAGGAAATTGCAGGTCTTATGGTATACGAAATCACCAGGGATCTTCCCCTTGAATCAGTCCGGGTCAAGACGCCGATAACAGAAGCCCAGGCGTGGTCTCTAGCCGGCAAGAAAATGGCCGTTATACCCATACTGCGCGCCGGGCTCGGAATGGTGGATGGCATCCTTCAGCTTATCCCAAACGCCAAAGTAGGGCACATAGGCCTTTACAGGGATCCCGAGACCCTTGAGCCTGTGGAGTATTATTGCAAGCTGCCGGGTGATATCGAGGAACGTGACATTTACATCGTTGATCCCATGCTCGCGACTGGAGGTTCGGCTGCGGCGGCGATCGACCTCGTAAAACGACGCGGAGGTCGCAGGATAGCCCTTGTTTCCCTGATAGCGGCTCCCGAGGGAGTAGAAAAAGTGCATTCCCGGCACCCCGAAGTGGACATTTTCGCTGCCGCCCTGGACAGCCATCTAAACGATCACGGCTATATAGTACCTGGTCTTGGTGATGCGGGAGACAGGCTCTTTGGCACCAAGTAGCGCTTGAGAGTTGGGAGGACTAAGGTGTCGGAAAGGACAGTCCATTTGTTGCAACTCGTTTCGACAGGAACGGCTTTTTTCATATGGGCCTTTCTGCTGACTCCTTTTTCGATCAGCTTGTCCGAACGCTACCGCATAATGGACGCCCCAGGAGGACGCAAACAGCACAAAGGCACCATACCCCGTGGTTCAGGAGTCGTCTTTTGGGTAGGTTACCTTCTTCTTGCCCTTTTGTTTTTCGGGACCATAAAGGAAATCAGGATCATAGCTACCGGTGCGACGCTGGTTTTTTTACTGGGGTATATGGACGACATGAAAGGCCTTTCTGCGGGAGGCAGACTCGTTGGGCATTTCACGGCCTCCTTGCTGGTAGTAGCCTTTACGCCCTTTCCTTCGTTGCTTAAGGTCCTGCTGCTTTTCTGGATAGCCGGTGGTATCAGTGCCTATAACCTGATAGATGGCATGAACGGCCTTGCACTGGTGGTCTTTTTTATTACCACCCTTTTCGGGATGGCTTTAGGGCGACTTGCATGGTGGGTCCCACTGGGCGCTATGGCACTCGGGATGTTTTACTGGAATTTTCCGGTGGCGAGAACCTTTCTCGGGGACGGGGGAAGCACCCTGCTAGGCTTTTTGTGCATGTCTCAATTAAGCATGGATTGCGGTGTGTTTTTTGCAAAAACGCCTGTTCCGGTTCTTTTTGCCGTTCTCTTTTTGATCGGCGGCGTTCCCTTCATTGATACGGCGGTATCTATTTTGAGGCGGGTACTTTCAGGAAAATCGCCATTCACTCCTGACAGGGGACATATTCATCATCGGCTCCTGGACAAGGGCGTTTCACAAACGGCCGTTCTACTCCTCCTTTCAGCGGCACACGGGCTTTGCATTGCTGGCGGATATGTGTTACTTGTCGTTGCAGGATCCTGAAAGAAACGGAAGTGTCTTCAAGATGGAAGTCAAACACTGTATTTGCTGTGTTGTTGGAACGAGACCCGAGGCAATAAAGATGGCACCGGTGATCCGGGCTCTTAAAGAAGAAAAATGGGCGGATCCTTTTGTACTGGCGACTGGACAACATATGGACATGCTCAGGCAGGCCTTGTGCTATTTCGGTATACGTTCCGATCTTGATCTTTCGATAATGAAGGAAAACCAGACGCTGGACTATATAACCACGTCGGTATTGCTAAAAGTTGGTGAGGTTCTTGATGAACTGAAGCCGTCGCTGGTGCTGGTCCACGGCGATACAACCACCACGATGGCGGCTTCTCTGGCTGCCTTTTACAGGAATGTGCCCATTGGTCACGTTGAGGCCGGTTTGCGTAGCGGAAATATCAGGCTACCCTTTCCGGAGGAACTGAATCGCATTATTGCGGACAGAACCGCTTCGATTTTCTTTGCTCCTACCGAGGGTGCCAAGAAAAACCTGATTGCCGAAGGTGCGCCCGAAGATGCAGTGCTCGTGACAGGCAATACGGTAATAGATGCCCTTAAATGGACCATGGAGCATACTCTTTCGCCAAGTGAAGAAAGGCTTCTTGAAATCCCCGCAAAAGCAAGAATCCTCCTTGTGACGGCACACAGACGAGAATCCTTGGGGAAACCGCTCGTTCGTATAACCAACGCTGTTTCGAGGATAGTATCGGAACACGAGGATCTTTGGGCTGTTGTCCCCATGCACAAGAACCCGGAGGTTCGCAAGGTGTTCCAGGAAAAACTGGGAAGGTCGGAAAGAGTTCTCCTTTGCGACCCCTTGGGTTACCCTGATTTCGTCTGGATCATGAAAAAGAGCACCCTTGTTTTGACCGATAGCGGAGGCATTCAGGAAGAAACAACCTATCTTGGAGTGCCGACTCTGGTAATGAGGGATGTTACGGAGCGGCCCGAAGCTGTTTCCTATGGAACGGCATTTCTTGTAGGTACCGATGAAAATGCCATAGCCCATAAGGCTAAAATGATATTATCAGAAGAGATAAAACCGGAGTTCGGTCGCAAGAAAGGAATCGAGGAACCTTTTGGAGAAGGGTTGGCTTCACGGAAAATCATCGATGGTCTGGCAGATTTTCTGAAAGGATCAAGCGTAAAAGAAAACCGGTTCGGTAATTGAATTTTTCCGACACGTTAGAATGAGGTGGTTTTTTTGCAGTATAAAATGGTAATAAACGGTAAAAGGCCACTATCCGGCAGTGTGCGTGCCCAGGGGGCCAAAAACGCCGCCCTGCCGGTTTTGGCTGCATCGATTCTTTTAAAGGGTGAGACCCTGGAAATCAGGCGAGTGCCTAAACTCCATGACGTTTTCACCATGGCCGACCTGTTGCGTCACCTGGGCGCGGAGGTCAAGTATCAAAACAATACTGTAAAAATATCGGTACCCGACGAACTCGCCTGGGATACGCCAAAAGCGCTTGTCAGGAAGATGAGGGCCTCTTCCCTGGTACTTGGGCCCTTGCTCGCCAGGACGGGCCGGGCCGTACTGCCATTGCCTGGAGGGTGCGCCATTGGGAGCCGACCCATTGACCTTCACCTGAAAGGACTGGCGAAGCTTGGCGCGGATATACAGTTGGAACATGGAGCTGTGCAAGCCAGAGCGAAAGGCCTCAAGGGAGCGAAAATATATCTTGATTTCCCTTCCGTTGGAGCTACGGAAAACATTATGATGGCGGCCGTTTTCGCCAAGGGTGAGACTATCATCGAAAACGCGGCGCGCGAACCTGAGATCGTCAACCTTTCGGAAGCGTTAAAGGCTATGGGGTGCAAAATAGATGGAGTCGGTACCGGAACCATTCATCTCGAGGGAGTGGATTCGCTCGGCGGGACGGCTATAGACATAATACCCGACCGTATCGAGGCCAGCACGTTCCTTTTGGCCGGGGCTATCACCAGGGGAATAGTTACCGTAACGGGCGTGATACCGGAACATTTGGATGCCATTATCGCAAAGCTCGAAGAAGCCGGAATCGGATTGGAAATTGGAGAGGACACAGTTACCGTAAAAGCTGAGGAACCTTTGAAAAGTGTTTCGCTGAAAACGCTTCCATATCCGGGTTTCCCCACAGACGTGCAGCCACAGTTCACTGCCTTCATGTCCACCACGAAAGGGACGAGTGTAATCCAGGAGAGTGTTTTCGAATCGCGTTTTTCTCACGTGAGCGAACTCAAGAAGATGGGTGCTCAAATAGAGTTACAGGGCAACACAGCGGTCGTAACCGGGACTGATCAGTTGAAAGGCGCCGAGGTCCGTGCCACGGACCTCAGGGCGGGTGCATCTCTGGTCCTTGCAGGGCTTGCCGCAGAAGATGAAACGGTGGTATACGGGCTGGGACATATCTGGCGTGGTTACGAAGGGTTCGACGAAAAGATACGGAATCTTGGGGGCAAGGTGCAAGTCCAGCTTTCCGATGAAAATGGCGAACCCAAGTGGTAGCGGGCCGATAGGCCTTCGGAGGTGACAGGTGGTGTGGTTAAAGAAGATCGTTCGAAAAGGCCTGAATGACGTCGAAAAATACAGGTACGGAAAGCCTATAGGAGAGTTGGAGAGAGAGCTTGGTTTTGAACAGGTGGTACGTCT
>DMCT01000070.1 GCA_003446665.1 Synergistaceae bacterium
GCCGCGTATCCGATCACTCCATCGACAGATATCCCTATGAAATTCTCGGAGTTCGTAGCCGATGGACTGGTCGACACTAATCTTGTTACCGTTGAAAGTGAACATTCGGCCATCAGTGCCTGCCTCGCCGCTTCCATATCAGGAGCCAGAGTGATGACGGCCTCCAGCGCCAACGGTGTGGCGCTCATGCACGAGATTTTCCCCATTGCCGCTTCCTACAGAGCTCCTATCGTCTTTGCACTCGTGAACAGGTCGCTCGGGGCGCCCATAAATATTCACTGCGACCACAGCGACAGCATGGCCGAAAGGGACTCGTCATGGATCCAGCTTTACTGCGAAGACGCACAGGAAGTTTACGATAGCATGATCATGGGTGTCCGTCTGGCCGAACACAAGGATGTACTTCTTCCTGTTTTCGTTTGCCAGGACGGGTTCATCACAAGCCACTGCTTCGAACCAGTGGAGTTCCTTGATGACGAACAGGTAAAGGACTTCATTGGCGAGAGAGAGCCCATAAACTCCCTTCTTGATATCAAAAACCCCGTAGCTTATGGTTCATTGGCTCTCACAGACTATTACTTCGAGATCAAGCGCCAACAGATCGAGGCAATGAAACAAGTCAGACGCGTATACGACGAAGTCTCAAGGGAATTCGCCTCAATTACGGGCAGGCAATACCCGGTTATCGAAACCTACAAGACCGATGACGCTGATCACATTATGGTAATCATGTCCTCGGCGACAGGGGCGGCAAAAGAGACTGTAGACGCACTGAGAGAGAAAGGACACAAGGTCGGTTGTCTTAGAATTCGCATGTTCCGTCCCTTCCCTGCCGCTGAGATAGCCGATGCCCTCAAGAAGGCCAGGAATATCGCCGTATGTGACAGGGCAGCCGGATACGGTGCACCTGCTCCGCTGTTCACGGAAATCAAGGGTGCACTCTACGATGCGGGGATACACGTTCCTGCGAACAGTTACGTTTACGGGCTTGGAGGCCGTGACTTCTTCCCCCATAACGCGGAGGAAGCGTTCATGGATCTCATCGAAAACCGCGTAAGCACCGAGGAAAAATACCTCGGTCTGCGCGAGTAGGCGGGAGGTGCCGACACGATGGTTGTCAGGCTTAAAGATTTGACTACAAAAGACACTCCCATGACAAGAGGGCACAGAATGTGCCCGGGTTGTGGAGCTCCAACGGCGGTAAAACAGGGGCTTATGGCCGTCGATAAGCCTCTGGTTGTAACTTGTGCGACTGGCTGTCTGGAAGTTTCAACCACCATTTACCCCTTCAATGCATGGAATGTTCCGTTTCTTCACAGCGCCTTTGAAAACGCCGGCGCAAATGTCTCGGGCATAGAAGCTGCTTATGTCGCTCTCAGGAAGCGCGGCAAAATCAAGGAAGACATAAAGTTCGTCGCTTTCGGTGGAGACGGGGGAACCTACGACATCGGTCTTCAGGCCCTTTCCGGTGCTGCAGAGCGTGGGCACGACTTTACCTATATTTGCTACAACAACCAGGGTTACATGAATACCGGCGCCCAGCGTAGCAGCGCAACACCTCATGGGGCTAGTTCCACGACTGCACCTGCCGGCAAGAAGATCCCGGGTAAAATTCAGCGTCCCAAGGATCTTACAGACATAATGGCGGCTCATCACATCCCGTATGTGGCACAAACTACCCTGCATAACCCACAGGACGTTATTGAAAAGGTTAAAAAGGCTGTGGAGACGCCTGGGCCAAGTTTTGTAAATATACTTGTCCCGTGCGTGCTTTTCTGGAGAATCGATCCCGCAATGCAGAAAGAAATCTGCAGGCTGGCGGCTGACACCAGAATATGGCCGATTTACGAGGTCGAAAACGGGAAATGGAAACTGAGTTACAAACCCAGGAAATTCGTCCCCGTAGAAGAGTACATCAAGCCGCAGGGGAGGTTCCGCCATCTCTTCAAGGGCGACCAATGGAAGCCGGTAGTAGAAAAACTGCAAGAAGAAGTTGAAGAGAAATGGAGCTATGTCCTCGAAAGGTGCAACGAAACCTGGGAACCAAAGGAATAAGCCTTGAAAAAACGTGGTGGTAAATTAGTGCTTGACCCAGTGTTGGATCAAGGATACAATACTCGACGCTGACGGGACGTAGCGCAGTCTGGTAAGCGCACTTGACTGGGGGTCAAGGGGTCGGAGGTTCAAATCCTCTCGTCCCGACCAGAATAACCCTGCGGGAGACCTTTGTCTCCCGCTTTTCTTTTCTTTAGAAACAACTGAAAGGTGAGACCATGATCAGAAGGAGTAACCGCAAGACATCTAAAATCGGCCAGAACTTCCTTGTCGATGGAAACACCGCCAGGTTTATGTGCGCAGCCGCAGATATCCGTCCTGACGACAGAATTCTTGAGATAGGACCGGGAAAGGGGATGTTGACGCGCCATATACTCGAAGCTCAACCCTCACTGTTGTATGCCGTGGAGTTGGACAAAAGATTTTTTGCCGAGCTAACCCCCCTGGCTGAAATAAACCCTAACCTCAAAATAACCTGGGAGGACGCGCTCTCCGTCGATTACAGGACTTCCTTTGATCCCTCGCCAAACAAGGTAGTCGCCAATATACCCTATCAAATAACTACTGAGTTGGTATGGAAACTTGTCGAAGAAGCAGCTCCATCGGGATCAATATATTTCATCTTGATGGTCCAAAAGGAAGCGGCCGAGAGGTTATGTGCTTCGCCCGGTTCAAGAAGAAGCAATCCATTAAGTGTTACTTTGGCGAAAATTGCCTCGGTGGACGTTCTTTTAACCGTACCTCCTGCTGCTTTTAGGCCCAGCCCTAAAGTAGAATCGGCCCTCTTGCAGGTTCGCCTTGAAAAACCACTTTTTATAAAGGAAAATCCCAAATGGCGCGTTTTTCTGGAATCGGCCTTCAAGCAGAGACGTAAAACACTTTTGAACAATTTTACGGCATCGTTGAGGCTTCAAAGGGAACAAGTAATTACCTGGTTCGAAAATTGCGATCTCGCCTTAAACAGAAGGGCCGAGGAGTTAAATGTGCAACAGTGGGATGCACTTTACTCGTACTGGCTGAAATATTCGCGGGCGGCGCCTTGAACGCTCCGCCCGCTTTGAATTTACTGCGATCATAAAATGCCAAACAGTACAATGCCTAGGAAACCTTGTCCTTGAGAGCTTTTCCGGGGCGAAAAGCGGGGACCTTTTTGCTAGGGATATTGATGACTTTCGACGGGTCCTGCGGATTTCTTCCTTTCCTGGCAGCGCGAGTTCTAACCTCAAAAGTACCGAATCCTACAAGCTGCACCTTTTCCCCTTTCGCCAGCGCGGCGCTGATCGCATCGATCGTCGCCGACACAGCCTCACCGGCCTGCCGCTTGTTGATTCCCGCAGCCTTGGCAACTGCCTGAACCAAATCTGCTTTCGTCACTCTCCACGCACCTCCCCTTCATCAGCCTTTGACTGAAACTGCCAATGGTGCTACACGACGTATTAATATCACGTTGAAAGAACATGGTCAAGGTCGGCGACTTTTTTTTACGCTTTTCGTAGCCCGTCTCCAACTGATTCGAATAGGAGCCCCCTCAAATTCCGCCATATTTCTTAACATACGATATGCATGTCTTTCAAAAGACGTGTTAACTATCGTAGTGTCATTTACTATAAATTCAAAATGTGGTGGTTCCGTCCCAATTTGTGCACATTTGTAAATTGAAAGCCTTCTTCCCTTTTTATCGGTCGGCATCTGCTCGAAAATAAAAGATTCACTGACGATCTTGGCGAGCAAATCAGTAGGGAGCCTGCGTTTCCTGTTTTCGTTTACCTGTGATACAAGTCCGGGTATCTTGTGCAAACCTCTCCCCGATTTAGCGGAGACAAACACAATAGGGGCAAAGTCGACAAAAGGCATTTCTCTTCTTATGGTTTCACGTACAACGTCGCCAATGCGGGGACTTTTCTCGATGGTGTCCCATTTATTGACGGCCAAAACCAGTCCTTTACCCTTTTCGACTACATGGGCGGCGATCTTTTTGTCCTGATCGGTACATAGTGGATCGACTTGCATGAGAAGAACAGTGACGTCGCTCTTGTCGACGGCTTCATGGGTTCTGACAAGCGAGTAAAATTCTAGGCTGGACCTGATTTTCGACCGTTTTCTCAAACCTGCGGTATCTATAATCCTGAAAGGGCGTTTATCGAAATGAACAACGACATCAGCGGAGTCACGTGTCGTTCCCGGGGTATCGCCCACAAGGACTCTCTCTGATTTTGCAAGAGCATTCAGGAGTGTCGATTTTCCAACATTAGGCCTCCCCACTATGGCCAGTCGTATTTCGTCGTCATTTTCTTCAATGTAAGGGAATTCTGTGATATGAGGAAGCACCATATCCAAAAGTTCGCCTATATTTCTCCCGTGAGCGGAGCTTACGCCTACTACGTTTTCGAATCCCAGCTCGTAGAGGTCGAAAAGGCGGGTTTCCTGGGACGGGTCGTCGATCTTGTTTCCGACAACTATTACGGGCTTCCCCGTTTTTCGCAGAAGTTGTGCTATT
>DMCT01000032.1 GCA_003446665.1 Synergistaceae bacterium
CAGAAGCGGCGCAACACCGGCGATGTCATGATAGTACCTGAAAGTTTTTTCCCCATCCCGCGACCCAAGTGCTTTTGTCCACTCATTCCCTACGAGGACGACGAAATCCAGGTCCTTTGCAAAGTCAAGAACATCCCGATGCAAGCGGGAGGTTTCCTTGCCAAGCTCTTTCATTCCGCCCAGGACTGCGCATTTTCGGCCCCCTGGCTTGAGTGACTTGAGGTTGACAAGCGCCTGCCGCATCGACAGCGGGTTTGCGTTGTAAGTTTCGTCTATGTACCAGACTCCACGGCTTGACTTCCCGGTTACTCCCCTCCCGGGGAGGGGTCGCACCTGTTCAATGGCCTCCACCATCTGCAAGTGTTCAACTTTAAAAAGATCGCCGCAAGCGATCGAAAATCCAATGGCGTAAGCGTGCTGGGGACCGAAAAGGTAAGAGGAAAAAACCAGTCTTTCGTCTCCCTTTGCTATTTCAATCTTTGTTTTGATCGTGTCCTGTTCAAAGGAAAATCCCACTTCTTTCAAAGGGTAAGTCCCTTTCCCGAAACCCACCGGAAAAAGGTCGAAGGGAAATTTACCTGAGCAAAGCCTGTTTCCCAGAATCTCTGAATCCGCATTGTACAAGACCCGCTTGAGCCTTGGGGAATGAAGTATTTCCATTTTTGCTTCTAAAACTCCGTCAAGGTCGGATAGACCTTCAAGGTGTCCGGGACCTATCGCAGTTATCACAGCTGTCGTAGGTGGATAGTTCAGTGCCATCTCCAGGATTTCTCCGGGGTGATTCGTTCCCATTTCCAGAATCAGGACCTCTGTATCGAGAGGCATTTCCAATATAGAAAGGGCGCAGCCTATCCACGTATTGTAACTTTCTCTGGCGGCGTGCACCCTGTAGCGCTTCCTCAGGACAGCGGCAATGCATTCTCTTGTAGTGGTTTTTCCTACCGTTCCCGTTATAGCCACGATTTCATCAAGTTCAGCTTTTCGAAGAAAAAGATGCGCCGCCGCCTCTTTAAGAGCTTTAGACGTGTTTTTAACGAGAAGGAATGATACCTTCTCCCGAGATTCGTTTAAAACCTTTTCCCCGGCCTTACCCTCTTCCATGATGACGACGCGAGCGCCCCTCGCGACCGCGTCGGCTATATAAATGTGCCCGTCATCCTTCGCCCCGGGCAAAGCGATAAATCCGTCTCCAGGGTCAACCTTCCTGCTGTCGCTCTTGATTGCAGGTCCGACCGGTCTGTCAGGCCCCAAAAGCCTGCCTCCTGTGACTTTTGCTATTTCAGCCAGGGTCATGAAACAGTTTCCAGGCATTTGGTACGTCCCCTCTTTCGGCCCCAGTCCTCTATTGTTTCCATGTCATTGTAGGGAATCAGTTTTTCTCCGATTATGATATAACGTTCAGGCCCTTTGCCTGTGACCAAAACCACATCCTCTGCTTTAGCCCTGTCAAGTGCGGTATATACCGCGTCCTTTCGGTCGATGATGATCTCTGCGTCAAGGCAACCTGCTTCGGCGGCACCTTTTTTTATGGCCTCTGCTATGTCAAGTGGATCTTCGCTTCTCGGGTTGTCCATTGTTATAATCAGCCGATCCGCTTTTTGCGCCGCTATCTTGCCCATTATCGGTCGATTTCCCTTGTAACGGTCCCCGCCAAGTCCAAAGACAAGCCAGATATCCCCCTTGCAGATTTCCCTGACTGCCTCGAGTACTTTCTCGAGGGCATCCGGTGTATGGGCATAATCCACTACGACGGAAGGCCCACCTTCGAACCGCAATTTCTCCAGTCTTCCTGGAACGGTCTTTACAGCAAAAACTCCCTTGCGGACAGTTTCAGCGTCGATATCCGAGCCCAGACCAAAGGCGCCGGCTGCAAGGGCATTATAGACGTTATACCGACCAACGAGCGGAATTTCGAGAGAGAAACGGGAACAGGATTTTCCCTCGAAATATCGGATCTCGACGGAAGACCCCGTTATATTCATGGAGCGTATTTTCCCATACAAAAATGTTTCGTCTTGCCGAGGGGCCTTTTTGATGCCGTAAAGGACTGTTTTGCCTCCAGCTATCTCCTGAAATCGTTTTCCGTAAGGATCATCGCAGTTAATTACCGCAAGGGATTTGTCTTTCATGTATTTTGTAAAAAGAAGAGACTTCGCCGAGAAATATGTCTCCATATCTTTGTGAAAATCAAGGTGCTCTTCGGTAAGATTCGTAAAAACAGCGGCGTCGAAAAGGCAACCGGACAACCTCCCTAATACAAGGCCGTGAGATGAAGCTTCCATTACACAGGCCGCGCAATCGTTATGAAGCATTTCCGCCAGCATTCTCTGGACATCCGACGATTCCGGTGTCGTTCTGTCGGCTTCGACGGCTCCCTTTCCCGTGTCATAGGAAACGGTTCCTATCATTCCGGTTTTATAGCCTGCCGACTCAAGAATGGAGCGTATCATATAAGTCGTGGTGGTCTTCCCGTTTGTCCCGGTCACGGCAACCATGAACATGGAGTTCGCGGGATTCCCGTGGATTTTTGCGGAAATGTAACCCAGAACGCGTCGTACATCTTTTACTATGATTTGTGGAACAGTTTTTCCGGGCAATTCCCTTTCGCAAAGAAGAGCTACTGCTCCATAGCGGATGGCTTCATCGGCAAAATCGTGCCCGTCGTGACATTTACCCACAACGCAGGCGAAAAGACTGTTCGCCTTTGTTTTTCTCGTGTCGTGGAAACAATCATTTATTTCTATTCCCCCGCACCTTTCCAGCGTCATTCCATCGGGGGGAATAACCCTTTCCAGCTCTCCGTGACTTTCGAGCATGGGGAAAATACTGTCCAATTTCATCTGCGAACCTCCAGGAGTTTTATGAAAACAACTATCTTGAAAAGCTTTAACAGGACCGAGCAAAGGGCAAAAGCTCTCTTTTTATCACGAGTTTATTTTTAACACATCTTCGAGAATCTTCCTAAATACCGGAGCGGCTACCCTTCCTCCAAGATATTCTCCTCCTCTTGGATGTCCTATTGCTACAAACAGAAGGTGTCTGGGGCGTTCGACGGGCCAAAAGCCGACAAAGGAAGAGACATAGGTTTTTTTCAAATAGACGCCGCCTTGTGCCACCTGTGCGGTTCCGGTCTTGCCGCCGACTCGCGGGTTACCTAAAAAAGCCGTGCGACCCGTCCCTTTGGTTACGACTTGTTCCAGAACTCCTTTGAGGTACTCCGAAGTTTTGTCTGAAAGAACTGTGAACAGTTTTTCCGGATTTCCCTTGTAAACGATTTTTCCGTCGGAAGACAGGGCTTCCCTTACTATATACGGTTTCATTACGTGGCCTCCGTTAATGACGGCGGAAAGGGCCATGGTCATCTGAAGGGGCGTAACACCCAGTCCTTGTCCTATCGCAATATTGGCGGGGACGGAACCTCTCCATTGGTCGGGAGGGTTTAAAAGCCCGACTTCCTCTCCGGGCAAACCTACTCCCAAAGGAGATCCAAACCCCCATTGCTTTAGGGAAGAGTATGTCAAATGAGGATCCATCCTGTTGCCGATAGAGGCCATGCCAACGTTGCAGGATTCTATAAGAAGGCCTGGAAAATCGAGTTTGCCATGAGACGTTATATCATGAATGACAACGTCGGCTATGCGAATTTTACCCTTACAATCAAACCTTTCCCGGGCATTCGTTATCCCGTTGGAAAGGGCAATTCCTGCTATAACTGGTTTGAACGTAGACCCTGGTTCGTAAACCCTGCCTATTGCGTTGTTCAGGAGGGCTTCTTGTTGTGCAAAGGTTTCCCTGCGGTTTGGGTCGAAATCCGGCATGCTGCACATTGCCTGTATTTCTCCGCTTAATGGATCGACCATAATGGCGGCGGCCCATTCAGCCTTATGTTTGCCGAAGGCGTCGGCCACGCGTTTTTCAACTATGTGCTGGAACCTGGAATCTATGGTCAGGCGAAGGACGCCAGTTTCAGAGGATGCGCCGAGCCCGTCTCCAGGAGAAATATCCACGATATTACCGCTGGCATCTTTCGCAAAAATTCTGCTTTGCGGCGGCGAATACAGCAAATGATCCCAAGACAGCTCCAGCCCCGCCAGACCCTTTTCATCAATGTCGCAAAACCCTAGAACGTGGGAAAGGGTTTGTCCTTGCGGGTACACACGGTTTGTTTCTTTTATGTAAAAAAGCCCCGGGATCTTCAGGGCAATGATTTCTTCTGCCTTTTTTGTGTCTACCTTTCTTGCCACGGAAAAATACCTGCCGGGAAGTTTTGTCTGGAGCCTTGCGTAACGTTCATTGGAAACATAGGGTTTCAGGAGCTTGGCGTTTGCGGGGTCCCAAACCGCCGGGTCAATGAAAAAACTGATAGCTGGAGATGAGAGGGCGAGTGGAATTCCGTTGGTGTCCTCGACGGTTCCCCTGGTTGTGCTTACGGTAATGCGTGCCCAATATTGTGATTTCGCCTGAGATATGACTCTTGGATCCGGGTTGAAATGCAAAAGGTACAATCGAATAAAAAGCGGGAAAAAGCATAAAAGGATAATAATCCAGTGAAAACCGGGGAATCGTCGCATGATGTATTGCAAATCCTCTCTGGCGAGAAATCGGGTTTATTGGCGCGCCGAAGCCTTGCGTGTGAAAAGATTCAGGATTCCGGCGATTAATGAACCTTCCCGCTCTTTATTGCCTGACAGGGCGATCCGCGTTCCTTTTGCGCCTTGTGCGGCCAACACCGGTTCATTACCGGTCTTTACCTTTACCACGACAATCTTGGGCGCGTTTCCCATTCCCAAATCGTTCATTGCCTTGGCAAAGACCCGCGAAGGACTCATAAGGCTGGCGAGCTCCTTTTCAAGGCGGGTACATGTATCCTCTTTAGTCAGTATTTCCTGTTGTAGTCTGGTAAGCCTGTATTCGAGGGATAGGGAATAAAGTCTCAAACCCACCAGCCCTGTCAGCAAGGTCGTCAGGATTATACAAGAAACGAGACAAAAAAGCCTGCTTTTCCCGGTTTTAGCGCGCCGCGAAGGTCGAACTGTTTCAATGGTTACTTCCGCAGGCATACGTCTCACCTCGCTCCATAAGGGGTTACGTTCTTAAAAGAAAAAGCCCGAAGTCTCGCACTTCGTGCCTTCCTGTTTTCGAGAATTTCCTGTTCCGAAGGTTTCAGTCCCCCGCGGTGTAAAAAAACTCCCAGTCCCTCTGTGTACCACTGACGCAAACTGTGTTTCACTATTCGATCTTCCAGGGAGTGGTAACTGACAAATACGACGATCATCCCGGGCTTTGCTGTTCGACGGCAGCCTTCGATTCCCTCTTCAAGTGCCCTGAGTTCATCGTTTACAGCAATCCGTAGAGCTTGAAAAACCTTTCTGGCAGGATTCCTCCCTATCTTCCTTTGTACCGGAGCGGGTATGGTCTGACGGATGACACTGACCAGTTCCTGCGTACTGGTAATAGGGCCGTTTCTTTCGCGATGTCTCACGATACCCCTTGCGATTTTCGACGAAAACCTTTCTTCACCGTATTCTGTGAAAATTTTCGCCAGTTCCTCGAAAGAACAGGTATTAACAAGCTCCTCGGCGGTAATCGAAGGAGCGGGACCGTTAGACGCTTTACCCATCCTCATGTCCAACGGGCCGTCGTGGTTGAAAGAAAACCCCCTTTCCGGGACAGACAACTGGAGGTTCGAAACTCCAAGATCAAATACAATAGCATCGGGTCCTTCCCAGTTTTCTTCTTTGAGAATCTTATCGATGTACCTGAAATTTCCCTGCCTGAAAAAAATTCTGTCACCGAAGTCCTTAAGTCTTACTCGAGCCCTTTCGAGCGCCTGGTTGTCACGATCTATTCCTAGTATCTGCAGGTTTGGCCATCTTTTCAGGAACGCTTCTGAATAGCCGCCAAGACCCACCGTAGCATCTACGATTCTCTCCAGATGGTCGAAAGAGGCCAGGACATCGCATATTTCGGTAACCATTACGGGGACGTGTTCTATCACAGCCCCTCGACCTCCTCTGCTATTTCAGGAAGTTCGTTCCTGACTTCTTCCACATACGAACTCCAGGTGTTCTTATTCCAAAGTTCGATATGGTCACCGACACCGACAATGCTTACCTCTTGCGAGAGATCTCCGTGATTTCTCAGGTGGGGCGGGATCAGGGCTCGCCCCGACGAATCTATTTGTACCTCGTGCGCCATCGCGAGTAGCAGTCTTGTAAAGTCTCGGGTCTTCCCTTTTGAAAAGGGTAACCTTTGGAGGCGCTCCAGTATGTTCTCCCAATCTTCTGCAGAGTAAATGGCGACGCAACGGTCTATTCCTATAGTCGCAATAGCTCCATCACCCAGTTCTTCGCGAAACCGGGAAGGCAAAACTATACGCCCTTTTGCGTCCATCTTGTGTTCATAGGTTCCCACAAGCATGGGAAATTCCTCCCATTTTATGCCATTACCTGCCACTTTGCTCCACTCTATCACCATTTAATCGACATAAGAGGGTCTTAGGGCCTATTTCTTAAGAGTTGCAATAGGCCCTGATTACTAATTTCTTTTTGCGGATAAAGTATGGAAGTAATGAAGGGAGGTTGCAGTTACCGGTAAAAACATAGACTATGGAAAGAGAGCACCCCGTAAGCCGGGTTCTGTGTTAAGCGACCATTTCTCTACGACCGGACTTGCGCCCGGCCTCAAGCGACCGTACCCGAGGGTCGGCGGGCAACCTCATCCCCTCCTATTCGGTCTTGCTCCGGGCGGGGTTTGCCTAGCCCGCAGGTCACCCGGCGGCTGGTGAGCTCTTACCTCACCTTTTCACCCTTACCCGGCACTCACCAGTTGGTTGAAACTGGCTACAACCCGACCCGGTCGGATTATTTTATGTGTTTCAGCCTGTGAGTGAGTGTCGGGCGGTATGTTTCTGTGGCACTTTCCTTGGGTTCGCACCCACTGGAACTTTCTCCAGCGCCCTGCCCTGTGGAGCCCGGACTTTCCTCCGCTTCCAGTGAAAGCGGCGGCCGCATGAAGTACTCTCTTCCCTTCTTTGAAATTATAAGGCATTTCCGTCGATAAGTTTATTGCCGGATTTCAAATAAAAAGGGCTGCAGACGAGTATCCCGCATGCAGCCCGGATTTTGACTTTACCGAGTCGAGTAATTCGAAATTGCTGGTCAGTGAGACCTTACGATTTCCTTTATGCGCATGAGTCTGCTAAGGTTTGCCCTTTCCTGCTCGTCCAGTTTCATAGTAATATAACCGATTGTCTCTTTAAAGGAGGGGATCAACACGTGCTCAAGAGCGTTTACCCGACGACGTGTACGTTCGATTTCCACTGCCATCAGACGAAGTCCCTTTTCTTCAGCCGAAAGGGATATCAGCCTGGGAATGAGCCTTGAGAAACGCTCCAGGGCCACGTCAAGGCTTCCTGGAGAATTGGCGAGACCGTAGTTAAGGGCACGTCCCTCCTGCGTGGCCTTGTATTCGGGAACCAGGACGCTCATGACATTCTTGTAGGAGACTTCCAGATTGATTGACGTTCCACTTATCATAAGGGCCTGTTCCAGCATGGCTGGAAGAGTTTGCGCTCTTGCCAGAAGAAAACTCTTGTAGCATTCCGCCAATTCGGCCTCGATTTCCTCCCGCTCTTTTTTGACCTCCTTGGCTCTTGAGAGAAAGGCCTTTATAAGTGCGTCCTGTTTGTCCTTGAGAAGCTTGTGCCCGCGCTTTGCAACGGCGTGGCGTTTCTTGAGCCTATTCAATTCCATTCTGTTGGGGTTCACGTTCATTTTCTTTGTCATCAAAGACCTCCCCGGGCGACAAACGCCGAAAAAACAGTCGTTGTTTTACTGGAAGCCCTGCTATTGGGGTGTTTTGGCTTCCTCAGCTGCTTCCTTTTCGGACATTCGGGGTTTCAGATATTTTTCAATATAGGCATCACGTACACGTTTGAGTTCTGACAGTGGAATGCCTTTCAACAGATCCCATCCCTTTTCCAGCGTTTCTTCGATTGAGCGGTTTTCGTATTCGCCCTGGCGAACATAGGTATCTTCGAACTCATCGGAGAAAGCGGCGAAAGCCTTATCCTCTTCGGTAAGTGCCCCTTCTCCGAGGATCGTAGCCAGTTCCTTGGCTTCCTTTCCCCTTGCGTAAGCGGCGAAAAGCTGGTTCATGAGGTCGGCATGATCCTCGCGGGTCTTTCCTTCGCCTATCCCCTTGTCTTTAAGTCTTGACAAGGAGGGCAGCACGTCGACTGGTGGATATATGCCTTTCCTGTGTAATGTCCTGCTCAGAATAATCTGGCCTTCCGTAATATAGCCTGTCAAGTCTGGAATGGGGTGTGTCTTGTCGTCTTCGGGCATCGTCAAAATGGGAAACTGAGTTATGGAACCTTTCTTGCCTTTCAGGCGTCCTGCCCTCTCGTACATAGTGGCAAGGTCAGTGTACAGATATCCGGGATAGCCGCGCCGTCCCGGAACCTCTTTCCTGGCTGCGGAAATTTCCCTCAACGCCTCGCAATAATTTGTAAGGTCCGTCAAAATTACCAGGACCTGGTAATCATGCTCGAACGCGAGGTACTCAGCGCAAGTCAAGGCTAGTCGCGGCGTTGTTATACGTTCTATGGCAGGGTCGTCGGCCAGATTGACGAACATGACGGTTCTTTCGATCGCCCCGGTTTTCCGGAAATCTTCCATGAAAAAGGATGCCTCTTCAAAAGTGATTCCCATTGCCGCGAATACCACAGCAAAATCCTCTTTGCCTCCAAGCACTGTCGCCTGTCTTGCAACCTGTGCGGCAATCCTGTTATGGGGCATGCCGCTTCCGGAAAAAATCGGAAGTTTCTGTCCTCTTACCATGGGATTCATCCCGTCTATTGTCGAAATACCGGTCTGTATAAATTCCGACGGGTAGTCCCTGGAATAAGGGTTGATTGGATATCCGTTGATATCCAGCATTTTGTCGGGGATTATGGAAGTTCCGCCGTCAATGGGGTCTCCCCTCCCGTTGAAAATGCGACCCAATATATCCTTGCTGACGGGTAGCCTGAGCACCTTGCCCGTAAATCTTACTTTAGTACTTGCGACATCTATTCCGGATGTGCCTTCGAAGATCTGTACAAGAGCCCGGTCCGTAGAGATCTCAAGGACCCTTCCACGGCGTTTTTCCCCGTCTGCAAGCTCGATTTCAACCAGTTCGTCGTACCTGACACCTTCAACTTTCTCAACTACTATCAATGGACCGGAAAGGTCCGTTATGGTTCTGTACTCTCTAGGCAACATCACCGATGCTCCCCTCGGGCAGTAGTTTGTTAACCTGCTGTTTCATTTCGGGTTCAAGGGCGTCGATGCTTTCCAGATCGCCTTCGCTGAGGTAGCGCATTCGAGCTATCTTTTCCCTGACCTCAAGCCTAAGAATGTCGTTTAGCATCGCTCCCCTTTTGAGGGCATCCATGCATAAATCGTGAAAAACCATGATGGTACGTAGCATTTTTGTCTGTTTATCCATGGAAGCGTAGGTATCTACTTCATGAAAGGCATTCTGGTGCAGGAAGTCCTCCCGTATAGATTTTGCGGTTTCAAGTATCATCCGCTCTTCCTTCGAAAGTGCGTCGATCCCTACAAGCCTTACAATCTCCCGGAGGCGGTCTTCTTCTTCAAGAATTCCCATCGCTCGGGTTCTCGTCACGCTCCACTCACCGTCGTATATGTTATCCCAATATTCGTTAAGGTTCTCCGTATAAAGCGAGTAACTCTGAAGCCAGTCGATTGCGGGGAAATGCCTTTGATAGGCGAGGTTTGCGTCGAGTCCCCAGAAGACTTTAGTTACTCGGAGTGTATTCTGACTTACCGGTTCCGAAAGGTCTCCTCCCGGGGGAGATACGGCACCTATGGCGCTTACGGAACCTTCTCTCTCGTCGTTACCGAGGCAAATAGCCCTTCCTGCTCTTTCATAGAATGAAGCGAGCCTTGTGCCGAGGTAGGCCGGATAACCTTCCTCGCCGGGCATTTCCTCCAGACGCCCCGAAATTTCGCGCAGCGCCTCTGCCCAGCGACTCGTCGAGTCTGCCATAAGTGCTACGGAGTAACCCATGTCCCTGTAGTATTCGGCCATGGTGATTCCGGTGTATATACTGGCTTCTCTGGCCGCGACGGGCATGTTAGAGGTGTTTGCGATCAGTACCGTTCTTTTCATGAGAGGATGACCGGAACGGGGATCTTCCAGCTCGGGGAATTCAAGCAACACATCGGTCATTTCGTTCCCACGTTCTCCACATCCTACGTAAACTACGATTTCCGCGTCGGCCCACTTGGCCAGCTGGTGCTGTATAACCGTCTTGCCCGATCCAAACGGCCCCGGGACACAGGCTGCTCCGCCCCGCGTCATTGGGAAGAAGGTATCGATTACTCTCTGCCCTGTAGTCAACGGGACGTTTGGAGGCAGACGACGCGAAACGGGCCTTGGAGCCCTTACAGGCCATCTCTGCATCATACTGACTTCTACTTCAACGTCCCCGTCTTCGATTAAAGCAATCGTTTCCTCTACAGTAAATTCGCCGGATTTGATTTCCTTAAGCGTCCCCTTGACGTTTGGTGGAACCATTATTCTGTGTTCCACCAGTACCGTCTCCTGTACCGTGCCTAGAATGTCGCCGCCAGAAACTTTTGCCCCCTTTTCAAGCCTGGGCTCGAATTCCCATTTCTTTTTTCTATCCAGCGCAGGAACGTCAATGCCGCGCGAGATGAAGGGGCTTTCGGCAGCCTTTTCTATGAGGTTCAAAGGCCTTTGCACTCCGTCGAAAAACTGTTCGATGAGACCGGGCCCAAGTTCGACGCTTAGCGGAGCTCCTGTTCCAATTACCGGCTCCCCTGGTAATAGGCCGGATGTTTCCTCATAAACCTGTATCGAGGCTGTGTCACCCTTGAGTTCGATCACTTCACCCACCAGCCCTATTTCTCCGACTCGTACAACATCATACATGGAGGCCCCACCCATACCTTTTGCAACTACCAGAGGACCTGAAATTTTTAAAATTGTTCCTTTAATGTTTTTAACCATGGCCACCACCTGTTGAGTTCCTGAATTTGTAGTCCTTTACGTCGTTTTCCCTTATTCCACCGAAAATATATCCATTCCGACTGCACGTTCCACGCTTGCGCGGATCGATTCCACTCCGATCCCTGTAGAGCCTTGCACACCTGGTACCGGAAGAATGCTCACAGGGTAACTTTCATTCAGTTCCCTTATGAACTCTTGTTGAGTCTCGTACAACCTGTCCACCATAAAAACTACGGCGTATCGTTCCTGCAATAACTGTTTCAAGAGGTTGCGAAGTTGTTCTTCCTCCCCTTGCTCCATGAAAAACGGGTCAATGCCCACAGCCTGAAAAGGCAGTATGCTTTCGTAATCCCCAACCGCCGCCATCTTCAGCTTACCGGGATTACTGGACATTTCTGAGAAGCCTCCTTAGTGATTCCTTGTCCACTCCATTGGCAATTCCGACGAGAATTATCCGCACGTTCTTACTTTCGATTTCTTTGGACCACAGATAGGTCAAGATGTTTTCCGGAGCGAAAGTACTGTACCTGTAAGGTCTCAGAACACCCGTAATATAGTCGTCCAGTGCTTTTTCAATATCACTGACAAGGTCGTCGACATTCCCTGTTTCGGGCACTCCTTCGAAAACCCTTGACACGTCCGCAAAACCTAGGATCCGATTCCATCCCTCAATGGGTTCTGACAGGAGAGAAAGAACCTTCTCTTTTGAAATCCACCCACCATCGTGCAGGAACTCTATTGCCCGGCCTGCGTCCATACCTGTTCGTCTCAGGCGTAGGATATTTCGTACATTTTCGGAATCGATTTTTGCGCGCGCCCAGGCTTCCACGCCCTTGTACCCCACTTTTTGGACAAGCTGACGCATTGCAAGAAATAAATGAGAATCCAGTAGCGTCTCTACGGAGAGAATGTCATGAGTCTGTTCCCAGAGCATCAGACTTTCGGGAACTGCACGATGCAGGCCGAAGGGCAAAAGACGATAATCCTCGCTTTCTACCGCTAGAATGAGGTCGTCGACGGGAACGTTTCCCAACTTTGTCAGTAGGTCCGTTCTTTTCTTTGAGCCCCTTTGTTTCAGTATTTGCCCCTTGATAAGCACCTTTACGTTATGGATATCGTAGGGTAGTCTGCATAATTGGGACAATTCCTTATCAGGCGTAAAGTGATCTACTTCGTCATAGGCTTCCTGCAACTCCATGGAAATGGCATATTCAAAATTCTGGGTGCCCTTATCATCGGAAAGCCACTTCGCGTAATGAGTCTCGCCAAGAGTTTTTATTGCGTCTTTAAAATCATCGCTTTCGAGTAGCCTTTGAAATAAGGATTTGCCCAGTATACGTAACTCCATGGCTCGCAGTCTCGAAACCGCATAGCCGTATCCTGTTTCTAGGGTCATTTACCGAGATCCTCCAGTTTTCTAATCGGAAAAGAGGCTTTTGACAATTTCCGCCTCAAGCTCCTCGCGAAGGTTGTCGAGCAAAACACCAAAGGTACAGTTTATGTCTACGTCTCCCACGCGATAGATGAATCCACCCTTTGCGGGCAAGGATTCTTTTGAAAGTTCAATGTCTGTTTTGTTTTCCTCGTTGAACTTCTTGAGCCATTCTTTTGTTATCAACTTCTCTTCCTTGCCTGGGATCACTGTCCCTTTACCTTCACTTGAAGCCTTCTTGAGAAGTTTCTTGATGAATTGCTCGTATTCGGAATCTTCCATCTTCTGGAATTTCTCTAAAACTGAATCGAAAACCTGGTCTATAAGTTTCCTCCGCGCTCCCAGTTTCATTTTCTGAACGTCAAGGCGTGCAACGATTTTCCTTCTCTCAAATATTTCGGGTTTTTCTTTTTCAAGTTTTCGGTCGTATTCTTCTTGTGTTTTCTTTATTTCCTCTTGAGCCTTTTCTCGGATTTCCTTGGCCTGTTTTTCGGCCTTTTCGAGTATTTTATCAGCCTCGTTCTTCGCGTCTGTTTCTATCCTTTTTTTTATGTCAGCTAAAGCCATGCCTGCAACACTCCCCGCTGCCTGGCCTAAAAACTGATGCTGTTAAGCAGGATGATACTCATCAGGAGTGCCAGGACGGCATAGGTTTCGACCATGGCCGGTAGAATAACGGCCTTGCCGGTTTCTTCGGGTCTTTTCGAAATGAGCTGTATACAGGCGGCTGAAGTTTTACCTTGCGCAATGCCCGAATAGTAGCCGGCTATTGCTATGGGCAAGCAGGCGAACATTACGCCGAGTCCCTGCCAAACATTAACGGAAACGGGCTCGCCGCCTATGATACCAACTTTAAGAATGGCGAAAAACGCCGTCAGCAGTCCATAGATACCCTGAGTACCGGGAAGCGCCTGCAGCAGAAGGACAAGCCCGAACTTTCCCGGGTCCTCCGTCATGATCCCTGCTCCTGCTTCTCCAGCGATGCCAACACCGATTGCTGAACCTGAACCTGCAAAACCTGCGGCAAGGGCCGCGCCAAGAACCGCCAACATAATTCCAAGAAGTTCCATATCAGATTACACTCCTCTCAAAAATGCTGAATCCGTAAATAGCAATGTTTATTTAACTATTGTTGGTTGTGTGAACCTTGTTCATTTGCCTTATCGCGTATTTTCGGCCTCAGCCGTTTGTACCTGTACATATTTCGTGTCATAAGCAAGAGGTTCGAAGGCTCTCCCTCCGCCACTGTAGAATTTGCTGAAAAATTCCACATACTGGAGACGCAGGGAATGTATGAACGCGCCGAGGGTATTTACTGCGATGCTGAACACGTGGCCGCCCAGAAAAACGAGGACGGCCAGAACCACCCCTATAAAGGGGATACCGATCACAAGACCTGTAAGCGTATTGATGATCATCGCAACGGCAGATGTTGCAAGTCCGAGAGCAAGAAGCCTGCTGTAACTCAGTATGTCGCCTAGGTAAGATGTAATATTGTAAAGACTCAGGATACCCGAAAGAACCTTGCTTACGATTCCCGATTTTTCCCTTCCCTGGGTAGTTACGAGAAGTACGACACCCAAAAGTGACAAGACCTTTCCTGCAAATCCCGCTACCTGCCCAAGAAATCCCGCAGAAAAACCGCCAAAAATCAACAGTCCTGTTATGAGCGCAATCCATCCTCCCTGGTCACCGAAGGCCGCAATATAGTTGCCTTTACGGAGATTTTCCCACATGGCGAGGAAAAGACCGAAAATCACTTGTATCACGCCAAGGGCCAGGGAAATTCCAAGGAAATTCAGCGGGTTTTCCATAGGTTGAAGCAGCACGACGCTGTTTTTTAAACTTCTCAAAAAAGCCAATGACCCGAAAGCGTCTATCATGTTCCCTAGCCAGCTCCCGGTAATTGCGCCAAAAAATATGGTCGAAACCGAGCCGAGAAACAGGAGGTTGAAGAAGTTTCTCTTGTCTCCGGTAATCTTGTACCGTGAGAAAAGCCACAGGATGAGCATGGAGAGAACTAGCCCGTATCCTCCGTCGCCAAGACACATCCCCAGAAAGACAAACATGAAGGGTGCCATGGGCACCGTCGGGTCCATTCCTCCATAGGAAGGAAGTCCGTAAAGCCGTGTAAGCGGTTCGAAAGGAAGAGCCCATTTCGGATTTTCGAGCATTGTGGGAGGGTCGTCCCCCGCTGCTGGGTCAGGGTCTTCCAGAGCCACCTCTATCAAGTCTTCGTAACGTTTCAGGGTATTTTTGAAGATCTCCAGGGCATTTTCCGGAACCCAAAGCTTTATTATAGATACTTTGCGGGTTGTCTGGCCTTGAAGGAGAGCGTCGTAACGCTTGCGAAGTATCTCATGGTAATCGAAAAGACGCTGAATTGTCGGAACCCACTGTGCGGACAATCCTTTTGCAAGTTCTTTCAGGTTCGTTTCTTCCTCAAGAAGCTTTTTCCGTTCTTCCGCGAGCAGTTTTTTTGCATCTTCCACGGTCCCCTCAAGGTCTTTCGGAAAATCTACACGCGATAGAGTGACCGAAGAAGCGGCCTCAACCACATCTGAGGACACGGACTTATCGAAAATCATGACGACCGGAACCTGCACAGCCTTTTCGCCGGTGAAACCAAAGAAAAGCTCCCCCCGGTCACCAGAGGCATCCTCAAAAGCCGATTTCAGTTTTTCAGTCTGTTCTGTTGGAACATTTCCGAAAATAGAGGTTATGTTTTTAGTACCCTGAGAAATGAGCGACAAATCATAGGGAAATCCTTCCAGTGTTTCCAGTATGGACTGTTTTGCATCAAGATAGGACAGAGTAGCTCTCAATTCCACGAGCCTGCGTTCAATCTTCCTGGCTTGTTCGGCAATCTCGTTGATGTCGGTTTTTTTTAAAAGATCTTCCAGTTCCTTCAAAGTAACCGGTGGTTTATCGGAAAGAAGCCTTTCCAAAACACCACGGCTATCCTCATAGTAGGGCTCAAAAAACCGAAGAAGGAACCTGGCATCCGCGGATCTATCCTCGATCTCCTTCGTCTTGCGAGCTATCTGTTCCTTTCTCGGGTCAGAGCCCTGCTGTTCCAGAGACAGGACTTCACAGTTTGAGAGTCTTTGAAGTTCTGTAACTATGTCTTCGGTTACCGTTTGGTGAGCGTAAACCGTCGCCTTCTTAACTTTCAGGACCGCCATACCTGTTTACCACCTCTTTTGCAACCCAGTCTGCCACATCGTTTATCCTATCCTGAAAGCGACGTACCATCTCCTCCGCTTCCTTTTCTCCCTTGGAAACGATACTTTCAGCCTCATCGGCTGCCTCTTTTTCCAGCTTTTCCAGAGTCTCCCGGTATTTACGGTGCATTTTTTGCTTCGATGTTTTCAGAGAGTTCTCTGCCTCCGCTCTGGCTTCTGCTAACATTTGAGAGGCACGTGATTTGGCATCCTGGATTATTGACTCGGCTTCTTCTTCAGACTGCCGTATTTCTTCAGCAAGATCTTTTGCCATCAGGGCACCTCCTTTCGGCGATGTCTACCGTAACCTACGGTGCTGTATCCAAAAAACCTTGGTCATTCTAATACCGCCCTAAAATTGTGTCAATTTTAACAATATTTGCGAAGTTATATTTTTTTGCAAAAACGAGAAATCAGGTCGAATTGTCCTTTCTTAGTCGGGGCCGAAATAAGTAGAGGTACCTCTTATTGTTTCAAGATACCAGAAAAGAATAAAAAAATGGAGCGGACAACGGGATTCGAACCCGCGACCCTCGGCTTGGGAAGCCGATGCTCTACCGGCTGAGCTATGTCCGCCCTCAAGTCGGACATTATAATATCTGTCCAAGACCAAATTTGCAAGTTTTCTTACCGTTGCCTCTTGTTATTTATGGACAAAAGACGCAGATATACGTTATATGCCCGTTTTATTTTTTTCAAGAAATGCTACGGATTCAACGTGGGTGGTTTGCGGAAACATGTCGAAGGGCGTAATGCGGGTAAGTTTATAACCGTTGCCGACGAGATTTTTTAAGTCTCGTGCCAAAGTCGCCGGGTTACAGGATACATAGACAATACGCTCAGGTCGGAGAAAAAGGAGTTTATCGATAACTTTCCTGCTGCACCCACTTCTGGGTGGGTCAAGAAGGATTCCTTCACAGTAATCTTTGTCT
>DMCT01000053.1 GCA_003446665.1 Synergistaceae bacterium
GCTCCCGGCTATGACGCCTCCCATGACGCCGAAGGCCTTTGAAAGGGTACCCACTTCAACATCGACCCTGCCATGGAGACCAAAGTGGTCTACTATGCCCCGTCCACCGCGACCGAGAACTCCTTCGCCATGGGCATCGTCGACTACGACTATGACTCCGTACTCCTCGCAAAGGTCAACGATTTCCGGCAGCTTCGCTATATCGCCGTCCATGGAAAAGACGCCGTCGGTAACAAGAAGCTGTTTCCCTCCTGTACCCTTGTATTCTTCAAGTCTGTCTTTTAGGTCTTCAAGGTTGGAGTGTTCGTACCTTACAACCTTCGCCTTGGAAAGGCGACAGGCGTCGATGATGGAAGCGTGGTTCAGGGAATCGCTGTAGATGATGTCCCGGGGATCGTTCACCAGGGTGGGAATCGCCGCGAGGTTGGCGCAAAAACCCGACTGCAGCACAATGGCCGCCTCGGCGCCCTTGAACTCGGCCAGCTTCCTCTCCAGTTCGATGTGGGGTGTCATGGTTCCTGCTATGGTCCTTACCGCTCCGGGTCCCACACCATACTTGTCGACGTATTCTTTTACCTTGCCTACGAGCCTCGGTTCGTTACAAAGCCCAAGGTAGTTGTTGCTGCAAAGGTTGATGTAATCCTTGCCTTCGATCTTGACCCAGGCTCCCTGCGCGCTTTCGATGGTACGGATCGTTCCATAAAGACCGGCTTGTTTCATCGCCTCCAGGTCTTCCGTCAGGAATTTCATCGGGACAGCCATGACAGTCACTCCTCGTTCGAAAATTTTTGGTATTGTGAATATAGTATCCTAATCGTGGCCATGGACTGTCAAAGGAGTATAGTATTGATGGCTTTTCATATATTTTTTGCTCTTTAAAATATATTTTCCTGGTCGGCTGGAGGCACTACGAATGACAAAAGAGATGGAAGCTCTGGAGGAACTGGCCGCTAATATGAGCGGCGACAGCAGTGCTCCTTATCATATTGCGAATATCTTGCGGGAAGCCATATACAGGGGCATATTCACCGAAGGGAGTCCTCTCCACCAGGCGCAGATAGCGCTCAAGCTCGGGGTGAGTCCGATTCCGCTCAGAGAGGCGCTGCGCCTTCTTGAAACCGAGGGGCTGGTAGAGTTTCAGGGTTACCGTGGAGCCTTCGTCACGGAGCTCTCGCTGGAAGAGGCGAGGGAACTCTACGAGATGATCTCCGCTCTTGAAACTAACCTGATGCGAATAGCCTTCCCGGGCATTACCCGGCGTATCGTGGAAGAAGCCCGAAACGTCCTGGACATGATGGAAAAGGAAGCCGACTGTATCCGATGGCGCGACCTTAATTTCCTCTTTCATGCCCTTCTCTACGAACCGGCGGACAGGCCGCTTACCGTCGACATGATCGCCCGCCTAAGGCAGAAAACGGACCGCAACATACGCGCCCATCTGGATTCGATGAGGAAGGAGTCGGAAAAACAGCACAGGGAAATACTCGATGCGGTTGCCGCCGGAGACCTGGAAGCCTCCGTGGCGGCACTCAAAAAGCATCTTGAATACACGTCCAGGGATCTCCAGTCCTGGATGCGAAGCGAAAAGGGGCCAAAAAACTCCAGGCTGGGAAGTACATCAGGGCGTCATTTGCGCGAGTAGCTCTTCGCTTCAATTCGACCAGCACAAAACAGGGATTACTCAGGCGCCTTGAGGTTGTAAACGGGCCTTAGCAGCTTTTCCACGGTGACGGTTTCTTCCATCTCCTCGCGGATGTCTTCCCAACGTTTGTATGCCATCGGCGATTCGTCGATGGTGTCTTTGGATATAGAGGTTGTATAGACGCCTTCCATGCTCTTTCGGAAAGCCTCCATGGAGAGCTCGCCGGTTTTGAGGCGGCGTTTCATTTCCTTACGTCCCAAGACACGCCCCGCGCCGTGGGGGGCCGAAAAGTTGTAAAGCGGGTTTCCTTTGCCGCGACCAAATATAACTCCGGCAGCCATGTTGAGCGGAATGACGACAGGCTCACCCTCGTAGGCGGAGATGGCGCCCTTTCTTACAATTCCGTCCTTTTCGCTTATGTAGTTGTGAACGCTCTGGATGATATTTTGTGGATTCACGGCAAGGCCGAAGAATTCGAGTATCTGGTCGAGTATGACGAAGCGGTTATGCTCGGCGTAACGTTGTGCTATACGAAGCCAGTGCATGTATTCCTCGCCACCCTTCGACATGGGAAGGTATTCAAGCCCTCTCCCGATACCGGAAATACCCTTTGCCTTGATATACGCCCTGGCCAGCGACTGAAAGTAGTTGGCGACCTGGAAGCCGAAATGACGGCTTCCAGTATGGACAGTGGCGTAAAGTTCGCCCGTTTTGGGGTCTTCGTCGACCTCTATGAAATGGTTACCTCCACCTAGTGTTCCGAGCTGAGTCCAGGTTGCGTGCTTTGCTCCCTTCTTGAAGCATTTCCCGAAGAATTCTTTGTCGGCGTATTCGGCCAGTTCCATCATTTGACGGTATCTTTCGGGGTGTTTTGCGCGGAAAGCCTGCAAGGCTCCCGGGTCCTTGTGGTGTGTCATACCGAGCGGCACACGCCTTCGCAGGAACCGGTCGAGACCGGCGAAATCGGCATTCCCGACCCGCAACCCGTTTACGGGAGCGGTCATCACACCACAACCGATGTCCACTCCCACCACGTTAGGGATAACGGCATCTTTGAAACGGCCGGTAAAGCCTATGACACAGCCAGCTCCGGCATGGCAGTCGGGCATTATGGCGACAAGCCCATCCACGACTGGATGCCGCCCAATCTCTTCTATCTGGCTTTTGGTCACATCGTCCACGTTGCGGGCGTGTACAAGAACATCAGCCAACTGGGTCACCTCGTTTCTTGGACGCTTTCGGCACCCTGTTGCATCTGGAGGAAGTCAGTCATGTCGACGAAAGACAGGATCCCCAAAAATTCGTCTCCGTCACCGGAAACCACGATGTTTGCAATACCGGAAGATATCATAAGTCCCAGGGCTTCCTGCAGTGTGCTGTTCCTGTGTATGTGAGTGACTGGCTCTATGCACTCCGCCAATGTCGCGGCTTCGCGAAACCTTCGGTTGTCCACGTTGCAGCACCCGACAACTTTCTTTTTATCGCAAATGAAGACCAGTCGATCCTTGCAGTATTTCAGGGGGGTATTTCTTGCCGCTTCCAGGGCTTCTTCTTTTGTGGAGTCTGGGCCGACCACCGGCAGGTTCTCTGTTCTGAGCGGGACTTCCCGTATCTTGAGGTATCTGAAAAGGGCTAACGGGTTTCCTGCGCCGACGAAATCGGCGACGAAATCGTCCACGGGCCTGGCCAGGAGATCCAGGGGGCGGTCTACCTGCACTATGGTGCCTTCTCGCATGATTGCTACCCGATCCCCCATTTTCATGGCCTCGTTTATGTCGTGGGTGACAAATACGACGGTCTTTCGCAACCTTTCCTGCAGGGAGAGAAGCTCGTCCTGCAAGCCTATCCTGGTTATGGGGTCCAGGGCACCGAAGGGTTCGTCCATCAGGATTATTTCCGGGTCTCCGGCCAAGGCCCTGGCCACACCAACACGCTGTTTCTGCCCGCCTGAAAGATCGCTCGGCCACCGGTGACCATACTCCTCAAGTGGAAGCCCAACCAGGTCAAGGGATTCCCTTACTTTACCGGGGATTTTCTCTCTAGGAACCCCTTTCAACCTTGGGACGACGGAGACATTGTCCTTGACGCGAAGATGTGGAAAAAGCCCGATACCTTGTATGACGTAGCCAATACGGCGACGAAGGATTACTGGATCGAGGCTGGAGGTCGGCTTGCCATCTATAAGGATCTCGCCCTCCGTAGGCTCGACGAGCCGGTTGATCATGCGCAGCGTTGTCGTTTTGCCGCACCCAGATGGGCCTATCAGCACCAGGATTTCCCCGCGAAGGATATCCAGGTCAAGACCTGAAACAGCAGTGGTCCCGTCGGGATAGCGCTTTGTGACACCCTTGAGCGAAAGAAATCCGGTTTGTTTCATGAAAAACCTCCCGAACGTCCGATGCTTTCGTCAGTCTTCTTTCCTCAGCTCTTCCTCCCACGTGATGAGGGAATGGTAGAATTCCCTGTCCCCATTGTCTTCCAGGCCTCTCGTTATTTCGCTGACATGAGTGTGTCTGGCGTTGACCTTTTGCAGTACATAGTCCACGGCCTTTTCCGGAAGGCTCTCGGCCCCGCAGGTGTATATATCAAGCGCCATGTAACCTGCCTCGGGCCAGGTATGGATGGACAGGTGGGATTCACTTATCACTACCACTCCGCTGACGCCGTTGGGGGGGAAGCGGTGAAAGGAGACGGCCCATACCTGGGTGTTGGCCCTCCTGGCAGATTCCACCAGTATTTCTTGCATGCGGTCGACCTGACCTATTATCTCGGAACACCCCGACGCCTCCACGATGTAATGAATTCCCCTGGGATCCATTTCCCATCCCCCTTTCACAGTCTTTGCTTCGTCCCGACCCATTTGAGAAAAACCGGGACAGGAATAATTATACAGACAAATTTCCAACAGGGCTCAGTAATTTAAGAGACTTTCATAAACTCATTTCATGCTCGTAGGCGACAACCTTTTGCCTCGAACGGAACGACGTTGCCCATTAAAAAAGCCGCTGACCGGGTTTTAGTGCTTCCTCGGACAGCGGCTTGTTATTTACTGGTGGAGCGTGGGGGATTCGAACCCCCGACCCCTTGCATGCCATGCAAGTGCTCTCCCGCTGAGCTAACGCCCCACGAAAGGGACGGCGCTCATTATACGAAGCATCCGCTTTCGTGTCAACAAAAATTTGGTTTTGTTGATTCAAGGCGCTTTACATATGTTATAAGCGCGTCACCGTGCGAGTAGAAATCTTCAATGCATCCGACAACGGAATATCCGCAGGCTTCGTAGAAACGGCGTTGCCTTCCGTAAGACGGCCTCCCGGACGTCTCAATCCGTACTATGACTGGTCCTCCAGAACGGAGCAAACGTTTTTCAACGGTTCTCACAAGGGACTTTCCTTTTCCCTTCCCCTGGCTTTCGGGCGACATGACTATCCAGTAAATGTCCCAAGAAAACTGCGTCATCGGGGCCTTGCCGTATATTACGAACCCGTCGATCTCCCCTTCTTTCCCGAAAGACAAATTAAGATGGTAGTCTCGTCCCCGGGAAACGGCCCATTCTTTGAGGACTTCACCCAGGACTTTCATTTCGCTTCCCGTAAAGGCTCCCGTACGACACCCAATCTTAATGCACTGCGATACGACGTTTCGGACCGATGTTATGGTGGACACCGTGATCTCCTCTTTCAACAGCCAGCTCCACGAGTTTAGCTACCATTAAGCGGTAACTGTAGCCCGCCGCCTCACTCTGCCTGGCAAAACCGCTGTCGGTGTTGATATCCGGGTTGGGGTTCACTTCCAGGACGTACCACTTCCCATCTCTTTCCCGAAAGTCCACGCGGAAGTATCCGTCGCAACTCATAGCCGCTCCTGCGCGTATCGCCATGTCTTTTATCACATACTGCAAACGGGACGGGACTCCCTCTTCGACTCGGCTTTCAATTTCCCTGTAATCGACGCTCTCCGGACGCCACTTGGAGTCATATCCCAGGAAGTCGCTGGTCCCCTTTTCAGGCCTGTAAAGGATCCTCGACATTGCAAGGAAGTCATATGGCCAAATACCCATGCAACTGGCGTTGCATTCTTCCCCATGGAGGTATTCCTCCACGATGACTCCCTGAGGAAATTCCTCGAGTCGGTGCCTGAGAACCTGTTCCAGCTTTGACTGATCTTGCACGACGGACTCGGAATCCACACCGACGCTGCTGTCCTCGCATCGCGGCTTAACGAAAAGCGGAAAAGACAGACCTTCAAGGCGTTTCCTTTCCGACATGGAGCAAATACACGTACCGGGCGGAACGGGGAGTCCCGCATTTCTCAAAACGGTACGCGCGTTCTTTTTATCGAGACAGGCCGCCAAAGCGCGCGACCTGTTGCCGGTAAAAGGAACCCCGGAAACTTCAAGCAGCTTAGCGAAGGCCACTTCCAGAAAGGCCGCCTTTGAAAATCCCTCAAAAAGATTGAAGACACAGCATGCGTGTTCTTTGGTTATCCTCTTGACCAGCAAAGACGGATTATCCAAATCTTCCGGGCTGATATCAAAGGGTACCGCCCTGTACCCGGAATTTTCAAGGGCTTCCAGGACGGAATCCCGGCACCGCAGGGCATCGACGACATCCTCCCTGTCGGTTTCCTCCACTGCCGCAGCCACGACTACCCTGTCGTTACTGGAGAACATGCTGTTTACCCGTTTCGACCTTTTTCGGCCATAACAAGCCCTGCCTTGAAAAGGCTTCTTGCAGGAAACCCCGGAGAAGTTTTTTGTACTCCCCTCCACTGAGCCTGTACAGGATTGGCAAGTCGCTATAGGCTTCCGATAGTCCCGGCAAGGGGTTGATGTCGATGATTTTAGGTGTCCCGTGGCGGTCCACCTTGAAGTCGACACGGGCGATGTCTTTTATCTCCAGGAACCTGAAGCACCGGACGGCGTCTCTGGAAACAGCTATTTTCGTTTTTTTATCAACAGCCGTAGGCGGCACGTACTTTACCGTTTCCTCCCAGTTGCGTTTGTGTTCTATAGTGTAGAAGCTGCGGCCACCAGTGGGTTGCGGATTTATGGCCATAAGGCCGATTACTCGCGGCGGTCTGTTGCCGAGCACACCTACGGTCAACTCCTGCCCGGGCAAAAATTCCTCCACGAGCGCAGGCTGACCGTAGCGCTTCCAGATCCGACGGACTTTCTCGGAAAGCTCGGCCTGGGTCGTGACTACCGAATCCGGGAAAACCCCCTTTGATGACCCTTCCCACCTCGGCTTGACCAGGTATTCCCTGTGAAGGGTGAAGATGTGCCCGGCGTTCCGGATGTCTTGTTCGCGTGAAAACATGAAAAGTGAAGGTACGGGAAGCCCGGCTGCCGCAAGCATGTGATGGGTAAGCCACTTGTCAAGGGCAAGAGCCAAAGTGACAGAGTCCGAGCCGGCATAGGGGATATTCAACATCTCAAGAATGGCCGGCACTTGGGATTCCCGACCTCTGGTGATTCCACGCCCCTCAGCTATGTTGACCACGAAGTCGGGTTCGGCGCTCCGCAAGGCTTCTACGAAGCGATTATTCTGCTCGATGAGGACAACATCGAACCCACAGGATTTTATGTTGTCCTTAAGGTTTTCTACTGTTTCAATACAATCGTATTCTTCGTACCTGTCGTCGGCCTCTTCTTTCGATGCGGCCCGGCGGAGATTGTAAACCAGCCCTATTTTCCGCACCGCTTTGAGGCCGGATTTGGATGACGATCCAGGATCTTCCTTTTTCATTATTTTTTCGCCCCCTGCAAGCGAGAGATCTCCCCTTTTCGGGGAGGTTATACCGGTCTGGAATTTGGATTTCCCAGTCTCCCGCAGACGTCACCTCCGTCGGATTTCCGGCATCCTGTCTTTTAAAGGCTGTCTTCAAGCGATCCATAAAACAAAAGACCCGCGTAAAGCCTCGTGGCTTCTTTTGCGAGGTCTCGGACCGATGAATCTCAGGGGGCGGAAATCGGCGCCTCGTCGGCGCTCGCATCCTTATCAAAAATGCCGGATAACCCCTGTTCTGCGTTTCTTTGCGGATAATATCACTCTTACGGTAAAATACAAGTCCGCAGTTTGTGCGTCAATCCGCGGGATATGCTATCGAATCCTTCAAAAAATCTACAGGCCCGCGAATCGATCAAAGCATTTTGACACGATAGATTAGGAAAACCCGATCGCCTACATGATTTCTGAATCATTTGCAAACATGGCCTTTTTGGGGAGAGTGGCAAATTGAAGATAAAGATATCCGTATATCTTTGGATCGTAGCAACAATAATTTTCCTAGCTGTCCCGCAGGCTGAAGCCGGTGCGGTGACCAGAGGTGAGCTTATCTCGGTAATCGTCACGACACTCGAACTGCCCCTGTGGTCGGGAAACAAGTACTTCAAAGACGTATCTCCTTCACATCCTCATGCAAGAGCCATCGAATCGGCAGCCGCTCAGGGAATTCTACAACCGACGGAAAAGTTCTACCCCGATATTGAAGCATCGAGGGCGGAAACCCTCTTGTATGCTTTAAGGAGCCTGGGGCTGTCGCGTGAAGCGTCGATCCTCGGCAATCTTCCCTTCCAAAGGCATCAAGGTCTCCCAGAGTACATACAACCTTACTTTCGCATCGCCGAAAGTATTACCCCCCTGCCTCCGGAAGTTTTCCTGTCTGAACCGAAAGATGTCTTGCAAAGGGAAGATCTGGCTTCCTTCAGGCAATGGCTTTTGTCATGCAGGAATAACCTTCTGTGGGAGGAGCACTTTAAAGGCAGCAGGACCACATTGATCCTCCACAGGGAAAACGCTGGAAGGCCACCGGCCAGCTGGGCGATACAGGCTGGGACCTTTCCTGTTGAATCGCCCGAGGCCCTGGCGCTTTTGTCGAAACTCAAGTCACGAGGGCTGCCATGCGTTATCGATGAACGGCCTTCGGGCAGGGTGGTTCTCGTGGGGCCTTTTCTTCATTATGTGGAAGCCTGGGCAAAGACAGACCTGGTTAAAGACATCGGAACGACTCGAATTGTATCCTTCGAAGATCGGCCTTCCGGGGCCCTTTTCTGGAGCGCAATCGTGACCGATATCAACCGGGAAATGCCAAGGATTGTCACGGCAGGGGAAATTGCCGGGCGCAAGCAGCCTTTGTCTTGGATCGCGCAAAACTCCGGCGCCGAGGGAGCCGTCAACGGCGGATTCTTCAATGGAGTCCACATAATAGGCAGCCTTGTAACAAGGAGCTTCCCCGTCAGCGGCCCCTGGGAAGAACGTTCGGCCATCGGATGGGACAACGATGGAACATTCCATTTCGGATCAGGATGGTTCAGGGCAATTCTCCGCTCCGGCGAAGAGGTGCTTGAGATAAACAGGTTCAACATGGCGCCCGGATCCAACGAGGCAGCCTTGTATTCCCCCCATATTTGGTACTTCGCTACGGGCATCCCCGACGATGCCACCGAGGGGAAGGTGACTTCGGAAAAACTCCAGGAAATCAAGGGTGCCCACCTGTCGAACCATTTCGTGCCTCGCGACGGGTATCTCGTTATAGCCCGCGGCTTTTCGGCCAACAAGTTGCGACGATTTGCCAAGGGCGAAAGCGTAAAAATCGAACTTCTCTGGCAGGAAGAAAACTTCAAAAAGTGCACCGAGGTCCTCCAGGCAGGCCCCATGTTGCTCCTTGACGGCAAACGCGCCCTGACCCCTGAAGGTTTTTCTGAAAGTGTCATCAGGGGACGACACCCCAGGTCCATTGTGGGAACCGACGGGGAAAGCCTCTGGTGGATCGTAGTCGACGGGCGCGACTCATGGCATAGCCGTGGATGCACCCTTGAAGAAGCAGTATCCCTGGCTTCCGACCTGGGCCTCCGGGACGCTTTGAACCTGGACGGCGGCGGTTCTTCCACTATGTGGTGGCAGGGATCGATCGTCAACAGTCCTTCGGGTAACGCTGAACGACCATTGCCCTACGCCGTCGTCTTCTGAAACCCGGAGCCTGGTTGTTCCTTGATCCAAACATCCCGCTGGGGGAAAGGTATGACTATACCTTCGCGGTCGAAAGCCTCTTTAAGGCGAAGCCGGTATTCGCGACCCACGAACCACTGCTCACCTGGCATCGTTTTTATAAGGGCCCTCAAATTTATGGAGCTGTCGGCAAATTCCAGAATACCCTGGATTGACGCGTCTTCCATGATCTTGTCAGGGTAATCCTCCTTCAGCTTGCCGGCTACTTCCTCCATGACAGCAAGGGCCTTCCGCACGTCCGTGCTGTAAGAAACACCAACAACCACCTTTGCCTGCGACCAGTTTTTTGTCGCATTTACCAGTTCGCCTACATTACCGTTCGGGATAATGATGTAGTTTCCGTCAAGGTCGGTAAGATGGGTAGTTCGGAGTGTGAATCGCTCCACGGTACCAAAATATTCGCCGATCTTGACCACATCCCCGACGGCATAGTGGTCCTCCATAATGACGAAAATACCGTTGAGGAAATCGCGAATGATATTTTGCGCTGCGAGAGATATAGCCAGTCCCGCGATCCCGACACCAGTCAGAACAGGCATGATGTTTATGCCGATGCTGCTTAAAAACATCAGTACCGCAAAAATAATCAGCACTATCCTGAGAATATCAAGAGAAAGTTTTTTTAGGGTCCCCAGTCGTTTTATCCTTGCCTCCCTTTCGTGCTTCTCCAGTTTGTGTGTCTTGTTCCTGCGTATCATTGCCATAGCCTGGTCAAAAACCTTGCCCAAAAGGTGTCGCAAGAGGCGGTCGGCGATAAAATATCCAATGATTATCAGTATAGGTTGTACCCACTTGAATCCCAGGATTATTCTGAAAGAATCCATTTAAACTCACTCCTATCGGCAGGGTGTTTTCAATACAATACAATACCATTTACCCCGGTTTTTATGACAAAATTACCTTGTCGGATCGAAAAAACTTGTAATCAAGAGAGGAGGCAAAAAAATGGGCAAAGTCGTGGCGGAAGTTATAATAGTCCCCTACGGAACCGGCACCCCAAGCCTCAGTCGTTACGTCGCGGACGTGGAAAGGGTCTTAAAAAGCTATAACCTGAAGACGATGCTTACTCCCATGGGGACAATCCTGGAAGGAGACCTGGACTCCGTCCTCGAGGCCGTGAAAGCCGCACATCAGGTCCCCTTCGAATCCGGTGCCTTGCGTGTAGGGACGACGATACGCATTGATGAACGCAGGGACAAGGAGCTCGACATGTACGAAAAGGTAAAATCCGTGGAGGAAAAATTGCGTACTGAATAAGCTTTTGACAGGCGTATGTTTTTGAAACAATCCACAGTGCACCTCAAGCACCAAAATTAAAGAAGGCGGGAGGTATCCCTCCCGCCTTTCGCATAACCAATGGCTCCCAGAAGGCTCTCCGCGGTTACGGTTTCTCTTTGGCGACCACGTCTTCGCCCTCGGCAGTACGCCAGTAGATGCCGATCTTCATGTAGGACATGATTACCGACACTATGGGGTTCAGGTAGTTCAAAAACGCGTAGGGCACATACGCCAAAGTCGGAACACCCAAAACGCTGCTCTGGAAGGCTCCGCAGGTGTTCCAGGGAACAAGAACCGACGTCAAGGTTCCAGCATCCTCGGTTGCCCTCGAAAGCATCCGTGGCGCAAGGCCCTTCTCCTCGAAGGCCATCTTGAACATCCTGCCCGGAATGACCAAAGAAAGATACTGGTCGCCCAAAAACAGGTTCGCAACAAAACAGGAGACTATGACCGAGGCCATCATGCCTCCAACCGTCTTCACCGACTTCATCAGCGAGTGCACGATCACTTCAAGAAATCCACAGGCTTCCATGACGCCACCGAAGAAAAGTGCACAGAATATAAGCGAAATCGTCCACATCATCGAATCGAGTCCGCCCCGCGTCAGAAGGTCGCTCAATATGCCGCCTACCTCGCTGGCCATCTCCGGCGCCATGGTCAGATCGTTCTGGCTCAAAAGCGACAGCAGCGCATCCCCCTCCGCTCCGGCAATCTCCCCCGAAAGCAGAGCCTCATAGCCGTAGTGCACAGCGTTTATTATGTCGGCAAGTCCGTGGCCCTGGAAAACAGACATGATAACAGCAAGAATCACACCGGTAAAAAGACCAGGAATAGCCGGCGTCTTGCGCACAGCCAACGCTATGACCACCACCGGAGGAAGAAATCCTATTATGCTGATGGGAAACTCCGCCTTAAGCATGGTCTGAAGCGCTTCGATCTTCTCCGCGTCAAGCGTACCCCCACCGTACTTCATGCCCATGAAAATCGTAATCACCGCCACTATCAGGTAGGTCGGACCCGTGGACCAGACCATGGCCCTGATGTGGTCGAACAGGTTCGCTCCCGCCACGGCCGGCGCAAGGTTCGTCGTGTCCGACAATGGCGACATCTTGTCTCCAAAGTACGCACCGGAAATTATGATGCCCGCCGACACCGGCGCGGGTATACCAAGACCAAAACCAATGCCCATGAGCGCCACACCGACCGTACCAGACGTGGTCCAGGACGAACCCGTCGCAAGAGAAACTATGGAACAGATCAAAAGCGTGGCAAGAAGAAAAATACCCGGGGAAAGAATCGACAGACCATAGTAAATCAACGTCGGCACAACACC
>DMCT01000078.1:0-736 GCA_003446665.1 Synergistaceae bacterium
ATCGGACTCAGCGGAAAATAAGGTCCTTTCCGCCCTTGAACCTGATGGTGTACATCACGTTAATTCTTTTTGTCTCGCCACCTTTCATTTCGAGGCGCCATGTCAGGATCCCTTTGTCGTCCTTTTCGGAAGGTTCGGGATCGATGGAAACATTTTCAATCTTTATTTCCTCTTTTGCAGGTACGGGAAGTCTGTCCTGGACAACTATTTCCAGTGGTCTGTCCAGGCCGTTCGTTACGGTGATCATGTACCCTTTCTGAAGGCGGTCCTTCCCTATCCAGCTGCTTCCTTCCCGTGGGAGAAGTTCTTCCCGAGAAGCCGTTACAAGCGGGGTTTTACCGAAGGGTATTACCATCCTTTCGCCCATGCTTGCGGCCTCGAGAATTGTAGTTCCGGTCTGTTTGCCGTCGATGTAAAGGTCCGCCGCAGCTCTCAGGATGGCCCTGTCCAGCTCTTCTATGGTGGCCACAGTCCATGCCTCGTCAGCTATCTCCGGAACGCAGACCAGTTCCATCGACGCAGGAATTGAGAAAACGCCGATGTCGAGGTTGGTTTTGTCGCCCGAGCCAGGCACGAATCCAGAAGTTTCCATTCTGACATCGGAGAGGCCCTCATCAACCCGGCCGCTCAGTTCCGGCGCGGCGGCTTTCAGCATTTCAGTTCCTCGCATCTGAAGTTCTCCGGCATCGCGGAAAAAGTGTTCACGGTAGTCTACCACCAGGGGGTCGAGTTGCGG
>DMCT01000078.1:998-8490 GCA_003446665.1 Synergistaceae bacterium
GCTGTTCAGGTAAAGTTGGTAGGCCGGCTGCCAAACCGCGTCGGAGGTCCATGCGAGGATACCTATGGTACCCTCGCCGACGGTTTCCAGAGTCAGGACCCTCATTTTGTCGTTTTCTCTCGGCAGGCGGGATTTCAGTTCTCCTTCGAGTATTTCGTATTGAGTCCTCGCATCTGAAAGCGCTTCCGTTGTTTCTGCTGTCTTGAGCGCTATGGTTTCTCGCTTGCTAAGGGCGCCGTCGATATAGGCTTCAAGGTCTCCCGGGCTCGAAATTTCGGGGACGGCCGCCTCGAGATGTTTTCGTGCCTGCTCCAGCGCCTCGAGCCTGGCGGAAAGACGGTCTTTTTCTGTCCGTGCCCGCTCGACTTCTTCGGCCAGATCCGCCAGGGCTGAGGGGACCCAACCGACCTGTGCCACGGTACGCATACTGCTGTCGAGAATGCGAGCTGTGCCTGAAAGCTGAAAGCGGATACTTTCGGGGTCAATGGTCAAGGGCAATTCGAGATCCACAGTTTTTCCCGCAGCGATTTCAAAATACATGATGGCTCCTGATGGATATACGTCGACGGCCTTCACTTCCGGTGTCCGCTCTCCCGCGCATGCCTGAACGGTCCCAAATAATGCGACAAGAGCAGCAAGGAAAAATATTTTTCTGTACATGAAACGGCACCTCTCTTCCTTTTGTGTCAAAAGTCGAACTTGCAACACTCTAAATTTATCATACATGAAAACCTGAATTTGAAGAGAACATATGTGTAAAGAGGCCTCTAGTGTACAATGTAGAAGTAACGAAACTTCTTTTTTGTTTTTGCGGGGTGCTCTTTTATGTTGAGATGCGGCATCATAGGACTTCCCCTGGCAGGGAAAACCACGATTTTCAATGTAATAACCCGCGCGGGCGCGGAGGTCAAGTCCTATGCGGGCGGAAAGACCGATCCCAACCGTGCGGTAGTAGAAGTCCCGGACGAAAGATTCGAGTCCTTGGTCGATGTATATGAGCCGAAAAAACGGGTTCCGGCAACAGTGGAGTTCGTCGACCTTGCCGGTTTGTCAAAGGACGCGAGCAAGGGGGCGGGCCTCGGTAACGCCTTTCTTTCTTTTGTGGCCGACAGCGATGCCCTCATTCATGTCATTCGGTGTTTCGATAATCCAGATGTTCCACATCCCGAAGAATCGGTAAATCCCGTAAGGGATTGGGAGATTGTGGAAATGGAGCTGGTTTTCCGGGATCTCGGGGTAATCGAAAACCGTCTTGGCCGCCTGAGCGAGAAAAAACGTCTCCAGCAGGAGGAACAAAAGGAAAAGGAGCTTCTGGAAAGATGCAGGTCACACCTTCTGGAAGAAAAACCTCTCAGGGAGCTGGAACTGAAAGAAGAGGAAGAAAAGGCCCTCAGGGGATTTTCCTTCCTTACTTTCAAGCCCGAGCTTATAGTTTTGAATTGCGACGAGACCCAAACGGGAGAGGATTCCATACCCTTATATGACCGATTAAATGAACTAGCCTCGGCCAGGGGGCTAAGGGTCGTCAGGATCTTCGGGCGTATGGAGATGGATCTTGTCGACCTCGACACCGAGTCCCAACGCGAGCTTATGGAAGAGCTGGGAATACCCGAACCAGGGCGCGAACGCCTGATTTCAGCTGCTTTCGACCAGCTGGGACTCATGTGCTTTTTCACCGTAGGCAAGGACGAAGTCAGGGCCTGGACCCTTCGGGAGGGATCCACCGCCCTGGAGGCCGCAGGGACCATACATACCGACCTGGCCAGAGGGTTTATAAGGGCCCAGGTCGTGCATTACGACGATTTCAGACGGGAAGGGTTTTCCATGGCAAGGTGCAGGGAAAGAGGGCTCCTTCGCCTTGAAGGGCGTGATTATGTCGTCACTGACGGCGATATCCTGGAAATTCGCTTCAACGTATAGCACAAGCTGTACAGGAGGAGAGTTGTCGAAATGAAGAATTTGCTCTTCGAACCTCTGGAAATAGGCCCGGTAAGACTGGAAAACAGAGTTGTTGCGGCGCCCGTCGCTACCGGGACGTCGACACGGGAAGGTTTACCCACGGCCGACACGCTTGCAGCCCATGCACTGATCGCCGAAAGCGGCGTAGGCCTCTCCGTGGTCGAACATCATGCTGTCCACAAGGATGGGAGAACGCGACTCCGGCAGCCTCTTCTGGATAGAGAGGAAGTAATACCTTATCAGCGCAAGCTATACGAGGTTTACGCTACTGCCAATTGTCCAGCTTTTATACAGCTGAACCACGCAGGGTCTTTGATAAACGACGAGGAAATGCTCAACGGCAATTTCATCCCCTATGGTCCTTCCCCGATAAGGCATCCTTACTGCCATCTCTATGTGATGCCCAGGGCCATGGCGATCAAGGAGATAGAAGCCGTAACAGCACAGTTTGCGGAGGCCGCGAAATTAGCCTTGCGGGCGGGCTATCCGGGAGTCGAAATCCATGGGTGCCACGGTTTTCTCATAGGTCAATTTTTGAGCCCGCTGACGAATCACCGCTCAGACCGTTATGGTGGTGAGATAAAAAACAGGGCGAGACTGCTTTTTGAAATTTACGAGGCGGTCCGCGACAGTATCCCTGGGGAAAACCCTGTTGCTGTGAGACTTGGCGTGGCCGATACAATGCCTCAAAAACCCCCTGCAGGACTTACTGTAGAAGAGTCGAAATGGGTTGCCCGGGAGCTTGCAGCCAAAAAGGTGTCTCTGCTGGATTTGTCGGGTAACCTGTGCGGTTATGAAGGAACCGGCAACGCCTATTTCGCTCCCTATGCCGAGGCCATCAAGGAAGTCGCAGGCAGTGTACCGGTAATTTGCACGGGCGGTATCAACGATGCGGAAACGGCGGAGAACCTGCTTCGCGAGGGAATTTGCGACCTTGTCGGGCTAGGGCGCATTCTGAGAAGGGATCCTGAAACGGTAAACAAATGGAGTAAAGAGCGCCGGTAGGCTCCTTACATTTATGGCGGCTTGGCAATGCTTTTGCCACTGTGGGTTTCAGAGGCTCGTCCAGCTTTTAAATCCTCTCCCTACGACTTCGGAAGCGTCTGAAATAACCATAAAGGCTCCCGGATCTTTGCTGGAGAGGAAACGTTTCAATTCCATTGTCTGTCGGGGTGTGAGCAGGCAGAAAACGACACGTCGCGTGGCGTGTGTAAATCCGCCTTCTCCGTAAAGGATGGTCACTCCCCGCCGGAGTTCCTTTGTGATGAAAGACGAGACTGCTTCAGGTTCGTCGCTTATGACGAAAACCTGCCTTCTCCTGTCGAAGGAGCGCAGTACGTTGTCCATGACAAGACCGTTGGCGAAGATGCTGACGAGCCCGTAAATCGCCCCTTCAAGCCCTACCACCGCCACTGATACCGAGAGAATAACCAGGTTTATATAAAAGGTGAATCTACCGACTTCGATGCCGTACCGTTTGCGTAGAGCAATCACTATGATGTCGGTGCCGCCGAGGGAGCTTCCGGCTCTTAACACCAACCCTCCGCCAAGGCCCTTCACCACGCCGGCCAGGATGGCGACAAGGAGCATTTCGTCGAGGTCGGGGTAAGGCACGTTTTCAAAAAGCTTCATGAGCAAAGAAAGGAGAAATACGGAATAAACGGTCCATCCCACAAAGCGTATTGAAAGCTCGCGGAGGCCCCAAAGAAGCAACAGGGCGTTTGCTCCTGCGACGACCCAGGCCGGCGAGATGCCGAAGACATAATTGGAGAGTACGGCGATGCCCGAAACCCCGGAATCGGGCAAACGATAGGGTATTGTCAAAGCCATGATGCCGAAGGCCACTACGATGGTACCGAAGGTAACCGTCAAAAAGGCGGGCGCTTCGCGCCGGATAGTCGCGAGGGCCGTGGCAATACCACGCTTTAGGGCATCAACCAACATTTTTGCGTCATCTCCTTCCAGACGACATAGTCTAGACGACTTTATGTGTTTATAGCAAGTCTGCCCGGCAAGCAAAAAAGTCGTGTTACAATGTAGGGCGATTCCAGCAGAAGGAGGCAACTTGACATGCAAAGACAAATAAGCCTTGATGAGCTTTTGTCCATTCTGGTGGCGCGGATGGACAGTCTCGCCTACAGTGACGAGAACCAGAAGACGAAACTCAACATCATTAGCCGCGCCCTGTACAAAAAAGGGCTCATCGAGGATGAGGATATCATCGAATCGGTCCGTGAAGAGCACCGTATCCTCAAAGAGCTAGGGGCGATTTCGGAGTTGCCCTCGGAAGAGGTAGTGCAGGCCATAGCCGACAGCATTCTCCAGTGGATAAAAGGCGACGTGGAGAAGATCATCCAAGCGATGGAAGAATATGAAACGAAGCTACAGGAAATGATGCAAAAAGAGCAACAGGCGTCGAAGCCGAAGATAGATATCGCTTCACCTGCTATCCTGGAACAGCTCGACAAATTGAACAAGGGAAAAGGCGGCGGAGGAAGCAAGCTGATCTATTGATGAAGAAACAGTAACCAAAATCAACAAGGCTGGGGCAATTGCATGCCCCAGCCTTTTACGTCGTCGACCGAAAATTGTGAACCTCGGCGGCGAGATGCATTTTCATCCGACGCGCCAGCGCGTTACCTGGTGCTTTCTCAAGAGTCAATCTGGCGGACTAAATGCTTGCCCTTCATCCTGTAATTTTTCATCGGGCCGTCCTGTTTTAACCCCGGATCCGTGTGCCTTGCCGGCCTTTCTTTATGACAGTTCCGATCCCGGACGATAGATAAGGACGGAACAATGCGCGTAGCGGGCTACAGTAGAAGCCGTGCTGCCCACTACCAGGCGCTCGATGGCACTGTGTCCACGATATCCAGTCACAATGAGGTTGTAGTCGTGCTCTTTGGCGAAACGTATGATAACGTCCCCGGGATTTCCCTCCAGAACATGGATATCACATTCCACATGTCGCAGCTCGGGATTTTTTGCCTCGGACTGCCGGATATAATAAAGAAGCCGTTTCCTGGCGATCTGGGAAACTTCCTGATCTATCCCTTCCCGGGGGACCCATGGTTCATAGCCTTTGAAGAGATAGGGATGAGGAACCACGTGCAGGAAACTGGCGCTGACGTCCAGACGGGCCGCAAGGTTCAAACCGTAATCGACGACCTGCTCTCCCATGCGGCTCAGGTCGACCGCTACGAGCATCTTTCGGGGCATCGTCCGTCACCTCCTGACGCTCTTTTTAGTTATGCACAATAATATATTATCATGTTGAACGATCTGCGAAAAGAGCGGGTATTTCTACCTTGAGGTAAAATGAAACCATTTGTCGTGCCTGGAATCGGGGGGGTGGCCTGGTGAAGTTTTTATGGATCCTTTTGAGCGGATACCTGGGAGCATGCATGGCTTCTTTCATCAATGTGGTCGCGCTGAGGACTATCCATGGAAGGTCCTGGTGGGGGGCGGAGCGTTCCCGGTGTGAAGAATGCCGACAAGTTTTGAGGCTTCCCGATTTGATCCCCCTGTTTTCTTACCTGTGGCTTGGTGGCAGATGCAGGTATTGTGGCAACCCTTTTTCAGCAGGTTATTTCATGGTCGAAGTGGCCGGGGCATGCATCGGAGCGGCCATTGCATGGAAGTGGGGCCTTTCATGGGCTTCCTGCGCGGGGTTTGTCCTGGGATATGGGTTGTTGCTGAATTCCCTGACTGATATTTATTCCGGCTATGTCTACGATTTTTATGCCTGGATTCCCGGCGCCACGGTTTTTTTGATGCGTTTTGCCGGTGGAACGGAAGCTCTTTTGGATGGTCTGGCAGGAGCGGCGCTCGGTTTTGGCTTTATTGCGGCGGTTATACTTGTAAGCAAAGGCGGCATGGGATGGGGAGATGCCGGCCTGACCGGCGGGATGGGTGCCGCGCTCGGATGGAAACTGGCCATAGTCGGGATCTATTTCGGCCTTATGATCGGTGGTTTGACCGCCCTGGTACTTCTTTTATCGAAAAGAGTCACCCGGAAACAGGCTCTTCCCCTGGTCCCCTTCCTGGCCCTTGGCGGCATGGTCGCCCTTTTGGCGGGCCCGGTGGTTTTAGGATATTTCGGTATCGAGGCGGGTTGGCCCTGGGTGCAGTAAAGGTGCCAGGCGGTCTGTCATCTGTTCGAGTGGATGGGCTGAAGAGCGACCGTACATGGTGCGGAAGGCATGGTCTGCACCCTCTATCGTTTCAAAGATCTTTCGTCCCTCCGGGAGCGGAACTAGTTCGACTATTCTCCTGCAGGCGGCCTCGGAAAAGGTTTCATCCATGCTGCCTCGGAAGGAAACGAAAAATTTCGCCGAAATTCGCCCCGCCGCCTCGTGCAGGATTTTTACAGGGGGCATGGAGTCAAGTATAGGGAGCTTGAGAGAATCTTCCGCTTCAGGGCGAAGGCTGTCTCCACTTCCGCTGGTTATGATCCCCTTGATGGGGAAATCGGGTTTGGGCACAATTTTTTTATAAGCCTTCAGGACTGTCTCCGAACGGCCACCTGCCGCCGTAACGGCGTGAATCCCGCCCAGCGAGAACCCCCAGATCCAGGGGGCTTTATCAGGGTAAAGGGAATGGACGAAACAAAGGCCTTCAAGGACGTCTGCGTGATCATCGGCGAAGGTTTTTCCTCTAAAAGCCGCCCAGGCCCAACTTTCACGGTCGTCTCCGAAGGTTTCACGGTCCCGCCTGAGTCGGCTTGTCTCTATAGTTACCGCTACAGCCCCCAGGCGGTTGAGCATTCTTGAAAGACGGCCGTACTTGTTTTCGCAGGACATGTCCGCACAGCCGTGAACCCCGTGCAACAGTATCACCAGGGGAGCTTCCATCTGACTGTTACGAGGTTTTAAGACACAAACCCTGACGGTTTCGTCCCCGAAATGTCCACGAACGCAGTGTTCACTTATGGTTTCGTCCATCCCTAGACAAGTCCTTACTGCGTTTTCGTCATGATATTTTCGAGTTCCCGGAGAACCGGAAGAATCCGGCTGTCCGAAGCAGGTCGTTCCAATGCCTCCGGAGCGGTCACGGGGCCGCCCCAGTAAGCTGCATTGGCGTTCCTGTCCACGCGGACCACCGCTCCTTCCAGGCTCATGCCGGCGAAAAGCCCCTTCGCTATGGTATAGCTGTAGATGGAGGCCTTGAATCGGGTATCGGTCCCGGCCTCGGTATGGCGCCCCACGGGACCCGCAGCCACGGATAAATCTCCGCTGAGCTTTACCTGGTCGGCCATGAAACCCTTGACTCCTTCGTCGTTGGTTATCACCAGCACCAGGCCAATGGACTGAACCCCAATCTGGAGGCCAAATGAAGCACCGCTGATTGAAACGAAATTGGGGCCTGACCATTTCCCCGTCGAAGGATCTCGCAGCAACATGAAACCGTCACCGTGTTGTCCGCCGAGCATAAGTCCCACCTTGATTACCGAGGGGAAAACGGCAACTCCCCTGGCATCGGAAAGAAGCTTGCCCATGCGCCAGGAATCTTCCTCGGAAGCCATTTCCCGGAGTAT
>DMCT01000050.1 GCA_003446665.1 Synergistaceae bacterium
CTTAAACTCTTCGTAGCACCCCTGCCGGTCCATGTCGTGTTCGAACTGTGCGATATGGGGAATCTTGGGGTCGTAGCCGCGGAGCTCATTGAAAACTTTCATAAAAACGGACAAAACGGCGTCGGCCTGTTTCTTGGAAACCACGTCCGCCTTCTGGTCAATGTTGAAAAGGATGCTCCTCGAGGGGATGGAAATGGCCTTTTCCATGGAGCCCTTCAGCAAGGCGTCATCTTTCAGTTTTTCAAGAAAGATTTCTGCGGCGGGAAGGTCTCCCAGAAGCAGGCGGTTTTCGAGGACGTAAGAAAGGATCTTGAGCAGATGGGACTTTCCCGAGCCGAAGAAGCCGGATATCCAGGCACCGTTGACGCCCTGGTAATCGTTGTAGTATTCGAGAAATTCCGTCAGCCTCTGGTTGATCTCGTTTGTGATGACGTATTCCTCGATTTCGTCGAAAAGGTGCTCGTCATCGTCGGCCTTGATGACCCCCTCAATCGGGCGGTCGATCCTTTTCTTAAATAGTTCCTTGATCAGCATTTGCCAAGCCCCCTCGGAAAAATCTTGTCACCATCCGTTTATATTCCGGCCTTGAAGTGTTCACACGGCATATTCGTCGAGGTCGAAGGCGCGGTAGTAATTATCACCAGGCATGAGACCGAAAAGGTTGAGCGTATACCCCTTGGAACGATTGTACTGGTACTTGCCGGGGAAAAAGACCACAAGCGGCCGGTCTTTGAAAAGGCGCTGGATATTGCTGAGGATATTGTGGGTCCGGATATAGGGGTAAACCAGTCCCACACCGGTCAAAAAGACCATGCGGCATTGGCTCTTTTTCAGCCTTTGCTCTATCTCCGGAACGATGGTTTTCTCCACATCAAGCATGGCCTGCATGCCCTTCAGGAAACGGTCCTTGTTCATGTCCGGTTCCTTTTTCATAAGAAGGCGGAGTGTCTTCTTTTTCTCAAGGATTTCCAGGCTCAGGTCGTACAGATTGACAAGAAGGACTTCGAAGCCGTCACCTGAAAGCCGTTTCTTCAGGTTGAGGATGCTCTTGTCAACGTAATTTTGTGCCTGCGGGGGAAACGTGCTGATAAAAAAGGGAACCTCGTTTCTGGAAGCGGCGATTTCATGGAATCGTTTACTGCATAGAAAGGCATGGTATTTCTGGAATTTTTTGTCGACCTGTTGAACAAGGGCTTTATCCATACTGCTCCACCACTTCCTTGATCTGCTGATCTGTGTAGAGGAAATACCGTAGTTCCTTCGGGTTTTTCGATGCTATCAACCGGCACACCTCGGAAGAAACCTGCACCGGTGTGATTTTTCTTTCCGGACCGGATGAAAGTATTCCGACTTCTCTAAGAAGATTCAGCAGGACCTGGCGGACCTTCTTTTTGGTCGATTCCCTCAAAGCTTCATATTCAGGGTGTTCAATGGATACTTCTTCCGAAAATCTGTAGTAATCTGAATCTCTGAAAGTACGTCGCATCGTCAGTACATTTTCCCTCAAAATCTGAGTGACAAAGTCTCGGATAAACCCGTAATACCTGCAAATCGCCAGAAAAACAATTTGTTTTTGTTCCTCAAGCCTGGCTTCAACAAGAAGGGAAAGTTCTTCTGTTGAAAGTGTTTTCAGCCTTCGCTGCGATTCAAGATAAAACCTGCTTGCCGCCGATTCCGTATTTTTCTGAAGCAGATTGGTGTGCATCACATGCTCGCGAGTTTTTTCCCAGTTACCCGTTTTGACGTAAACTTCCGCAACCTTGATCGTCTCATTCAACAACAGGCTTCCAGCTGTAAAGGAAAATTTATATCTCGTCGTCATGTGTCTAGAACACCTCATCCAATCCATATCTGCATTTTTATTATACTAGCTTAATCATAGGTCAGCAAAAAAAACAGGAAGTCCTGTGCATCATAGTTGATTTTACAAATTCCTCGGGTGGCCCATGAAAACAGATGCTTTCAACTTTTTCGGAAAAGTGAGGACTCTCTTCGAGCATCTCGGCGGTGTTCCGCCCCGCCTGTGGTTCGACAACGCCTCCGTCATGGTGACGGCCGTCCTCAAAAACGGGGGCAGGACCCTGACGGACGAGTTCCGGCGCTTCAAGGAACATTACGGCTTCGAGGCCGTCTTCTGCAACCCCGCCGCCGGCAACGAGAAAGGAAGCGTTGAAAACAAGGTGGGCTATAACCGTCGCAACTTCCTCGTTCCGCCTCCCGAAGTGGACGACCTCCGGGAATACAACCCGAAGCTTCTGGCCCTCTGCGAGTCGGACCATCACCGTGAACACTACCGCAAGGAAGGGCATATTGACGTCTTGCACGAAGAGGACAAAAACGCCCTTTTGCCGCTGCCCTCCGTCCCCTTCGACTGCAGCAGCTACGAACACGTGCGGGTGGATGCCTGGGGCAAGTTCCACCTCACACCGCACCACACCTACTCCACGGCGCCCAAACACGCCAGAAGCCGGATCCTGGTCCAGATCACCTCGGACAGGGTCATCCCCCTGGACGAAAGCCACCGGCCCATCACCGTGCACCGGAGGCTCTACGGGAACACGAAACAGGAAGCCATGGACTGGATCCCCTACCTCACCCAGCTGTCGCGGAGCCCGGGCGCCCTCAAGTACACGGGGATCTGGGACATGCTCCCGGACCCCCTCAAGGCCTACCTTGAAAACCTGACGAAAGATGACCGGAAGAAGGCCCTCGGGGTCCTTGCCGTGCTGAGCGAAGAGGACGGTTTCGAAAGGGCCGTGGCGAGCGTCGGCGAGGCCCTTTCCCGGGACGTCACCGACCTGGACAGCCTCCTTGCCCTGCATGGCTACCTGAACCAGGGCGAACGGTGTGAAACAATGGATCTTGAAGGTTGCGACCTTCCGGAGCTCCCGGCATTCAGCTTTTCCGCCACATCCTACGACGCCATGCTGGGGCGCAAGGGTGCGAAATAATGTTGAAAGACGAGATTGCGACCTGCTGCAAGCGGCTCAGGCTGAGCAGGAACCTGGTGGACAACAGCGAGATGGTCCAGGGCGAGAGTTTCCAGGAGTACCTGCTGGAACTGCTGAAGCTCGAAATCCAGTACCGGGAGGCTTCCAGGCGGGAACGGCTGGTGAAAAACGCGAACTTCTACAGCTACAAGACCTTTGAGGATTTCCGGTTCGACGAGGTGAAGCTCCCTTCGGGACTCACTCCCGAGGATCTGAAACACTGCACATCCATTGACGAGAAGCAAAACCTCATCCTCTACGGCAACGTGGGGACCGGGAAGACGCACCTGGCCATTGCCCTGGGCATGGAAGCGTGCCGGAAGGGACTGAAGGTGGGGTTTTACCGGACGGCGAACCTGGTGAACCAGCTCTCCGATGCGAAGAAGTCCGGCGAGCTGAGCAAGCTGCTTGCGTCGATCCGGAAGCTGGATCTTCTGATCTGCGACGAGTGGGGGTATGTGCCCCTGGACCGGGACGCGGCGCAGCTGTTGTTCCAGGTCATCTCCGACAGCTACGAAAGGAGGAGTGTGATCCTCACGACAAACCTTGAATTCAGCCGGTGGGTCGGCATCTTCTATGACGAGCAGATGACGGCCGCCATTATTGACAGGCTCGTGCACCACAGCTATCTGCTGCTTTTCGATGGCCCGAGCAATCGGGTGCGGGATTCCTTGATGCGGGTTCAGGCGTAGAAAAAAATCCCCACCCTCCGACTGGGGACGATCTGATGCAAAACTGGGGAAAAAGGGCTTGCACAAAACAGAGCCGAAGCGAGGCTTCAAGGAAGGACATAAGGAAGAGGCAGCACCTCATGGAACGCTCCTTCGCCAGGGGAAAGCGTTACGGCTATGACCGTGCCCGCTGGAGAGGATTATGGAGGATGAGCATTCAGGAATACCTGACATGCACCGTACAGAACATTCAGGTAATGCTGAGGCGGGGCGGGGCGGCACTCCCGCAAAGGATCCGGCAGTGATAGCCCGGATCTTTAAACCAGGCCTTTCAAGGGTTTGCTCTCTTTTTTCAGAGATCCTCAGGCGATCCCGACTTACTTATTTGGGAGGACCGGTTACCTGTCCTGCCTGATCTGCCTTTGTAAAAACCTGGGGGACTTATTTGGGCAACAGGCCGTGTAGGTCTGACACCCTTAGGGGCCGTAGAATTATCAATCAGTGTATATAAAAAAGATGCATACTCTTTCAGAGAATGGCGAGCATTTCCATCTCGACCTTTTGTGGTTTCTGCACAAATCATCGAGTTGAGAACGGCTTCTTCTGTCGCCTCCACAACTGCTCTAAAAGCTATATTGATGTGATTTTCGTTGAATATTCCTATGGAACAAACAGGTGCTTTTTCATAATGAGCAAAACGATTAGCTGTTGTAAAAGCAATAGCTATTTCACCACTACCGTTTCCAATATAAGTTCCCGTCCTGGTGATCCCCACTGAAGAACGACGACAGAGCCGTTTTAACTGGCGTTCTGTCATAGGAATATCTGTTGCTATGACGACAATAATAGAACCTTGATCCTCTTGTGGCTGTTCTAAAGAAACTATACTTTTTCCTACTTTACGGCCATCTACAACAAAGTCACCTTTTTCTCCGAAATTGGAAAGGACAAGAACACCAATCGTAAATGTCAAATTTTCTATCTCTACAAGCCTGGATGCTGTCCCTATTCCACCCTTTAGCTCATAACAGGACATGCCGCATCCCGCCCCTACAGAACCTTCTTCAAACTCAGTACCGGCATTGGCAAGGGCTTTCAATACATGCGCCTCTCGAATATGAAGACCTCGTATATCGTTGAGAAACCCATCATTACATTCGCATACAACAGGGTTTACAGTTCCTGTTTCTTTACCAATATCAAGGTTTTCTTTGAGCATATAACGAACAAGCGCTTCTGTAGCCGTTCCAGTGCTTAATGTATTTGTAAGAATAATGGGAGTTTCAAGTGTTCCCAACTCTTCAATCTGAATAAGGCCAACAGATTTTCCAAACCCATTAATAACGTGACATGCTGCAAAAAGTTTTTCCTGAAACATATTGCCCTCATGAGGTATTACAACAGTAACCCCCGTTTTAATGTTTCCATCGTCTAAGGTGCAATGTCCAACCCTTACTCCGGCAACATCTGTAATGGCGTTAAGCACTCCCCTTTTCATACAACCAATGTGAATACCGTAATCGGCAATACGTTTCTGCGATTTCATTATTTTCTCCTTAGCTTTCTAGGCAAAATGACAAGCGACAAAATGCTTTTCTCCTATTTTACGCCACTCTGGAGCCTCCAGAGCACAAACATCTTGTGCAAGAGGGCAACGAGTGTGGAATCGACATTCTTGAGGAGGATTCAAGGGGCTGGGGATATCTCCCTTAATAGAGAGTCGATTTGTTGGGATTCCTGTTTACACCCAGAGAAATAAGCTTCCCATTGCAACTTTGAAGACTTGAATATCTCCCCTACCTGGTTTTATCCATAAAGAGGTTTGGGTTTTCTCTGTGGCTCTCTGCGTACTCTGTGGCGCAATTTTTTTGGGTATTAAGGACTCAGACC
>DMCT01000068.1:0-1616 GCA_003446665.1 Synergistaceae bacterium
GACTTTACTGTATCCTGTCGACTCAGGTTGACAGGCGCCGTTAACCGAAAAAATTAACAAGTTTTAGGAGGAAGTATTTTGACAACTGAAGGAACAGTCAAGTGGTTCAACGAGTCCAAGGGTTATGGTTTCATTACAGCAGAGAGCGGTAGCGACGTTTTCGTTCACTATTCCGCGATCGAAGAAGATGGTTTCAAAACCCTGGCTGAAGGTCAGCGCGTTTCCTTCGAAGTCGTCGATGGGTCCAAAGGTCCCCAGGCTTCGAATGTCGTAAAACTGTAAAAGTGCAGTAACGAACAAATATAGAAACAGCCCTTCAAACGACGAAAAGCGGCACCTTTAAAGGTGCCGCTTTTCGTTTTCTGAAGGTTCGTGCCGGTCGATCTGATTGAATATTATACGCGCAAAAAAGAAAGGCCGGGATTTCGCCCGGCCTTTCTCGATTCGGTTTCGAGGCAAATCTACTCTATTACAGGAACCTCCATGCCAATTTCCTTGTAATATTTAGCAGCGCCCGGGTGCACAGGTACGGAAACGCCTTCAAGAGCGGTGTCGAGAGTGATCTGCCTGGCCCTTGCGTGTACCTGGTAGAGGTCGTCTACATTTTCCCAGAAAGTCTTGGTTATCTTGTAAACAAGGTCGTCGCTAAGGCCGGCGTCACAGACCCACATGGCCTGTACGGCGACGGTGGTGGTGTCCTTGTCCACTCCCTTGTATGTCCCGGCGGGAACGACATTCTTCACGAAGAATGGATACTCGCTGTGAAGTTTGTCTATGAACTCCTCGTCGAATTCAACGAGGGTGATGTCGTGAAGAGTAGCGAGGTCCATGATCGAAGCTGTCGGATACCCTGCCACAACGAAGCCTACATCAAGCTGTCCGTCTTTCATGCGCTGGGCAGTGTTGTTGAAGTCCAGGAAGTCGGTGTTCATATCGCCGAACTTGTAGCCGAGAACCCGGAACATCAGCTGGACGTCCGCGAGAACTCCTGAACCCGGAGCCCCTACCGAAACCCGCTTGCCGGGCAGGTCCGTGATCTTCTGTACCCCCGATTTTTTCATGGCGACTACCTGGATCGTTTCGGGATAGAGAACCGCAACAGCCCTGACGTTCTTGTAGGCTTTGTCGAACATCATCTGGCCGTTGTAAGCGAAATAGGCGACGTCGTTTTGCACGAGCGCCATCTCGATCTGGTTGGTTCCGATGAGGTTTAGGTTAGCGACTGACGCGTTGCCCGTTTCGGCGGTCATCTGCACGTCGGGGAGATTCCTGCTGACTATATCGGCCATGCCTCCTCCGATCGGGTAATATGTTCCGCCTGTTCCGCCTGTTGCCAGGGAAACAAAAGTCTGCGCCGACGCTACACCCGCAAGGGCAAAGACCAAAACAAGAGCAACTGCCAAAATCTTTCTCATTAAACACCGCCTCCTCCAAAATAGTCGTACTCAAAGACCCCACTGGACAGTATTGCCTTGCCTGGTTTCGGTGAAACCACCTCCCTCTTTTGATAACCTTGAAGAGGATCTTCATGTGCATTTTCAGACAAATACAGTATAGGCCGCAACGGTGATACGATCAAGTTTTTCGGGAGATGGAAGGAGTTATAGGCGGAATCA
>DMCT01000068.1:1810-8282 GCA_003446665.1 Synergistaceae bacterium
AAATATCGGGGAGATGGTTGCATGAACTGGAAAAACATATTCAATGGCGGAGAAACCTCTTCTGAAGAGGATCGCAAGACGACGCAAGACAAAGCAGAGGGGGATACGTCTGGTTCAGAAACTTGTTTCACTGAAGGATATCATGAAGGCGTGGACATTGAACTCTCGGTTCATATAAAGCTGACAGACGAAAGTCAGGTTGGAAGAGTCGCGATTCTTCTGGCATCGACTACAGATTCAAGGGAAGAATCGGCGTTGAAAAGGCAGATCGCAAAATCGGGCTGGCGAGCGGTCGCTACCGAGGTCGGGGGACTTGCCGGTGAACTGCCCCAGAAAATTACGCGGGCCGTCGTCGGAGCTGCGCTGAATTCAGGGGTTGTCGAGAAAAAAGGCGGGGAAATGCATGCGCTCATGCATGCAGCCCTGGAGGCGATGAACGGCTTCATCTCTATGAGTCTCCTGGAAGCGAGCATCGGAGCCAAAATAGCCATAGTACGTAACCGTTTCTGGCTTGCCGTAGCGGTAGTCGGCGATTCCGCCTATCATGCCGTTGCCCACCATGAGAGGTGCGGCCTTGGTGTCATGCATCTTTGAAAAGCGGCATATCCCTTTGCGAGTTGGCAAGGGCCTTGTGCGGAAAAGGCGAGTGTGATAAATTCTCAGTTCGTGGATCATAACAAGCGAAAAGCGGCAGGGAGGTGCCTTAAACTGTGAAAAAAGATATTCATCCGGAATACAAGGAATGCCACGTTGCCTGTGCTTGCGGGAACACCTTTGAAACCAGGTCGACCGTTGGGGAAATAAAGGTGGCCGTCTGTTCTTCATGTCATCCTTTCTACACCGGCAAACGGGGTTCCGTGGTCCTGGAAGCAGGCAGGCTGGAGAAGTTCCAGCGGAAATACGCGGGTACAAGGTTCGGAAAGAATCAGGACTCCGAAGAATCCGAAGAAAAGGAAAACCGGGAATAGCACCTGCTATTCCCGGATGTTTCTGTCATGAAACTGGCGGTTAACCTGCTTTCCAGCTCCCCGGAACCGGACAGAATAGTCGCCGCGGCCGCGCGGCTTTGTTACAGCGATGTTTCTGCGGAAGAACTGCTTGGGGGGCTGGAAAGTGAAAAAATCCGCGGATTTTTGAAACATCTTCGGAAATCGGGTCATTTATCGCCTTTCGAGCACGTTTCCTTCACCTTTGCAGTCGACGGGATAAGCCGAGTCTGTTCGCATCAGCTGGTCAGGCATCGCCTGGCGAGCTACTCACAACAAAGCCAAAGATACGTTGCCATGACGGGACCCGATGTCGTAGTCCCGCCTTCCATAAGGGACGAACCCGGTTTGAAAGAGCGTTTCATCGAGCTTGTAGCGGCTTGCCACAAAGCCTACGGGGAATTTATCGAAAAAGGCGTACCCCGTGAGGATGCAAGGTACTTGCTCCCACACGGATGGCAAACGCGACTGGTGATGACCATGAACGCCAGGGAGCTTCATCATTTTTTCCGCCTGAGGCTTTGCAGAAGGGCCCAGTGGGAAATCAGGGAGCTTGCGAGGAGGATGCTGGCCCTCGTCCGGTGCGAGGCTCCGCTTCTTTTCGACCTGGCAGGTCCGGATTGTCTTGTCGACGGCGAATGCGGCGAGTCAAATCCCTGTGGCAGACCCTATGAGTCGATGGAGGAACTGCTGTCGGATGAAACGGTTTTTTGAACGTGTTTTGCTGGTTCTATCCTTCCTGGTTTCAATTTCCCCAAAACGGGAGATACCTGTTGGAGGGCAAGCGGTCATAGAAGGTGTCTTGATGCGCGGCCCCCTTCGCTGGGGTCTTTCCGTAAGAAACCCGGAAGGCGACATAGTTAGCGATGCCTGGGAAAATCGACCCTGGTCCAGCTCGATGCCCTGGAAGCTTCCTGTGCTCAGAGGCATGGTTACCATGGCCGAAATGCTCTATACAGGTACCAAAGCCCTTGCTGTTTCAGCCGAAATTTCCCTTGGCGAAGAAGAGAGTCTGGGTACATGGGGGTTTTTGCTTTCCATCTTCGCGGCGGTTTTGGCCGTGGTTTTGCTTTTTGTCGCGCTTCCCCTTTTTGCAGGTGATGTGGCAGGGAAGATTTGGTCGCTGTCGCAGGGCTGGAGGAACCTTATAGAAGGTTTGGTGAGAGCGGGTGTATTCGTTGGCTATGTCGCAGTAATAGGATTTTGGAAAGAGATAGGACGGGTTTTCGAGTATCACGGGGCCGAGCACAAGACAATAAACGCCTTCGAAGCTGGAAAAGAAATGGTCCCGTCCAAAATCACGGATTGTTCCAGGATTCATCCCCGCTGCGGCACTTCGTTTTTGCTTGTGGTGGTTGCCGTAAGCGTGATCGTTTTTTCGGTCGCAGGCCATGGAGGATTGGTATGGAGGGTAGGTTCCAGGGTTTTTCTCTTGCCGGTCGTAATCGGCATATCCTATGAAATAATCAAGTGGTGCGGAAAAAACCGCAAGGTGGGAAATTCCCTTATGGCGCCTGCTTTGTGGCTGCAGTATCTTACCACCAGAGAGCCTGACGAGTCGCAGATATCCGTGGCTTTGATGGCGCTCACAGTCGCTTTGGGAGATGAAAGTCCTACCAGGGAAATCGCAGGCGGTGAAACCGATGGAAATAGCAAAAAAGCTTGACGAGGTCGAGAGTTCTTACATGGAACTCGAAAAAAGAATGGCGGAACCCGGCGTGGCGAAAGACCCTCAAAAGCTCCAGGAGCTTGCGAAAAGGCATGCCGGGATGGAGCCGGTTGTTCAAACCTACAGGAAATACAAGAAAATCTTCCAAAGGATCGAAGAAGCCAGGTCTTTCCTTCACGGTTCGGACAAGGAACTGGCGGAGATGGCCCGGGAGGAAGTCGCGCTGCTTGAACCTGAGCTCGAAAAACTGGAGGAAGAACTCAGGATTCTTCTGTTACCGAAAGATCCCAACGACGAAAAAAGCGTCATCATGGAAATAAGGGCCGGTGCCGGTGGCGAGGAAGCAGCACTCTTTGCCGGAGACCTTTACAGGATGTATGCAAGGTATGCCGAGCGCAAGAACTGGAAGGTGGAAATACTCACGAGCAACGAGACGGGCATAGGCGGCTATAAGGAAATAGTCTTCAGAATAGACGGTCACGGAGCGTACAGCGAGCTCAAGTACGAAAGCGGGGTACACAGGGTACAGCGGGTCCCCGTTACCGAATCGGGCGGCCGCATACATACCTCTACCGCGACGGTGGCGGTGTTGCCAGAGGCCGAGGATGTCGACGTGGACATCCGCCAGGAGGACCTCAAGATCGACACCTACCGAGCGAGCGGGGCAGGAGGACAGCATGTCAACATGACCGACTCGGCGGTGAGGATAACCCATTTGCCCACCGGGATAGTCGTAACGTGTCAGGACGAACGATCCCAGATAAAAAACAGGATAAAGGCGATGAAGCTTCTACGCTCAAAGCTTTTGGACCTCGAAATCCAACGCCGCGACGCCGAACTCGCCGCCGAACGCAAGGGACAGGTCGGAACGGGTGACCGGTCGGAACGTATAAGGACTTATAACTTCCCCCAAAACAGGGTAACCGATCACCGGATCGGTCTTACACTCCACAAGCTCGAAAGCATGCTGGAGGGAGATTTGGAAGAAATCCTCTCCGCCCTGACATTTGCGGACCAATCGGAGAAACTGAAGCAATTGGAGGCATAGCTCCATGGAGTTGGGCAGGGCAAGGAGTCTTGCCGTAACACTGCTTGAGGGTGCCGGCATCGAAAGCGCGGACCTCGAGGCAGATTTGTTGCTTGTGTGGGCTACGGGATTTCAAAGGGGCTATATTCACGCCCATCCGGAAAAAATCCTCTCCGAAGAGCAACTCAAAACGTTTTTCGAGGCGACGGAAAGACGATGCGGCAGGGAACCCTTGCAGCACATAACGAAGGAAGCAGGGTTTTTTGGTCTTTCCCTTTTGATCGAACCGGGTGCCCTGGTTCCCAGGCCGGAGACGGAGATAGCCGTAGAGGCCGCCCTGGAAAGTTTCAGAGGCGGTCTTTTCGTCGACTGGGGTACGGGAAGCGGCTGTATAGCCGCGGCCATTCTTGAGAACGCGCCCCGTTCCTTTTGTGTGGCCGTAGAGCGATCGCCGAGCGCAATAAGGGTAGCCTGGAGGAACTTCAAAAAACTTGGCCAGATTTCACGGGTCCTGCTATGGCACGGGAGCGACCCGTGGCAGGTGCCGCTTAAAGCGCATTCGGCAAGCCTGTTGGTCAGCAACCCGCCTTACATCCCCGATCCGGTCATTCCGCTGCTGATGCCCGAAGTGCGCATCCACGACCCATTGAGTGCCCTTTCAGGGGGCAGTGACGGCCTTGACGCCTACAGGATCCTGTTGCCCTGGGCATGGCATGTCCTCGAAACGGGGGGGACTCTGGTCCTCGAAACAGGAGGCAAAGAGCAATGTGAGAGAGTCAAAGCGCTGGGAGCTTTCGGTTTTCGGTGCGAAAAAACACTGTGTGATTTTTCAGGAATCGCACGTGTTCTTGTGTTGAAAAAAGAGTGAGTTCCGCTTTTATAAAAATGCTTACTGAGACAGGAAAACAGACAAGGCAAATCCGCTTTCCGACCTTTTGGGACAGCCAGGAGCGAGTTTGATACAATAAAGGAAACTTTCATAAAGCCAAGTTTGCAAAATCTTCGGGAGGTAAAGAGTGCATGGAAAAAAGAGAGCTTGTCATAATCGGTGCGGGGCCGGCGGGATTGACCGCCGCGATTTACGGGAAAAGGTCGGGTCTCGATGTACTGGTTCTTGAAAAGAGTGCTCCAGGGGGACAGATCAACGTGACCGACGAGATAGAGAACTGGACTGGAACTATTCATACGAGTGGTCCTGAGCTGGCAGAGAGTTTCAGGAAGCACGCCGAGCATTTCCGGGCGGAGTTTCGCGAGAGTGTAGTCGAGGGTATTGAACTGAGCGACGGCAAGAAGATCGTCAAGACCGATTCGGGTGAGATAGAGGCGGAAGCAGTGATCGTGGCCACCGGCGCGAGCTTCAGAAAGGCAGGCGTCAAGGGAGAGGAAGAATTTACCGGCCGCGGGGTGAGTTACTGCGCAGTCTGCGACGGGGCCTTCTTTGAAGATGAGACGGTGGCCGTCATAGGTGGCGGCAACACGGCTGTTGAAGAGGCGGTCTACCTTACCCGGTTCGCCTCCAAAGTCTACATAATACACAGACGCGACAGTTTCAGAGCCGACAGGACAGCTACTGAGCGAGCCCTGACCAACGAGAAGATAGAGGTAATATGGAACAGTGTGGTAGAAGAAATCGCCGGGGACGAAATGGTTGAAAAAATCCTCTTGCAAAATGTCAAAACCGGAGAAAAGACCGAGCTGCCCGTTGCCGGTGTCTTTGTCTTCATCGGAATGGAGCCCAACGCCGGTTTCATGAAAGATCTGGTGGAAACTGCGCGTGGAGGATGGATCAAGACTAACGATCGGATGGAAACAAGCGTGGAAGGTGTTTTCGCCGCCGGAGACGTAAGGGACAAGTTCCTCCGGCAGGTCGTCACCGCCGCCGGAGATGGCGCTACTGCCGCTATGGCGGCTTACGGCTACATTTCAGAACAGCTTCATTTGAGGCGCAAGGTCCTGGACCCGGAACACGTTTACGTTTTCCTCTATTCAAGCATAGACAAGGACCAGGTGCGGCTGGCTGGCGAGGCGGAAAACCTTGCGGAAGAGAAAGAAGACCTTGTCGTGCTCGACGGGTATAAAAATGCGAGGATGACCGAAAAACTGGGCCTTTCCGAGTTGCCGGCCCTTTTGGAGCTGGAAAAAGGACAAATCAGGCGCAGCGAAAAACCGAAGGACCTTGCGTCGATAAAGGACTTCATCGGAGTTTGAAGACAACCTGCCCTGGATGGAGCACAAATAAAATGACGGGGCAAAGGCCCGTTTCGGAAAACAAAAGAGGGGGAAACGACAGGTGATCATCACAGTCACGCTAAACCCCGCCGTCGACGAAGAATACGTCGTTCCCGAATTCAGACCAGGAGGCTGGTTCAGAACGAGCAGCACCGGCCGGTCACCCGGCGGGAAGGGTATAAACGTCTCCCTGATAATGGCGCAGCTGGGGTACACCTCGGCGGCGATGGGCTTTTTGGCCGGTTTCAACGGCGAGTATATCAGGGATGTGCTGAGACGGAAGAGAATAACCACTAACTTCGTACATGTCCGAGGGGAGACGCGCACCAATGTTTATATCGTGGACGAAATCGGCCGGGTGGAAACCGGAATAGCCGAAAGTGGGCCTTATGTTCCCGAGGGAGCGGCCTCGAGGTTTCTTGTCAACTACGACAGGATGTTGGCAAGGGCTCATCTTGTCGTCATAGGTGGCTCCCTCCCGCCGGGGGTGCCCCTCGATTTTTACCGGGAACTGGTGCTGCGGGCCAAAAGTCGGGATATACCTACGATAGTTGATGCGGC
>DMCT01000068.1:8517-13078 GCA_003446665.1 Synergistaceae bacterium
TCGCCGAGCACGAGCGCAAGGGGCTTGTCTCCCTTTTCGGGGCGGATGACGCGTTGATAGCAGGTCTTGTGGTAGCGAGGGAAGAGGGTATGGGTGTAGAAGAGACTGTCCGTTTTTCTACTGCCTGTGCCTGGGAGGATGCTCTTCATTTTGAAAAAGGGATAAGGGGAAGAAAAGCCGTCGAAGAGCTCCTGGAAAAAGTACAGATAAAGAAGCTGGAATGACTTGCACATGCACAAATAAAGGCCACGTGCTCTTCGTCTGTTCTGGAAACACTTGCAGGAGCCCGATGGCCGAGGCCTTTGCAAACCATTATATTGGCGAAGCGGGCCTGGATCACATCTTCTTCGCGACTTCGGCGGGTACGGCGGTCTGGAAACGACTACCTGCAGCCGTACCCGCTGTTAACGTCATGAAAGAGTATGGTCTCGATATTTCCAGGCACAAGGCAAGGAGCGTCGAGGATGTGCTTATACCAGATACCTTTCTCATACTTGGGATGACGACAGAGCATGTCGACTTGCTTAAATGCCTGTTCCCCGAAAAAGCGTCCTGCGTTTTCCGATTTACAGACTATGTCTTTCCTGAAGAGCCTTTGTGCGGCGATATCCCGGATCCTTACGGGCTTGACCTTGAGGCTTACAGGTATGTGGCCGGAATACTCGACAGGCTTGCCAGGGGCCTTGTAAAAAGGCTTTCTAAGGAGCGGGATTCCTTTCAAACCAAGTAGGCCGGGTTTGCTCCCGGATGCTTTGGAAATTTCCGTAAAACGGTAAGGTGGATTACAATTTCAATGAGGATCGTCGGTCCGCAGGGACAAATGTAACGTTGTTATTTTGAATTATTCGGCCTGCGAACCGATGAAGAAAGTTTTGAGACGGTAAGGTGCTTTTTAGGAAAAAACCAAAACCAATCAAAACCGAAAAACATAACACACGGACTGGTGTCAGTGTGTTATGCGAAGTTTCAGAGGGCTGTGGTTTGATATGCGGAAAAACAGTTTCACCCGTTTACTGCGTGTTGTGTCCGTTCTTTGCGTTTTGGCGCTTGCCGCCTCTTGCGGGGCACAGGAAGCGAAAGGGGACCTTAACGCCGAAGAAAGGAAGCTTCGCGACAAGGTGTCCGCGCAGGTCGAGGAGCACTGGGAGGTCGTCAAGGATCCGGCGTCCACGGCGATGGTCGAGATGATATGTGGACGTCTGGCTGCTTTTACCTCGCGTGACCTCGACTATACGGCGAGAATCCTGTCCGAAGAAAGCCCGAACGCTTTTACGATTCCGGGAGGCCTTATCTACGTTACCACCGGAATGCTCGATTTCGTAAGAAGCGACGACGAGCTGGCGGCTGTCATAGCTCACGAACTGGTGCATGCCGATAAAAACCACGTGATGAAGCAAGTCGCCAGGAACCAGAAACTGAGCGTTGGGACCCTTCTATTGACGGTAGCCTCTGGTGGTCTTGGACCCGTGGCGATACTTTCCAACCTCATGCAGGTGGCTGTAATGAACGAATACAGTAGGGATTTCGAACGCGAGGCGGACTATGGTTCCATAGAGCTTCTTTACCGGGCAGGATACAGCCCTTCGGCGGCCGTGACCATACTGGAGAGAATGCAGGAAGAAGAAGTAAAACGCCCCTATGTGGATCCGGGGGTTTACAGGACCCACCCAAAAACGCAGGAGAGGGTCAATGATATCATTTCCCGCATAAGAGAAAAGGGTTGGTCCCTCGAGCGTAAAGTTCCACTGCGCCTTCTGATACCGGAGACGACTTGTGATCAAAACAGATGCGCCCTTTACATCGATGACTATGAAATCTGGGCGGGACCGCCTTCGCCCGTGACGCAACAGGTCCTTGAGAGGTTCGAAGAGGCGGTGAGAGAGGGGCTCCAGCTCGAGATCGCCCCCTATGACATACATGTAGTCGAACAAAACGGCATCAGGAAGCTTTTGATCGGGCGCAAGGTGGCGGCTCTTTCGGAGGGACTCCCCGAAGGAATGGCTCCCCTTGATGAAGTGCGCGAGGCGCTGCTGGAGACTTTACAGCGGGCCAAACGGGTACACCCGGTCGCCGAATATTTCCGGTAAATCCAAGGTGACCGGAAAGGAGGTTAATGCCGGTGCCTTACTTGACGCTTTACAGAAAATACAGGCCACAGTATTTCAGCCAGGTCGTAGGTCAGGATGAGGCCGTCGAGGTTCTCAAAAGGGAAGTTGCTTCGGGCAAGACCGGCCATGCCTACCTTTTTTCCGGGCCGAGGGGATGTGGGAAAACCACGGTGGCAAGACTTTTGGCCAAGGCGGTGGATTGCGAGAACCCCGGCAAGGAAGGTGAACCTTGCGGCAGTTGCGAAAACTGCCGCAGCATTACATCAGGCAACAGCCTTGACGTGATTGAAATAGATGGAGCCTCCAACAGGGGAATCGACGAAGTCAGGGAGCTGAAGGAACACGTGTCTCTTTCGCCGTTTTCGGCCCGCTACAAGATATATATCATCGACGAAGTCCACATGCTGACCGACGCGGCTTTCAATGCCCTGTTAAAAACCCTCGAGGAGCCTCCCGCATCGGTCATCTTTATTTTCGCGACAACGGAGCCTTCCAAGGTTCCGGCAACGATCCGCTCCAGGTGCCAGCATATCCCCTTTCACAGGATAGACGCTTCTTTGATGGTTCCCTGCATCAAAGATATCGCGGGCAGGGAAGGATCAAACGTGGAGGAACGGGCGTTATGGGACATCGCGAGGGAAGCCGACGGCTCACTGAGGGACGCCCTTTCCCTCTTGGAACAGGTGCTTTCTCTTGGCGGCGAAGTGTCTTCCGAAAGAGTAAGGGCGCTTTTCGGAGGCGGAAGTCGTAAGGAACTTGAAAGGCTGACGAGTGCACTCAGAAGCGACCGGAAGAAAGCCTTTTTGGAGCTGGAAGATTCTTTCAGGAAAGGTCTTTCCGGCGGACGACTCCTTGAAGGTTTCTTTTCTGTTTTCAGGGATCTTTGGATTATCAGAAAATGGGGTCCCGAAATGGCTTCCCACCTGCCTCTGGCCGAGGAGGAGCGAAACTTCGCAATCTCTGAAAGCGCTTTCTGGCCGGAAGACCTTCTCTGGGAAGGAATGGAGTTTTTCGCCTCGCTGATGCCCAAGGCCCGTTGGGGAATGCGTTCGGACGTCGTGCTGGGGCTTTTAATGGCTTTCTTTGAGAGGGTGCCTGTCGGAGAAAGTGCCGCTGGCGATGCGGAAAAAGAAGTTGCTGAAGTTGCTCCGGAAAGGGAAGAACCTTCCAGAGATATCGAGAAGGTCGAGGAAGAACTGGTGACGCCGGAAGCTGAAAAAGAACAAAAGCCAGAAAGTCAGGCCGTCGAAGAAACACTGGAAAAAATGGAAAGCCTTTCCGTTGGTGCCGCAAATGAAAAACTTTCTCACGAAGCCTGGAAGCATTTTATCGAAAGCTTCTTCCCCGACGACGTCAGCCTGTACTGCGCACTTCTGTCGTCGGTACCGATGATTAACAACGAAAAGCTTTGTATCGTCTTTGACGAAAAAGACCGTGTCTGCTTTGAATTGTGCAAAATCGCGCGCAATGCCGCCAAAATTGCGGCAAGGAAGGAGAAACTGGAAGGAGTTTCGAAGATCCTCCTGTGTTGCGGGGACGAAGAAACGGACACGGAAGCTTCGTCTATTCCCGGGATGAGTTCCGATTCTCCCGGTGCTCCATCTGAAAGGCCGAAAGAAGAGAGCGAAAAAGTGGAAATTCGACGACAAGAGGCGAAGAAAAATGGAAAGACCACAGAAGACGGATCTTCTTCGAAAGTGGAAGATCTGAAAGGAGTAATGAGCCTGTTTGACGCGGAACTTCTGCTTTTGAGGGAAGAAGCGTCCGAAAATGGAGAAAACGGGGGAGACATCATTGAATAAACCTTTTGTACATCTGCACGTTCACTCGGAATACAGCCTCCTCGACGGTGCCATCCGGTGTTCGGAGCTTGCGGAGCGCGCCTCAAGGTGGGGCTGCCCCGCCGCGGCCATTACCGACCACGGCACCATGTACGGCGCTATCGAACACTACGAAAAATGCAAGGCCAGAGGGGTGAAGCCCCTGATCGGGTGCGAGGTATACGTAGACCCCAGGGGGCACACCTGTCGTGACAGGATAGGGAAGAATTTCCATTTGCTGCTGCTTGCAGAGACGCAGGAAGGTTACAAGAACCTGGTGAAACTGGTCTCGATAGCCAACACTGAGGGTTTTTACTACAAGCCTAGGGTCGACCACGAATTGCTTTCAGCCTACCACAAGGGACTTTTAGCGTCATCGGCATGTCTGTCCGGCGAGATCCCTTCGCTGATCCTGGAAAATAATGAAAGCGGGGCACGGGAATGTGCCGAAATGTACCGCGACATTTTCGGCCCGGAAAACTTCTTTCTGGAAATCATGCACAACAGCCTTCGGGAACAGGCTGTGGTCAACAAGGAACTTGTGAGACTTTCAAGGGAAACGGGCATTCCCCTTATCGCTACCAACGACGCCCATTACCTCGAGGCGGGGGATGCCGCATGGCACGATGTTTT
>DMCT01000067.1 GCA_003446665.1 Synergistaceae bacterium
GATCCCGACCGCTGCGAAAAGTGCGGGAGTTTCGAGATAAGCCAGGAAGAAGACGTTCTGGATACCTGGTTCAGCAGTGCCTTGTGGCCTTTTTCGACTCTCGGCTGGCCCGATGATACGGAGGATCTCAAGTATTATTACCCGACGGACCTTTTGACGACGGGATTCGACATCCTCTTTTTCTGGGTGGCCAGAATGATAATGATGGGTCTCAAGTTCATGAAAGATATCCCCTTCAGAACCGTTTACATACATGCTTTGGTGCGTGACGAGGAAGGGCGCAAGATGAGTAAATCCAGGGGCAATGTCATCGACCCTCTGGAAATCATAGGAGAATACGGAGCAGATTCCCTCAGGTTGACCCTTGCGGCACTGACGGTCCAGGGCAGGGATATATTTCTGAGTCGTGAGCGTATAGAGGCCTATCGGCATTTTCTCAACAAGCTCTGGAACGCCGCCCGGTTCGCGGAGATGCATCTTTGCGACGGACAAAGGCCTGAAAAACCGGAAAAAGCCTTCCTTCGAGATCACGACAGATGGATATTGGCCAGGCGGGACAAGATAATCGACGAGGTCTCCAATTATCTTGATACCTATCATTACGGGGAGGCCGCACGAAGCCTTTACGAGTTCGTATGGGGCGAGTTTTGCGACTGGTTTCTCGAAATGGCAAAACCGGCCTTGCGGAACGAGGAAGGGCCGACCCGCCGGGAAGCGGCACGATGGGTGCTTCAAGAGGTGCTAGGGGATGTTTTGAAGCTCCTTCATCCTTTTATCCCATTTGTTACGGAAGAGCTATGGCACCTTTTCCGGTTCGGGGAGGATTCCATAGAAAGGGAAAGCTGGCCTGTTGCAGACTCCGGGTTCGAAGACGCTGAAGAAAGCCGAAAGATGTCAATATTTCAGGAAATTGTCAGAGGCTTCCGAAATCTCAGGGCCGAAGCGGGGTTTCCCCCCCAGAAAAAGCTGGAAACTTGCCATCTTGTCATCGACGAAGGCAACCTGCTCGCTGATTTAAAAGGCAATGCCGATCTCTTGTCGCTTTTGACAAACATCAGCAGCTTCAACTTCTCTTCTGCGGGAGGCCAAAGACCCTCACAGGCGCTGACGGCTGTTTTGCCATTCGGGGAGATATTTCTTCCCGTCGGGAACGTCCTGGACGTTGCAGCAGAGATAAGACGCTTGGAACAGGAGAAGGAAAAAACCGAAAAGGCCGTGGAAAAATCACGAACGAAGCTTGAAAACGAGAAGTTTTTGCAAAACGCCCCCATCGAAGTGGTAGAAAAAGAAAAGCTCAGGCTCGAAGAGGGCATGGTAAAAATAAACAATATTGACCGTAACCTCGAAAGTCTGCGGCGCGGATGATCCGACGCCATCGGATGGAAACAGGAAAGTCGCTTAATGGGAATTGTCCGGTGGACCACTAAAGATTTCGACGACGTTGAAAAAAGGATGTCGTGTATAGCATATCCTGTGATCCGACCCGGGCTTTCGAGGATCGCCCGGCTTTTGAAGTATTTGGGGCATCCCGAACGCTCTTTTCGGGCCATTCATGTGGTGGGTACCAACGGGAAAGGGTCGACGGCGGCTTCTGTCGAATCGGTACTGAGGGAAACCGGACTGAAAACGGCCCTGTATACAAGTCCTCATCTTGTTCATTTTGGGGAGAGGCTTCGAATCGGTGGTGAAATCGTTTCGCCCGATAAATGGAACGAAGCCATTGATGTTGTGGAGTCGGTGCTTAGAAAAATTTGCGAAAAGCCGACTTTTTTCGAAGTATCCACTGCTGCGGCCTTTATGATCGTGGCCTCGGAAGAAGTGGACATGGCGGTCGTCGAAGCCGGACTTGGCGGGAGGCTGGACGCCACCAATATTCTTCGGAACGTGGCTGTTTCGGTGTTGACGAGCGTCGGTCTTGACCACATGGAATATCTCGGTGAAACACCAATGGCGGTGGCGGCGGAAAAGTTCTCCGTCCTGAGGCCGAATGGCAAAAGTTGTTTTGCAGGCGGAGACGTAAGGCTGGAAAGAGCATATCAAAACAGGTGTCTTTTCCTGAAAAACCAGGGAATAGTGACCTCCCGCTTCGCGAAGTGGAAAGTAAGGAAGGTGGACCTTTCTGGTACCATTTTCGACGCGTTTCTTTTTGGAGAATCGTTCAGAAACCTCAAAACGGGGCTTGTAGGCAGATATCAGGCTTTAAATGCAATGAACGCCATTGTTGCCCTTCGGCTTCTTTCTTCTGAAGGTGTAAACGTAACAAAAGAACAAATCCAAAAAGGCTTCAGGCGTGTCCGTTTGCCGGGCAGGTTCGATATCCGCTTATTGGAAGGCGGAACTGTGATACTCGACGGAGCTCATAATCCCCACGGCATTAATGCCCTCGTGGAGGCCGTTTCAGAACTGGTGCCGCGAGACGCTCTTTCCGTGGTCTTCGCGTCCATGAAAGACAAAGATTACCGAAAATCTCTTTCTTTGCTTAAAAAACTGGAAGGAAAGCTTTTCCTGACTCAAGTTCCCGGAATGGATCGTTCGGCAACTACCGAGGAGCTGAAGGAAGCCGCAGTCCAAGCAGGGTGGGACGGCATCCGTACAATCGATACTCCGGGAAAGGCCCTGAAGGAAGCCTTGGAAGCTGGCGGAACCGTTCTTTGTTGCGGGAGTCTGTATTTGGTGGCGGAAATCCTTAAAAAAAACATCAGCGTGGGGGAATGCCTGTAATGTGGCCTGAGGATACCCCCTGGTCGCTCAAAAGGCGGAGTGGCCAGTGGCTGCTTGAATATATAAACGACGGCGAAACCTCGGTGGTGCTTTTCGGCAGGGGGTTTCTCACAGAGGTCGCTGAAGGTGACCCGGAGAAGCTAGGTGCCTCTTTTTTCGAAACTGGGAAATTTCCACCACTTGCAGCACCCAGGCAGGAGCACGGCAGAAACGTGATCACCGTGGATGAAAAATCCTGCCTCCCGGAAAGGCCCGAAGGCGACGCCCTTTTTTTGGACAGGCCGGGTTATTTCGGTAGTTTGCGCTTTGCGGACTGCTTTCCCATAGTCCTGTGCGGGCGCAACCCAAGACGCTGGGTATCCGTGGGACATTCAGGTTTTGTTGGGTCGGGAATGAATGTGGCATCGGCAATGGTTTCCACTGTGTCTGGCAATCTTGGCCCCGATGCGCTTGACGGTGCCTTGGCCTGGGTAGGCCCCGGCATATGCGGCAAGTGCTACGGAAGAAAAGCCGACGATCCCTGGACGATGTGGGGGATGAAGGTTTTCCCCTCGGAATATGTTATCTTTAAAGAAAAAGAAGTGCATTTCGACCTTTCAGGAATCATAACCAGGCAGCTTGTAGAGTCCGGAGTTTGTGAATCTTCTGTTTTCGAGGTTCCATTCTGTACACTATGCAGAAAGGATATTTTTTATTCTTACAGGGGCAAAGACGAATACAGCAATTTCCTTTTGGCAAGGTTGCTCATTCCAGGCCACAATTCGAGGTACTGGTGGGAAAATGATAATAGCGACAACAATGAAAACGCTAATTTGAGTAATTCATCTTCGGGAGTGTGATCTTCCATGGGGCCTTTGCGGGTCGGCGTCATAGGAGTCGGTCACCTGGGCTACCATCATGCCAGGGTATATACGGAACTGCTGAATGCGGAAGTCGTGGGAGTCGTCGACATCAATGAAGAAAGGGCAGCATCAATAGGGGAGATGTTAGGCGTTCCCCACTATTCCGATTTGGAGAAATTTTTCAGGGCGGCCCGTCCTCATGCCGTAAGTGTAGTAGTGCCGACCGTCGACCATTACGAAGTTGCCAAGATGTCCCTTGAGGCAGGGTGCCATGTCCTGATAGAAAAACCTGTAACTTCCACAGTGGAAGAGGCGGAAAGCCTTCTGAAACTTGCGGCGTCGAGAAATCTGGTTCTCCAGGTAGGGCATATCGAACGGTTCAACAGCGCAGTCCAGCATGTACGAAACATAGTAAAGAGCCCGCTTTTCCTCCAGTCCAGACGCATCGGCCCCTTCTCGTCACGAATTAATGACGTCGGCGTGGTGCTGGATTTGATGATCCACGATATCGATATCATACTTTCTTTGGTACCGTCGGAGATTACCTCCATAATGGCCATGGGACGTTCCATCAGATCCCCCCTTGAAGACGTGGCGACGGCCCAGATTTCATTTGAAAACGGGACACTGGCCCACATCCTCGTAAGCAGGGTTTCAGAGCGGCGATTACGCCAGCTTGAGATAATGGAGCCGGAAAGGTTCATATCCCTGAACTATGAAACCCAGGACGTGTCCATACATAGATGCATAAGGGAAAAGGGAAGCAGCCTGGTGGAGGTTATAGAACATCCCGTTTTTGCCAAAAGGGAACCACTCAAGCTTGAGTTACAGCATTTCGTTACCTGTGTCCGGGAGGGACGACAGCCTCTCGTGGGCATCATGGACGGGAAGAGGGCTTTGGAAGTGGCGATTTCGGTCCTGAAACAGATTCATACGCCGACAGGACGTGTTGAAGAAACAGAAGCCGCAGAAAGATAAAGGTCTGGATTCCTGGGCAGGGCGCGCAGAACGTGCTGCTTCCCGCAAAATGTTTCATTCAGCAATCAAGTCGAAAAAACAATAAAAAGGCGGCCTTCAAGGCCGCCTTTTTATTGAAACAGACCGTTTTCGAAAGCCTCGTTCCTGATACAATACTTGGCGGTGTATTTGGTGTGAAGTCTGTGATCACTGGAGGTCGGTCATGCCGACGACGAACATACAGGCCTTTATGGCCATAGGTTTTTTCTTGCTGGCCTTGCTCATATCAAGGGCCGTAGTAAGGATAGGAGAAGGCAAATGGCCCGGCGGGCCGGGAACGATACTTTTATTACGAGTTCTTTTGGGTTTTGTCTTCGCCGGGGCGATATATTTTGCCTTTTACGCTTTCGCCGGGATAGATATTTTAAACAGATGATCGAAACCGGGTAATTCAAAAAACATCATCTTCTGGCGGACGTTAAGTCGAGGAACGGGAGGCAGGAAGGAACATGGAAAAGAGGAAGACGCGGGTTGTAGTGGCGAAGCCCGGGCTTGACGGACACGACCGGGGAGCGAAGGTGGTAGCCAGGGCGCTCAGGGACGCGGGGGTGGAGGTTATTTACACGGGGTTGCGGCAGAGCCCCGAGAGCATTGTCGAGACGGCGATCCAGGAGGGCGCCGACGCGATAGGCATCAG
>DMCT01000013.1:0-8147 GCA_003446665.1 Synergistaceae bacterium
CTCGTCCCCAAGGGGAGCCTCGAAGGTATCTTGTCGTATCCCCACACCCTGGCCACTTCTTCGACCAGGTCCTCTTCTATGGATACATCCGGTCTGTAGCTAGGTACCCGGTAAACCCTGCGGCTCTTCTGTACCGCGGCTTCCTCGAATCCGAGCCCTTTCAAAATCCCGGAGGCCATTTCCTGGTCGTCTGTCAGCAGGATTTTTTCCAGCGTCTTTTTCTCAAGGGGCACCGTCTTTGGAAACTTTTCGCCCTCCGAACCCTCGACTACCATGCCCAGAGGCCGTGCGGCCTTCCAGGAAGAAAGCAGGCCGAAAATCTCGCAGACCGCCGGTTTTGCCTTTTGAGGATCCACTATACGGGCGTAACGATAGGAGGCCTCGCTCGGCAAGGATAACCGCCTGCTGGTTCGGCTTACCCTTATGGAATCGAAATTCGCAGATTCTATAAGGATAACCCTGGTGTTTTCGTTTATTTCGGTATGGAGACCGCCCATTACACCCGCCAGGGCTATCGGAACTCCTCCGCTGGTAATGAGAAGGTCTTCGGTCGTAAGCGACCTTTCTTTACCGTCAAGAGTTACTATGGTTTCGCCGTCTCGCGCGGATCTGACGGTAATTTCCTTACCGGGCAAAAGATCGGCGTCGAAGGCATGAAGGGGTTGCCCGGTGGAAAGCATGACAAGGTTCGTCGCGTCGACTATGTTGCTTACGGGCCTCATCCCCGCAAGGCAAAGCCTGACACGTGAGCTTACAGGCGAGGGCCTGATCGACACGGAGTCCGCGTAACCAAGGACATAAAGAGAGCAGTCGGGATCCTCGAGCCTGACGCCCTCGAAGTCGCCGAGCCAATTCCCCGCAGATGGGAAAGTCTCTTTGGTTTGCAGCAGACGGGACCCTGGGACGATCCCTGCCACTTCGACGGCAAGGCCCTTAATGCTCAGCAAATCCCCTCTGTTGGGTGTTATAGACAAGTCGAAGACAAGATCGTCCAACCCCAAAAGTTTCCTGATATCCTTGCCAGGCGGGGTCCCTGGGTCGAGCTTCAGGATACCGAATTCGTCGGCGACATCGGGCAGACCTATCTCTTCGGCGGAAAGCATCATGCCTTCGCTTTTTATTCCATCGAAATCTCTTTTGCCGATCTTTGTCCCGTCGGCAAGAACAGACCCGGGAGGCCCGTAAGGGACACAGGCATGAAGTTCCAGGTTCGGGGCAGCCGATACACAGACTGCTTTTCCTGTTCCTGTTTCAATTTCTGCCACGTACAGATCCTTACGTTCGGGATGAATTTCGAGTTTTTCTATCCTTGCGCTTACGGCACCCTTAAACCGCGCACAGGGTTTTTCCATGCCCTCGACCTCGGTACCGGTTTCAGTCAGTCGGCGGGCGAGACTTTCCGGCTCCAGATCTGTTTCCACGAATTCGAGCAGCCAGTTCAAAGACATCTTCATCGTAAACTTTGGCCTCCTCCGGTCAGGAAGGGGAGGTCCCCTTCAAAGAAGATCCTGAGATCGTCAAGTCCGTATTTCAGCATGGCTATTCTGTCAAGCCCCATGCCCCAGGCAAAACCGTTATATTTCGACGGATCCACGCCACCTGCCACAAGCACGTTCGGATGGGACATTCCGCTTCCCGCGATCTCAAGCCAACCCGTGCCCTTGCAGATACGACAATCCTGATTTTTACCGCCGCAGGCAACACACTCCACATCCATTTCTATGGACGGTTCGGTAAACGGGAAGTAGCTGGCCCTGTATCGAACGTCCAGCGTCCTCCCGAAAATCCTTCCGACAAACGCCTCAAGGCACCCTTTCAGTTCCGCAACGGAAACGTTTTCATCAACGAGCAGGCCTTCCAGCTGATGAAACATGGGGGAATGAGTCGGGTCATTGTCTCTCCTGTAGACTTTTCCAGGGACGATTATGCGGATCGGGGCCCCCCAGCGTCGAAGTGCCCTTACTTCCACAGGCGAGGTGTGGGTGCGCAGCAGAAGCCCGTTTTCGACATAAAAGGTATCCTGCATATCCCGAGCCGGGTGATGAGGAGGGATATTCAGTGCCTCGAAATTGTAGTAATCGTTTTCCATCTCCGGGCCGAAGGCCACGGTGAACCCCAATGAGGCGAAGATTTCCACGGCTTCGTGGGTAACCTGTTCAACCGGGTGACATCCACCCCAGGGGCGCCATCTTGAAGGCAGAGTCACATCGATTTTCTCCTGTCGCTCCTTCTTTAAGAAAGTTTCCGCTTCCAGAGAAGTCTTTCTTTCCTCAAGGAGCGCTTCCATTTCGCGCCTCAAGACGTTCAGCCTTTGACCTGCCTCCGGCCTCATTGTCTCGGGGAGGCCCCCGATGGATTTAAGCAATTGCGTGACCTTGCCCTTTTTTCCGAGGAACCCTACCCTTATGGAGTGGAGCTCCTCAGGCGTTTGTGCCTTTTCTAGCCTTTCTATGAAGTCATTTTTCAGCTCGGGAACTTTATCCGGAAAATCGCTCAAGATAAATGCCACCTCGTTTTCTAAGAAACTTTTTTGAGGAACTAGCCTTTTTCTTTGGATTTATCGATTTTTACAGCCAATTGACCGATATTTTGACGCAAGGCCGCTATGACAAGGCTGTCGGTTTCCTCTATTACCGTATCGGCTCTGGGGAGAAAACTGTTTTCACCCCGTTTAACAAGCAGGACAACTGCATTATAGCGGTTACGGAATTCAAGCTCCACGAGGCTTTTGCCGACCATTTCCCCGGTCGGTGTTATTTCCCCCACCAGAAAATCGCTGCCCGGAAGCTCCGTAAACTGGGCCAGTACTGGGTGAGAAATATGTTCGGCAACCCGATGGCCCAGATCTCTTTCAGGGAAATACACTCTCGAGGCACCTATCCTTGCGAGCACCTTGGCGTGAATCGCGTTTTGGGCACGTGCAGTAACCGCCGGAACCCCGAGGCCTATAAGGATCGTGGTAGCCAGTATACTGGCCTCTATGTTCTCACCTATGGCTACGACAGCGATATCGGCTTCCTTGGCCCCGGCCTTGACGAGAGCATCCTCATCGGTTGCGTCCACCTGGGCGGCCAGATCTATCACGTCCGATAATTCTTCGACCCTGGCCCTGACCTTGTCCACGCCAATGACACTTTCCCCGAGCTCCGTCAGGCGCTCGCAGACAGCCTTGCCGAAACGACCAAGTCCTACGACCATGCAGGTTTTCCTTTTATTTCCTCCTTTTTTGCCTTTCATCGAACCGCCCCTTTTTTATATGGGTACATTCGTATCAGCATAGGATATCCTTGTTTTGTCCTCTGTTTCCAGCATCCCGTATACGAAGGTGACTATCCCGACACGCCCCCAAAACATCAACAGGATCAGGATGAGTTTACCCGTGTCCGAAAGCTCTCCAGTGATTCCCGTCGAAAGCCCCACAGTACCCAGTGCTGAAACGACTTCGAAGAACACACCCCTGAAATCGAAGGGCTCTGTCAGACTAAGAATGAAAGCGCTTCCGAGAATAGTCCCAACATAAAGGAACGTCAACGTTAGAGCTTTCCTCACCGTCTGCGGTGGCAAACGATGGCCCGAAAGAACGACTTCTTTCCTGCCCCTTATATCGGTAATGCTGGAAAGCGCCAAAATACCGAAGGTTGTAGTCTTCATTCCTCCGCCCGTAGACCCGGGGGAGGCACCTATTATCATGAGCAGACAGAGAACGAAAAGGCCTGTGGTGGACATGGCGGGAATGGAAATGGTGTTGAACCCTGCCGTCCTCGCGGTTATCGACTGGAAAAGGGCGTTCCAGATTTTAAGATGAAACGGGATCCCCCGGAACAGGCCGTTCCACTCGGATATAAGCAGCAAAAACGAACCCACAATAATGAGCGTGAAGGTAACCGAAAGGACAAGGCGACAATAAGGAGAGAGTCTTCTACCCCGGGGCAAGGACACCACCTCGGAGAGGGGAATGAAGCCAAGGCCGCCCAGGACAATAAGGGCCATGACTGTACCCGGTATGGTACCCGTTTCCGAAAACGCGACCAGACTGCCGGAAAAGGTGGAAAAACCGGCATTGCAGAAGGCACTGACGCTGTGGAATACCGCATTGTACATGGCTCGTGCAGGTTCGAAGTACTCCAGAAATGCCCCAAAAAGCAAAAGCGCACCGAAAAGCTCGATGGCAAAGGTCATCTTCAATATTTTCGCGAGCAGCCTCACCGCACCGGCTGGAGTGTCCAGTCCCAGTCCGCCGGTAAAAAGAAGCCTTTGACGGATTCCTATTTTGGACCCCCTAAGCAGAGGTAAAGCCGTAAAGGCAGTCATTACTCCCAGTCCGCCCATCTGTATCAGAAGCAGAACAACCCATTGGGAAAAAGGCGAAAGGAAGCTTCCCGTATCGACAACTATCAGTCCTGTCACACACACAGCCGATGTGGCCGTAAAAAGGGCATCTATCAACCTCAGGGGCTTGTAAAAAAAATTTCCCGTCCATAGAAGAAAGGTTCCCGAGGCAATAAGCATCAGGAACCCCCTTACGATTATCCTCTCCGTGCGTAGGGCACTATACGAACGGAAATTTATTGTCCCAACGCCTCCCTTGCCTGTTCCACAAGCTTGCGGAAGGCCGGCATATCCTGGATCGCGAGCTCGGAGAGCATCTTTCGGTTAATCTGGATATCCGCCTTCTTCAGACCGTTGATAAAATTGCTGTAGGACATGTCGTTCATCCTGGCGGCGGCACTGATCCTGGTAACCCAAAGACGCCTGAAGTCCCGTTTCCTGTTCCTGCGGTCCTTGTAGGCGTTCGAGAGTGCATGAAGCGAGGCTTCCCTCGCCCGTCTGTAAGTGTTTTTCTTCCTTCCGTAGAACCCCTTGGTAGTCTCGAAAAGTTTCTTGCGCTTTTTGTCGCTCGCGCTTCCACCTTTGACCCGCGGCATGCGCGTTCACCTCTTTCAGTCAGAATGTCTTGTTTTGGAACTATTGCGATACCTGCTGCATCATAAAAGCTATGTTTAACGGTTGGGCAGAAGCACTTCCATCTGCGCTTCCAGAGAGGGATGGAGATACCCTTTCTTGCGAAGCCGCCTCATTCTCTTCGAGTTTTTTTTGCGCAGAAGGTGTCCCCGTCCGCTTTTTTTGTAAGCGATTTTTCCGGTTCCAGTCCTGTGGAAGCGTTTTTTCGCTCCCGAATGAGTCTTCATTTTAGGCATGCAGGAAACCTCCCAGTCTAATTTGTTTTCTCACGAGCCTCAGCCTCTATACACGGCCTCTATCTTCAATCCCGAAACAGGCCCCGCTCAATTTTCCTTCTCCGGCGAGCCGACTTCTCGGGAATCCGCTTCCGTTTTTTGTGGCTTTTTCTTTTGCGGGATGGGTGACAGCATCATACGCATATACCGTCCTTCCATCCTTGGAGGCACTTCGACTTTTCCAAGTCCTTCGCAATCTTTCATCACTTTTTCAAGCACCTCGCGCCCTCTGTCCAGGAAGGCCATCTCCCTTCCCCTGAAGAAAACGGCTACCTTGACACGGTGCCCTGCCTCGAGGAAATTTTTAATGGCCTTGGTCTTGAACTCGTAATCGTGCTGATCGATTTTAGGGCGCATCTTCATTTCCTTTACGGTCTGGCTCTTGGTTTTCCTGCGGGCGTCTTTTTCGCGTTTCTGCTGCTGATACTTGTACTTCCCGTAATCAAGAATTCGACATACGGGCGGGTCGGCCTGAGGCGCCACCTCCACCAGGTCCAGTTCCCGCTCCTCCGCGAGGGCAAGGGCCTTGCCGACCGGAATTACGCCAACTTTAACCCCCTGGTCGTCGATGAGCAGAACTTCCTTTGCTCTGATTTCCTCATTGATTCTCGGTTCGTCACTTTGTTTAGCTATTGTCCGACACCTCCGGTTTTCTTTTAATTATATTTTAAATGCCGGGCTTAAATTCGCCCGGCATCAACAAATCAATCGGGAAAGTCGCTTTTTCCCCGAATTCAGACCTGTAAACTGCCCTGGGCGTCAGCAGGTGGGGGAATAGTCTCCCCTCTTTTGCTTTATAGATTTTTTTACGGCTTCCAGCTTATGTCAAAAAAGGACTATAGCACAGACACATCGGTGGCGCAAGCTCATCGAGTAGGGTCAGGCAGGGTTTCGAGGTGCTCCAGGAAATCGGGAAGCGTCATCAAACCCAGATCGCCTTTCACCCTGTCCCGAACAGCAAGCGTCTTTGACTGGGCTTCCTTTTCGCCTACAACAATCATGTAGGGTATTTTCTGAAGCTGGGCATCCCTTATACGTTTCCCCAACTTTTCATCCCTGATGTCCTTATCAACCCGTACGTCTTTGTCTTTTAGTATGGCTTCCACTTCCGCCGCATAATCCCAGTGGTCCTCCGAAACAGGAACTATCCGCACCTGTACGGGCGCCAGCCAGTAGGGAAAGGCACCCGCGTAGTGTTCTATAAGAATGCCGAAAAACCGCTCTAGGCTACCATAGATAGTTCTGTGAAGCATGACCGGGCGATGCTGTGCCCCGTCGGGGCCGATATAGCTTATATCGAACTTTTCCGGCATCTGAAAGTCCAGCTGAATGGTTCCACATTGCCATGTCCTGCCTATGCAGTCTTCAAGATGGAAGTCTATCTTGGGACCGTAAAACGCGCCATCACCCGGGTTTATCCTGTAGGGTACCCCGGCTTCCTCTAGAGCTTCCTGGAGGTCTCTTTCGGCAATTTCCCACATACTCGGGTCGCCCATGGCCTTTTCGGGCCGAGTGGACAACTCCACCCTGTAGGGGAAACCGAAGACATCGGTGTAGATATAGTGGACCAGGTCCATGATACCGAGGATTTCATCCTTTATCTGATCCGGCCTGACGTAAAGGTGGGCGTCATCCTGGGTGAAACACCGCACCCGCATGAGCCCGTGCAGCACACCGGAACGTTCGTGCCTGTGTACCGTTCCCAGTTCAGCCATCCTGAGTGGCAGGTCCCTGTAGCTTCTTATCTGGCTCTTGTATACAAGCATGCCGCCCGGGCAGTTCATTGGCTTCACGGCGAAAGGACGTTCGTCTATTTCGGTGAAATACATGTTTTCCCTGTAATGATCCCAGTGCCCCGAGCGTATCCACAGGTCTCGATCCAGTATAAGAGGTGTCTTGATTTCGGTGTAACCCCGCCTTGTGTGCTCTTTTCTCCAAAAGTCCACAAGCTTGTTTACGACCACCATTCCCTTTGAATGGAAAAAGGGAAAGCCGGGCGCTTCCGGCTGCAGGCTGAAAAGGTCCAGTTCCCTGCCAAGCTTCCTGTGGTCCCTCTTTTTAGCCTCTTCGATCCTGTTGATGTATTCCTCCAGGTCCTCTTTCGACGCGAAGGCCGTACCGTAAATACGCGTCAGCATCTTGTTCCTCTCGTCGCCTCTCCAATAGGCTCCTGCGACGGAAAGAAGCCGGAAATGTTTCAACACCGACGTGTTTTCCACGTGCGGGCCTCGACAAAGGTCCACGAACTCCCCCTGCCTGTAGATGGTTACGGAGTCACCTTCGAGTTCTTTTATCAGTTCGATCTTGTATATCTCGTCACGTTCTGCGAAAAGCTTCTCCGCTTCCTCTTTCGGAAGAATCTCCCTCGTGACCGGCAGGTTTTCCTTTACTATCCTTCTCATTTCCTTTTCTATGGCATCCAGGTCGTCCTCGCCCAACTGTTCCGGAATCTCCATATCGTAATAGAAACCATCTTCTATGGCCGGCCCTATTCCCAGGCGCGTTCCCGGATAAAGCCTTTTTACCGCCTGGGCCATCAGGTGAGAAGCGGAATGCCTGAGGATCTGAAGCCCCAGGCTGGAGTCCCCTTCCACGGGAAGCACCTCGGCATCGGAGGCAATCTCCACTCCCAGGTCGGTGGCGATACCATCGACAAGTGCGGCCACCGCGCCTTTGGCCGATTCCCATTTCTTTAGTATGTCTTTCGCCTTTATCGGCGATTCGTTTTCAAGAACCTGTCCCTCCGGACCTCTAAACTCCGGCATTTTTATCGCCTCCTTAATTCCAGCGGATGTACCCAATCACGCCGTTTTTGCATTGTAACACAGCCCGGGTGAGGTCGTCTTTTGCAAGCTAACGTACACGCATATTTTACTCTCTGAGTGATTTCCTTTTTCTTCTTTGTATGCT
>DMCT01000013.1:8206-13443 GCA_003446665.1 Synergistaceae bacterium
TTTTCTTCTTTGTATGCTAGTAAAGTAGCCATGTTCGTCTTATAATTAACGAGTACGTTTTACAGGCCTTTAACGTCGTGCTTCAAGTTGATTTTAAGCGTGATGCAACTCGCCATATGCAACCATATCAGACTTCATCAAAGCCAATCCAGGGCCGGAAAGGTCGGTGAGAAACCGAAAAAACTCAAAAAGCCCTTTCAACAGAGCGTAGCGAGAGCAAATTCCTGGTTTGTTTTCAATTCCCAAACGGTCAGTATCAGAGAAACTGTGAGGAGGGAATAAAGGAATGGCAGAAATCAAAAAAGCCGACCAGTGGGTAACCCGATGGGGCCTTATCTTCTCGGCCATAGGCATGGCCGTCGGAACCGGAAACATCTGGCGTTTTCCCCGAGTCGCGGCGTCACAAGGCGGCGGAGCCTTTGTTATAGCTGTTCTCATAGGATTGTTCCTCTGGGCGATTCCGCTTTTAATGGCAGAAGAAGTCTGGGGCAAGATCTCCAGGATGGGCGTTATAGGGTCCTTCAAGGTGATGATGGGACGCAAATGGACCTGGGCCGGCGGCTGTGTGGCCTGGATTTCGCTTGGAATCGCCTTCTATTACGCCGTCGTAATGGGCTGGTGCGTAAGGTATTTCGTCTACGTCCTGACGGGCGTCATAAAGCCGGGACTCGACACTGAGGCTCTTTGGACCGCTTTTTCAACCACACCGGGGGCCATGGTACCATGGCATATCTTCTCCATGGTCATAGCCACTGTCGTAATCTTCAAGGGCGTCTCCCAGGGACTGGAGAAGATCAACAAGATCCTTATCCCTTCGCTCTTCGTGCTGCTCATAATCCTGGCCACACGCGCCGTAATGCTTCCGGGAGCCGTCAAGGGGCTCCAGTTCCTTTTCGAACCCAAATTCGAGACATTTCTCCAGGGACGTCTTTGGCTTGAGGCCTTTACCCAGGTTGCATGGTCTACCGGAGCAGGTTGGGGACTTCTTCTGACATACTACGTATACGTCAAAAAAACTGAAGACATATCCCTGAACGCGACTACCATAGCTTTCGCCGACACTTCCGCGGGCCTTCTCGCCGCCATGGCAATCATCCCCACCATATTCGCCCTTTCCGAAGATCCCCAGGCCGCCGTCGCTTCCGGAAACACGGGGCTCGCTTTCATCCACCTGACTAAGCTTTTTACCGTCATGCCGGGCGGCGCGCTATTCGCCGGGCTCTTCTTCCTTGCGCTTATTTTCGCCGCATTGAGCTCGCTCCTTTCCATGGTAGAGCTGGGCGTTCGGCTTTTCATGGACGCGGGATGGCCCCGCCACAAGGCTGCCTTGGCCGCGGGCATAGGTATCACTGTTTTGGGGCTTCCTTCGTCCATGAGCATCAGTTTCCTGGACAACCAGGACTGGGTCTGGGGCGTCGGGCTGCTTCTAAGCGGACTGCTCTTCTCCATCGGAGCCATGAAGGTGGGCGTAAACAAGATCTGGGAAGAGTACATCGAGCCCGTTTCGGACCTGAAGGCCGCCTGGATGTGGAAGCTGATTTACCTCTTCCCCCTGTGGTTCGTCATCATCTTCGGGTGGTGGATAAAACAGGCCGCAAGCTGGTATCCCGAAAGCTACATGAAGTGGCTGCCCATTTCGGAGTACACATTTACCGTGGGCACCATGATTTACCAGTGGGGAATCATGCTGGTGGTCTTCCTTGTACTTAACAATTGGCTTGCCGACAGGATGACCAGCAAGTTTGAGGCGACTGAGTAACCTTTGGCGTCGACCCACAGGCCAAAGGGTAGATTACTTAACAAAAGGCAAGCGGCTTGCTGGGCGAAGAAAAACCATGCAGGTGATGCCAATAGCGAGAGTTATAAGCAGACCGAAGTTCAAGAGGTAATCTCGTAATTCGAAGACAGAGGAGGTAAACCGATGGGTTGGCAATTATACATGATTTTGATCCTTCTTCTGGTTTGGGGCGGCACTTTGTGGTGCGTCAAGAAAACTGCGGGGTCAAAAAACCGCTAAAAACCCGGAACAAGCAACTTAACTGAAACAGGCAGGGGCCGGCTTTGTGCCGGCCCCCGTTTTTTTGCCTGCGCAAATTTTACTCGTTGCCTCTTGCCGCCGGCTACTTGCCGGTACTTCCAAACCCCCCGGAGCCACGAGCCGTTTCCGAAAGGCTTTCTTCCATTACGAGGCAAGCCCGCGTAACCGGGGCAATAATGAGCTGGGCTATGCGGTCTCCCCGCTCGATTTTGAAAGGCTCGTCTCCATGGTTGATTAGGATGACTTTGACCTCACCTCGATAGTCGCTGTCGACTGTGCCCGGGGCGTTTAATATAGTTACGCCTTCTTTAAGGGCCAGACCGCTGCGTGGCCTGACCTGACACTCGTACCCTTCGGGAACCTCTAGGTAAAGCCCCGTTCCAACAGCATGCCACCTCCCCGGAGGGATTACACACGATTCGGCAGCCAACACGTCCATACCCGAAGACCCCGAAGTGGCATATTCAGGAAGCGGAAGGTCACCTGAGCCTTCGCTTCGCGAAACACGCACTCTCAGTTTTTCCATGCCGTTATCGGTTCCTTCCCTGTCCCTGGTTTCTTGATGGCCGCCTTCCACCCCGGGATCCCGGACTGTCGCCACTTTTTCCGCCATCCCTGTCATGCTCGCGAGGAGGCCTTTCTGTTTCGGTTGCACGCGGAAGCCTGGAAATTTCCTCCTCCCGCTCGAGCTCACCGGCAAGCGCCTCCCGGAAGCTTTCGTCCAGGGAATCCCGCTTGTCCAGCAAACGTTTCCTGGAGAGGTTGATCCGACCCATATCATCGATTTCCTTCACGATGACAAGGACGGTGTCACCCGGCTTGAGCACGTCGTCTACTTTAGGCACACGCCTGGTGCTTATCTCGCTCACGTGCAGCAGGCCTTCCTTTCCCGGCAATACTTCCACGAAAGCCCCGAAAGGCATTAGACGGGTGACCTTGCCTATATAGACTTCGCCGGCCTCAACTTCCTTAACGAGGTTTTCGATAATTGCAAGGGCTTTTTCGGCGGCTTCTCTGGAAGGCGAAGCCACAAACACGCGACCATCGTCCTCCACATCGACCTTGACGCCCGTCTGGGCTACAATGCTTCGGATAGTTTTCCCTCCTGGACCTATGATGTCCCTGATCTTGTCGGTATCTATATTTATGGTGTAGACACGCGGAGCATAGCTGGAAACTTCTTCCCTGGGCTCTTTTATGGCTTCCTCCATTTTGTCGAGGATGAAAAGGCGTCCCCTTTTGGCCTGCTCCAGGGCATTGCTCAAGATCTCCCTGGTTATGCCTCCTGCCTTGTTGTCCATTTGAAGAGCCGTCACCCCGGAGCGTGTTCCGGTGACCTTGAAATCCATATCCCCGTAATGGTCTTCAAGCCCCTGTATATCGGAAAGCACGGCGACGTCGTCATCTTCCTTGATGAGACCCATGGCTACACCCGCTACGTGTCTTCCCAGCTTGACGCCGGCGTCCATGAGAGAAAGGCTCGCTCCGCAAACGGTAGCCATGGAGCTCGAGCCGTTGGACTCGAGAATATCCGATACCACCCTCACGATGTAAGGGAATTCGTTCTCGTCGGGCAAAAGAGGCTTCACTGCCCGTTCCGCCAGAGCTCCATGGCCGATTTCGCGCCTTCCGGGCCCACGCATGGGACGAACCTCGCCAACTGAAAAGGGCGGGAAATTATAGTGCAGCATGAAACGTTTTGCGGGCTCATCGTGCTTGAGGCCGTCCACTATCTGGTCGTCCTCCCCTACCATCCCGAGGGTAGTTGTAACCAATGCCTGTGTCTCACCCCTGGTAAAGAGGGCGGAACCATGGGTGCGCGGCAAGACTCCCACTTCACAGCTGATGGGACGAATTTCGTCCAGAGCACGTCCATCGGCTCTTTTGTTTTCCTTCAGTATGCTTTCACGAAGGGATTTTTTAACCAGGCTTTCCACAACGCTTGCTATGTATGCTTCCTTTTCTGGATATTCTTCCGCCAAGGCTTCGAGGGCGCGTTCCGTAATGGCCGAAATTGCTTTGGCACGCGGTTTTTTCTCGTTTATCTGGACTGCTTCGTAGATCTCGCCATAGAGGTTTTCAAAAATCCAGGAATCGATTTCCGGGTGTGCCTCAGGATCTGGAATATCGATCTTTTCCTTCCCCACGGCCGCGGCCATTTCGAGTATCTGATCGACGATCTTCCGGATTTCCTTCTGTGCCAGTTCCAGGGCATCCACAAGTATTTCCTCGGAGATCTCGAAGGCTCCGGCTTCGACCATAGTGATGCCGTCTCTGTGACCGCTCACGACAAGGTCGAGTGTACTACGCTCCAGCATGCTTTCCGTAGGATTTACTACTAGCTCTCCTTCTATACACCCGATACGTACCGCGCCGACAGGTCCGTTCCAGGGTATTTCCGAAATCGCCAGGGCCGCGGACGCGCCGTTGATGGCAAGGATGTTCGGGGGGTTTTCCTGGTCAACGGAAAGGGTCGTAATCACCACGTGGACATCATGCCTCATATGTTGAGGGAAAAGAGACCTTATCGACCGGTCCGTCAACCTGGACGTCAATATGGCCGTTTCCGAGGGACGACCCTCTCGTTTTATGAAACCACCGGGGATTTTTCCGGCGGAATAGAATCTCTCCTCGTAATCCACAAGCAGGGGGAAAAAGTCGAGACCTTCCCTCGGGGAATCGGTTATGCACGCCGTTACCAGAACCACCGTATCTCCCATGGTAACCTTTACGGCTCCGTTTGCCTGCTTTGCCAATTTGCCCGTTTCAAATTTCATTACCTCGCCGCCGATTTCGACGACAAACTCCTCTGGCATCATGATGTTCCTCCTCTTTTTTCATTCCTTTTTTCTATCGTAAAGAGAATATCACAAACACAAGCAAAAAGGACGAGGGTATCGCCCTCGTCCTTTTAGAAAGCAACCACTGCGCAAAGCAGCGGCTTCGGGTAAGTATCCGGCACCTAATGGCGAAGCCCTAGACGCTGTATCAGCGTACTGTACCTGTTGAAGTCTTTCTCCCGCAGGTACTGCAGAAGCCGGCGCCTTTTGCCTACCATCTTGAGAAGACCGCGCTGCGAGTGGTAATCCTTTTTGTGAACCTTTAGATGTTCCGTTAACTCGCGAATCCTTGCGGTCAGTATGGCCACCTGTACTTCCGGTGATCCGGTATCGGCAGGATGTGTCTTGAATTCTTCGAT
>DMCT01000013.1:13528-19005 GCA_003446665.1 Synergistaceae bacterium
ATTATTAATAATAAAGGCGAAACAGCCGGAATTTCAAGCGTTTGGAGGGAACTTCATGATGAAAATACTAATCATCGAGGATAATAAGGATCTTGTACAAGTCCTTGCGGAAGGTTTCGAAGAAAACGGGTTCTTAGTCGAAAGCGCCTATGACGGCGCGGAAGGATTGGACAAAATCAGAACCAATGATTACGACTGCGTAGTGCTGGATGTAATGCTCCCTGGAATCGACGGGTACGAAGTAGTGGAAAGAGTCAGGGAAATCGGCAAAGACACTCCGATAATCATACTGACGGCAAAAGATACCATCGAAGACCGCGTCGAGGGTCTTAACAGGGGCGCCGACGACTATCTGGTCAAACCCTTCGACTTCAGGGAACTTCTTGCGAGGATTAACGCATTGCTCCGCCGCAGAGCGGAACACAAAAGGCCCTTGCTCAAATGTGGCCCCCTTGTGCTCGATCCTGTTGCGCGGGAGTGTACCGTGGATGGTGAAAACATACCATTGAGAAGACGTGAATTCGACATCCTCGAACTCCTTTTGCGCTACGAGAACCAGGTATTCACAAGGGACCGCATAATCGCTCATGTCTGGCAAAAGGAATACGACGGAACAAGCAACGTCGTGGATGTCCATGTCAAATACCTCAGAGACAAGCTCCGTCCCTATAACCTGGATACCATCGTAGTGACCGTTCGGGGGGTCGGATACAAAGTGACCTGCCCAAACTACGAGTAGCCCTTCTTCAGGAGGAGAATTCTCCAAGGTGTCGAAAGACGGGCGAAAGGGTGCTGCAGCGTTTCGAAAAGAGCGGAGATGGTCTCCACTTCGCTCTTTTCGCTTTAGAATGCTGTTTTTTACATCCCTGTCGGTTTTCGCCGTCGTTTTCATTTTCTCCATGGCGATTTTCTTTTTTTTCACATGGACTGAAATGGAGCAGCTGGACAAAGAGCAGAACCATAAGCTGGTTTTTTTCGCAGAGCAGATAGCAAAATCAGGCCACTTTTACCTTGACGGTCCGGAGTACGAAAAACTTCAAAAAACCATTAAAAGGCGAAACGCAGATTTACAGATATACAGCTCCGACTTGCGGTTTTTCGACGATGTGTCATGGGCAGTAAACGGCATTTCTCCTCTACCCCAAACTCTGCTGCGATCCATTATCGAGAAGGGGCCCGCGAAACAAAGTACGATTGACCTTTCCAGCATGGAAATCCTGCCTGAGACGCTATGGTTGTGGCCTTTTTCCCCAAAAGCAGACAGGGTAATCCTTAGGGTTGCATGGAAACTTTTAAACCTTGAAGACGGTGAATACTACCTTTTACTACTGGTACCTCTTGACGCCTTGCTTGCTTCTCGAAGTACCCTACTAAAAACAATCCTTATGATGATGGGGGTTGCGGCACTTCTTTCTGCAGGAGTGGGCTATCTGACAAACAAAAGGAACACCAGGCGCTTCGAACTTATAAACAAGGCGATCTCCAAAGTTTCCGTAGACAACATGAAACTGGATATTTCAATTAACGACGCCAACGAGGAAATCCGCGAGACAGTACTGCTTATCAACAGAATGCTGGAGGACCTGTCGAAATCCATCCGCCAGCTTCAGCAGTTTACCGCCGACGCCAGCCATGAACTCAGGACCCCTTTGGCTGTGATGAAAGGCATTGTCGAGGTAACCCTTCTGAAGGACCGGGGAAAGGAATACTACGTCGGGAAGCTGCAGGAACTGGCTTTTCAGATTGAAGCCATGCAGGCTTTGGTAAGTGCATTGTTGGAACTTGCGCGACTTGATGCCTTCGAACGGCTCGAACACAAAGACCCCGTTGAACTACTTATGGTAGCCGATGAAGCGGCCACCATTGCGGAGCCCTTGATAAGGCAAAAAGGACAACATTTCGAAAAAGAGCTTTCCCCGGCCGCAACCCGCGGATGGGAAACGCTTTTAACCAGACTTGTTTCCAACCTGATCGACAACGCGGCCAAATATACTCCCGAAGGAGGAAAAATTACGATCAGAACCTACACCGATGTAATACGCAAAGAAGCCGTTCTCGAAGTAGCCGACACCGGAAAGGGAATGACCGAAGACGAAATAACCCACTGTTTCGAGAGGTTCTGGCGCGCGGAAAGTTCCCGTACGACCGCCGGTTATGGACTAGGCCTTTCTCTGGTTCTCAGGATTGCGGAACTTCACGAAGGACGACTCGAGATAAAATCCAGACCCGGAAGGGGGACACTATTCCGCGTAAGGTTCCGGCTTGATGAAGAGGTACTCGGAACCTATGAGGAAGCATAACCCGACAGCAAAAAATAAAGGGGCGGAATGCAATCCGTCCCGCCCCTGGAAACCTGGATGTTACATCTTGCTCATATTCTTAGCGAAACGAAGAAAGTCCTTCCCTCCCGCATGACCAGAAGAACCACGGAATTTTTGACCTTCCCGACGGCATTTTCCCATGCCTTCAAGTCATCCACCGGCACGCCATTGACCTCGAGGATCACGTCGCCGGGCCTTAGCCCGATCCTGTCTGACGGAGAACCAGGCTCTATATCGACTACGGCTACCCCTTTTCCAGATGGAGCGCCTGCCTTGCTCCTGATTTCCGGGGTGACGGGCCCTACACTCAGACCCAGTCTTTTTTCCATTTCTTTCTGCGACTCTTTACCTTCTTCCGGCTGGCCGGGCACGCTGCCCAAAACTACATCTATCTTGCGCTGCTTTCCTTCACGAATCAACGTAAGCCTGACCTTATCGCCCTCCAGACGGCTCCGGACCTTGAGAGAGAGGTCGGTGTGATCTTCGATCTTTTCGCCGTCCATGGCGATAATGACGTCTCCTCGACGTATCCCGACTTTTGCGGCGGGCGAGTCAGGTATAACATCGCTTACAACAGCTCCATATTCTCCTTCGACACCATAGGCCTCGGCAAATTCGGGAGTCACGGGTTGTATGTAAACTCCAAGCCAACCGCGCCGCACGGTTCCATACTTGAGAAGGTCATCCAGTACTTGTTTTGCCATGTTTACCGGTACGGCAAAGCCTATGCCCTGGGCATAGGGTATGATTGCGGTATTTATCCCTACGACCTTGCCTTCCAGATTGAGCAACGGTCCGCCGCTGTTTCCAGGATTGATCGCCGCATCGGTCTGGAGGAAGCCGTCGAAATTGAGGTTCCTCGCACGGACCGAACGGTTTTTCGCCGAGACTACGCCGACGGTGACAGAGCTTTCGAAACCATAGGGGTTTCCTATGGCTATTACCCATTCACCAACCCTAAGGGCATCGGAATCTCCAAGTTCTATGACCGGAAGATCTCTTTCATTTATTTTTATGACAGCCAGGTCGAAGGTCGGGTCGGTCCCCACCACTTCAGCCGGGTATGACCTTCCGTTGGATAAGGTCACTTCTATCTTGTCGGCATCGGCGACAACATGGTTGTTCGTCACGATGTAACCGTCACCGCTGACTATAAAACCTGACCCTTTCCCTTTCATGGGGATGATCCTTGAAAACCGCTCGAACTGGTCACCAAAGAATTCCCTGAAAAATGGGTCATCGGGAAAGGGGCTGAAGGATTGCCTGACCAGCGTTTCGGTATCTATGTTGACTACCGCTGGAGATGCTTTTTCGACTATATCCGCCACAGGGTTTCCCGTAATTACATCGACCACTGCCTGCGAGGGTGCTGCTACTCCCAAAAGAACGAGGCAAATCGGGAGTATAACCGTTAAAATACGTTTGGAAATCACTTTTCCTGTTACATACATAGAGATCACCTCCTGAACTGACTTTACAGACTGGATAATAGGAAAGAAAGGCCTTTCCTACATCGTGTATTCTACCGAAATCGGGTCTCCGACTTTAAAACCCAGCACGTCGGCAGCCTTGCCCCTGTTGACGGCGATCGAGAGATATCCCCAGCTGTCTTCCAGAATTACCAGGTCGCCCAATTCAACATCGGAAAAGGTCTTACCGAGAGAAATGCTGAAAAGCCAGCTTCTGCTGATCCGTAAACCGCCTTCTTTTTCCATATCTATCCATTTCCAGGGAATATTGGTCCTGATGGTACCAAAAGTATCGATTCGGGCCACGGCTCCCGAAATCCTCTCTTTATCCCTTGCAGGTTCGGCAATGGGATATAAATGAAGGCCCTTCTCGCTGATGCCCTCTCCTAAGGTTGACGGCAAAACCCCTGTGGCGAGGTCCGCCACTACAGGTGCCATTATGTCCCGGGCGTGGAAGGTGGGAGATACCTGACGGCTCTCAAAGTGTTCAGGCCGGAGTTTCCAGGCTTTTTCCACACCTCCGAGGCGTTTCACGGCGGGAAGGAGCAAACCGTTGTCGGGCCCCACAAAAAGGTCACCGCGCTTCGACTCCAGGATAAGGATCGACCTGTCAGTTCCGACGCCGGGATCGACAACGGCCAGGTGGATGCCCAATGGAAGATACAAGGCGGCGCCGGCAAGCATCCAACCGCCCGAGATTATGTCGAAGGGTGGTACGTCGTGGCTTATATCCACCAGCGGCAACGAAATTCCACGCTGGAGAAGAACACCCTTGCAGCAGGCTACGGTTTCGTCGCCGCTTCCAAAGTCGGAAAGAAAGCTGATGCAGCGAAACGAACCGTTCGAATCGTTCATAATGGTACCTCCCCTTGTACTGTGGACTGTTTATTACTATAACACTCCGGTAGAAATCTTGAATCCCCAGTCGACTTGCGCAATATTGCGAGAAAAGATAATCTCTGTGGAGTCTGAAAGGTCTGTTTTAGTTGGTAGTTTTTGGGGGATACCACAGATGACACCGGAAGGACTTTTCAAAATTTTGCTGGAAAACTATGGACCCCAGGGCTGGTGGCCCGCTAATTCCTTCGACGAATTATGCGTGGGTGCAATTCTCGTCCAAAACACAAGCTGGGACAACGCGAGAAAAGCTATCTCAAACCTCGCTAAGGCCGGGTTGATATCCTTTGAGGCCATCAAAGCCGCGTCCCTGGACGATATCATAGAAGCCGTTTATCCTGCCGGAACCTACAGAAGGAAATCGGCGGTTTTAAAAGCCTTTTCAGAGGATTTTTCCTCGGATTTCGGCACAGTCGCAACTTTCAGATCCATTGCTACCGATTCGGCAAGGCGATGGCTGCTTCAAAGAAAGGGTATCGGCTTCGAAACGGCGGACAGCATACTATGCTATGGGGCAGAAAGGGCCCTTCTTGTCGTTGATGCCTACACTCGGAGGTTGTCAAAACGACTTGGATGGTTGTCTTTAGAGAAACCGTCCTATGAGGCGTTCCAAAGACACCTGCAAGGCAAACTGCCCTGCTCCTCGCGGGCTCTAGGGGAATTTCACGCGCTCGTAGTATTCCACTGCAAAAAATTTTGCAAGAGACACCCGGACTGCACCACTTGCGTTTTGGCAGAACATTGTTTTTTCGACATGTCAGCGGGGCCCCTTTAAAAGCGGCCGGTATTT
>DMCT01000123.1:0-2921 GCA_003446665.1 Synergistaceae bacterium
TGGTTGATACTTCGCTACGGTTTTTGCGTCTTGATTTATTCGCTGGTTTCGGGCATCAATAAAGATAGGAAACCGACTCGAGGAGGAATGCAAAGTGAAAGTTTCAGGCATAATATGCAGTCCCCGAAAGAACGGGAATTCGGAGGTGCTGGTAAGGGAAATACTTAAGTCCGGTGGTTTTGAAGATGTCGAAATGTTTTACGCGAACGAGATGCACATAATGGGATGCCAGGCCTGTTATTATTGCGACAAGCATGGCGAATGCGCAGTGCAGGATGACATGCAAAAAATCTACGAGGCGATCGAAAAAGCTGACGTCGTGGCATTTGGGGCGCCTGTGTACATGTTTGGCCTGACAGGCCAGTTCAAGCTGGTGCTGGACAGGTTGTTCGCCTTTTTGGGCCCCGCGCCCGAGTTTAAAAGCCGTCTCCCGGTGGGTAAAAAAGCCGTGTTGGTAGTACCCCAGGGATACGAGGACTCCAGGGAGTACGAAACTCACATAGACCAGATGAAAAACGCCATAGCCACCGTAGGGTTCGAAGAAGTAAAGGTTTTGTCTGCCCCAGGCCTCAACGCACCCGGCGAAGCCTCTACTCGACCCGACTTGATGGAGGAAGCCAAAAAAATCGGGCAATCACTGTCGCATGCATAAAGACCCTGCATACAAACAAAACCACCTTTCAACGATGTTGGATCACGCTCGCCAAGCCTGTGGTTGACTGCAGTGTTTGTCTGTGATATACATATCGCAACATTTTTTCAGAGGGTGGCAACGTGCGATGATTGAAGTCAAGCAGCTTCTCAGGCGCGACCGCGGTATGTCTGGTTCCGGGTCCTGCTCTTCCGGTTGTTCCGGAAGGGCATGTACCGTTATGGAGTCCGGCTCCGCACCACCCTGGGCGTAGAGTACGATTAGTTTCAATCAATTAAACTACCAGGAGGAGACCGGGATTCCGGTCTCCTCCTTTTTTTATGTTTGACCGTTGATGGGTTCGACTCAAAAAGGGGTTTCAGGAGGCAACGCCTCAGTTTTTTTATTATGCGCCCGCCAGGGCGCACACATGGAGGGAGGCTTCATCATATGAAAAGATACCTTTTTACGCCCGGCCCGGTACCGCTCGATGGTAGAGTTTCGTCTGCGATGGCAAGACCCGTTGCAGGTCACAGGAGCAGGGAGTTTTCGACGTTGCTTTTGAGGGTACAAAACAGGCTGAGAGACCTTTTGCGCTCCACGGAGCCGGTGCCCCTTGTACCCGGTTCCGGAACGGGGGCTCTGGAAGCGTTGGCGGTAAATTTTACAGGTCCCGGCAGCAAGGTGATTTCCCTTTCCTGCGGTGTCTTCGGTGAACGGTTCAGAGAGATAGCCCGAAGAAGCGGGGCTGAGGTTGTTTCTTTCGATATAGAGCCCGGCAAGCCCTGCCTTCCCGAGGACGTGCGCGATGCCTGCATGATCCATCCGGACGCGGATGTGCTTCTTCTAACCCATAACGAGACTTCTACAGGGGTTTGTAACCCGCTGGAAGAGATATGCCGGGCCCTGCCGAAGGAGCGGCCGCTGGTACTCGTTGATGCCGTGAGCTCCCTGGGGGTCGTGCCGCTTTACCCCGAAAAGTGGGGTGTGGACGCCATTGCGTCGTGCTCCCAAAAAGGCCTTATGGCGCCGCCCGGGCTGGGTATCTGTTGGTTGTCGCCACGGGCGCGTGAGGTCCTTTCTAAAGGGCGGGAGGCCTCGTCGGTCTTTTTTGATCTAAAGGCCTTTTTGAAAGGGTTTGAAAAAGAAATGCCCTCTGTTCCCTACACACCGCCGGTAACAGTGATCTACGCCCTGGACGCGGCACTCGAAGGTATTTTTAATGAAGGTGCGCAAAAGCGCTTCGCAGCCCGAAGGCGTTTCGCGCTTGCTTTGGCCGAAGGGTTTGAAAGCATGGGGCTTGAACTCTTGGTTGGACAAAAGGAGTACAGGTCACCAGGTGTGACGGCCGTGAAAATTCCCGAAATGCGCGCAGAAAGTGTAAGGGAAGCACTCGATGGCATGGGCCTGGAGACAGCGGGTGGCCAGGGAAAGCTGAATGGCCACATTTTCAGGGTAGGCCATTTTACATGGGAAGGCTGGCCGGAGATCTGCTTGATTTTGGGGTCAGTCTGGGCTGCCTGTCGCGAGGTGGGTATAAGTCTGAGGGAGCCTGATTTGAAAAATGTTCGCGAGGTCTATGAAAGGGAGGATACGCCATGTGGGAAATCCTTGTAACTGAAGCGGTTCATGAGGCGGGACTCAAGATACTTTCTTCCGATCCCGAGGTCAACCTGACGCAGCGTATCGGGATGTCGAGGGAAGAGTTGCTCGAAGCGGTCAGAAGCGTCCATGCCATGATCACAAGAAGCGGCACTCCTCTTGATAAAGAGGTTTTGGCCGCGGGCAAGAACCTCAAGGTAGTAGCCAGGGCCGGCGTCGGGGTAGACAATATCGATTTGCCCGAAGCGAGCAGGAGGGGCATCATAGTCATCAATGCGCCTACGGGAAACACCCTGGCGGCGACAGAACACACTTTCGCCGTGTTGCTTTCCGTTTGCAGAAAACTCCCCCAGGCGTACCAGTCCCTGCTAGACGGACGGTGGGATAGAAAACACTTTACCGGGACCCAACTTTCGGGCAAAACCCTGCTCGTAATAGGCTTGGGCAGAATCGGAAGCCGTGTGGCGTCGCGCGCCAAAGCTTTTGGAATGACCGTCCATGCCTATGATCCGTATATCCCTGCAAGGCGAGCCGACGATCTGGGTGTTTCGCTCATGCCGGATTTGGCCGGAGCGTTGGCCCTTGCGGACGTAGTGACCCTTCACACCCCAATGACTGAGGAAACAAGGCTCATGATTGATGAAAAAACGCTACGAGCCTGCAAGCCGGGTGCTATATTGATCAATTG
>DMCT01000123.1:3134-8536 GCA_003446665.1 Synergistaceae bacterium
GTCCTTACGCCCCATATCGGAGCCAATACCATGGAAGCACAGTCGGCCGTTTCCGAGATTGCTGCTTCGAACCTCCTGTCTGCGCTCAAGGGCGAACCTTATGAACATGCAGTAAACCTTCCCTTTATGGAGCATCGCCTTTCGCCCCCGAAGCGTCTCTTTTTGTCCCTTTCACGGAAAGTAGGCGTCTTCGCGGCCTCCATTCTTGACGGGGCTCCCGAGCGGATGGCCCTTCACATAAAAGGCGACCTTTTCGACGACGAAGGCATCCTGTGCTTCGAAAACCCCTATAGATATTCCGCCTACACTGTGGCCGCCCTTAAAGGGGTGTTGGAGGTCCATCACGGCCCGGAGACAAGCTATATGGCTGCGCCGCTTTTGGCCGAGGAACGCGGGTTTCGAGTAGAAGAGGGCAAAGGCACCTCTTCTACATACCACAATGTGATAGAGCTCGAGCTTGCAGGGGAGAAGAAGACGATACAGGTTACCGCCACAGTTACAGAGGAGGGAAGGCATCGAATCGTCAACGTCGATGGTTACTGGCTCGACTGCGTACCAGAAGGTAACCTGATAGTCTTCCAGAATCACGACAGACCGGGTGTCATCGGAAAAGTTGGCTCCCTGCTTGGTGAACTGAATATCAACATAGCCAATTTCGCCTTGGGTCGAAAAAACGGCAGCGGCCTTGCCCTGGGAGTGTTGCAGGTAGACAGCATAGTGGATCCTGCCGTTTTGGAGAGGCTCAGGTCGGTGGCCGACCTTTTGTGGGTCGAGTCGGTACGGCTAGAGGAGGGGCTTTGATCATGCGTGTTTTCCTGATTCGCCACGGGAGGACTGCATGGAACGCGAAGGGGCTATTCCAGGGTACGAAAGATATTCCCCTCGATGAAACCGGGCTCTTTCAGGCGGAGGCCATGGCGAAAAAGGCCGAGCAGATACCCTTTGACGCCGTCTGGTCGAGTCCCCTCTTGCGGGCTCTTGAAACGGCGCGGGCTCTCGCGATAAAAAAAGACCTCGAAGTGCGGGTTCACGAGGGACTTCGCGAGATAGAACACGGGGAATGGGAAGGGCTTGACACAAGGACAGTCAACAGCCGCTGGCCGGGTCTTTTGGATCTCTGGCACGAGCGGCCCGACGAAGTCGTCATGCCGGGAGGGGAATCCCTTGAAAACGTGAGAGTCAGGGTACTTGAAGCAATGGATGTGGTATTCGACAAAGGCGGGGAGTCGGTGGCGGTAGTCAGTCACGACGCCGTAATCAAGGTTCTGCTTTGTTCCTGGCTGGGTCTTCCCCTTGGTGCATTCTGGCGTTTCGACATCGCCAACGGGTCGATAACGGGTGTGGAAAAAAACGAGGCGGGATTCCATCTATTTCTGCTGGGTGACTTGTCCTGGTCCGAAAACCCGTACGAAAGGGAAAGGCAGACCTCCCTTTGATGCAAAAGTGGACAAGACAGGATGCCGGGGTGTATGGTCAAAAAAATGAACCCGGCAAAAAGCCGTATTCAGGGAGGTGCCAGACAATATGACTCGGTCGAGGCTGGAAGTGCTCAAATCGCTTGCTGTGGAAAATCAGACTAAAATGATCTTGCTAGTTTTGGATGGGCTCGGCGGTCTGCCAGGAAAAGACGGGTTGACTGAGCTTGAGAAGGCCGTTACTCCCAACCTGGACGAACTGGCCGAAACGGGGGAAACAGGGCTGCTCGAAATAGTAGACACGGGCATAACGCCCGGAAGCGGTCCAGGGCATCTTGGCCTTTTCGGTTACGACCCTTTCGAGTTCACCATTGGGAGGGGCATCCTAGAGGCCCTTGGCGTCGGCGCTGAAGTCTCGAAGGGTGACATTTGCGCTCGCGGGAACTTCGCAACATGGAACGGAGAGGATGTCATCACCGACAGACGGGCCGGCCGCATAGATACCGAAACCAGCGGCGAACTGGTGAACAAGCTCTCGGATTCGATCAGTGAAATAGAGGGGGTAAGGGTGCGTTTCTACCCGGGGCTGGAACACCGTTTCGTGGTCGTTCTCTCGGGAGAAGGGCTTTCAGAAAATGTTTCCGACGCAGACCCCCAGGTGGAAGGCAAACCGATGAAGTGGTCTGAAGCCACCGCTTACGACGGAAAGAAAACGTCCGACGTCGTAAATACACTCATAAGGGAAGTCCGCAAGGTTCTTTCCGGTGAAAGCAGGGCCAACGGCTGCCTTTTGCGAGGGTTTTCGGGAGTCCCGGATATTCCAGGTATGAGGGACCTGTACAAGATTCACCCGCTGGCCGTGGCTTCCTACCCCATGTACAGGGGGCTCGCAAGGCTTGTGGGCATGGATGTGTCCGAGCCCGCGAGGGACCTTAAGGACCTGGTCGAAATAGTCGAAGCCCAGTGGGACGCCCATGACTACTTTTTCGTCCACGTCAAGTACACCGACAGTAAAGGCGAAGATGGGGATTTCGACGCCAAGGTGGATGTTATAGAGCAGGTGGACCGTATTTTGCCGTCCCTATTAGAGCTGTGCCCCGAGGTAATAGCCATAACCGGCGACCATAGCACGCCCGCCGCGCTTTCCGCCCACTCCTGGCACCCTTCGCCTCTGGTATTCAAAAGCTCCTGGGTGCGCCCAGACGGTAGCAAGACCTTTGGTGAAAGGGCGTGCGCCAAAGGAAGCCTCGGGATCATGCCCGCGTCGAAACTCATGGGCCTGATGCTGGCTCACGCGCGACGCCTTTCGAAATACGGTGCCTGAAGGATTGCGAGGGAACGCAGTGAGTGAAGGCAAAAACCTTACAACTTCGGAAGTAAGAGAGCTTGAGGCCGGAAGTAATTTCAAGGTCACCGGCGCAGTAGTCTCCGCGAAGGTGAGGTACGACAAGAATCGTCGTCCTTTCTGGGAGATGAGCGTAACCGATGCCCAGGGGTCGCTGGACGCAAAAATATGGAGCAACGCCAGGTGGTGGGACGCAAGGGACGGCCAGAAGATCCCCCTGTCTCCCGAAAACCTCGATCTGCAAAAGGAATTGCTGAACAGTCCGGTAGGGGTTTTTGGAACGGTGACTGAGTTCAAGGGGAGGTCCCAGTATCAATTCAACGAAATATACCTTCTGGACGGAAACAAGTACCCGCTGTCGCTCTTTCTCGAAAGGTCTCCCGTTCCCGTGGAGGATATGGAAAGGGAGCTACGCGAAATCATCGACAAATGCGGCGAGCCAGTTAAAATTTTTCTGGAGCATGTTTTCCAGGGACCTTTCATGAATGCCTTCCGGAACGCCCCCGCGGCCGTTTCACATCACCACGCCTACGTGCACGGGTTGCTGGAACACACACTGGCCGTGACCCGCGGGGCCGTGGGTCTGGCGGAAGCGTACATTGCAGGAGGGGCAGATGTAGACCTGGATATCGTCATTGCCGGGAGCCTGCTGCACGACATAGGCAAGCTGGATGCTTATTCCCTGGATCCCTTCCCGAGCATGACCGTCCCCGGTACGGTAATCGACCATATACCCCTCGGGTATGCCCGGTTCGCTAGACTGACCGAAGAATACGACCTGAAACCGGAAGCGGCCCTGGCGATAGGGCATATCCTGGTAAGTCACCATGGAAGGCGCGAGTATGGTTCGCCGGTCCTGCCGGCGACACCGGAAGCCCTGATAGTATCGGCGGCGGACGAGCTGGACTTCGTAATGTACTGTTGGAGCGCGTCTTCGGAGAGCCCACGTGGGGAGTCCGAGGTGTCGGAATATCACCCTTCGGCCCAGAGACGGTTCTGGAAGCGGGCCAACAGCGGTGGGGATAACGGAAAGAAAGGGCAGTGAGATGGGACAAACTTTCGAAATCGACGAACACCAGAAAGGAAGACGCCTAGACAAAGTGCTTAAAAGCAGGTGGCCAGACCTGCCCCTTGCGGCTCTAATGAGGTACTTTAGAAAGAAACAGGTCCGTCTGGATAAAAGGCCCGCAAGGTATGACGATCGTGTCGAAGCCGGGCAAGTTGTTTTTGTGCCCTGGGATGACCCGGCAAAAGAACCCTCCCACGCGGTGTCAACGACTGAAGGCGTCCGCCCGACGATAGAGCTGGTTTACGCCGACAGCGAGATCTGTATCGTCAACAAGCCATGGAACCTTTTGACCCAGCCGGCCGGAAAAGGCGATGATTCGGTGGTGGGTAGGGTTGCCTCCACGTTGGGGTGGAAGGAAAAAAACTTTTATCCTACCGCGGCTCACAGGCTCGACAGGAACACTTCGGGTGTCTTGCTGGTGGCCTTGAGTGGCCCTTCGTTGAGAGCGCTTCACAAAATGTGGCGGGAGAACGAATTGCGAAAGTCCTATCTGGCCATAGTGAAGGGTGTTCCCGAAAAAGAAGGGTTAATAAAGTCACAACTTGAAAAAGACACATCCCGAAACGTCGTTTCAACCGTCAGGGAAGGGGGCAAATATTCAGAAACCCGGTACTACAGGATCGAAACCGATGGTCATGTCTCGCTCATTTTGGTGGAACTCGTTACAGGGAGGCCCCACCAGGCCAGAGTCCACCTGGCGGAGGCGGGACATCCTCTTGTGGGTGACGTGAAGTACGGAGACCCCCGATTGAACGCAGAATGGAAGAAAGTAGGAGTCACCCGTCCCCTGCTGCATGCGCGTCGAATCCTTTTCCCGGGAAATGTCCCCGCTCCGCTGGAGTACCTCGGAGGCAAATCTTTTGTGGCAACCCCCCCGGGGGATTTCATGGCGGTACTGCGAGATAAGGGTTGGAATTTATACAGGGATGGGGTATAGTTAGTATCGTAAAACCATATTTTTATATGGAGGGTCGAGAATGAAGGAACTGAAGCTTCAGCTTTCTGAAAAGGCCAGGGAAAAACTGGAAAAGGAAGGAAAAGAGGCCTACGTCATAGTGCGCAGGCTGGGTTCGGGATGAGGCGCCAGAACGGCCGCTCTCGTGGAGAGCGGTAAACCGCCCGCAAAGGACGGGTACACAAAGCTCCAGGATGGCGATATCACGGTATGGGTGCCTGATGAGCTTCCTTTCCCGGACGACGTCGTAAGGGTGGACCAGCGCGGTTTTTTGTGGAGTACCTACCTGGAAGCGGTCACAGATGCCCTGCCCAGAGGCGGTTGTGCTGTCTAGGTGTTGAAGAAGCGTTTTCAAAAGAAGGGGCAGGGACGGCGGTCTCTGCCCCTTCTCTCATGTGGTCCGGTCACATCTCATGTGGTCCGGCCCTATTGCCTCATATAAAAATCTATACGAAACGGTTAACGTTGCCTCACGAAGAAATCTAGACGAAATAAGGTTCTCTCAGTGCAGCTTCCGTTGCCTCGTTTTTCTTTTTGTGGCATCGTTCCAGCTTTATCTTCAATCTGTCGATCCTTCGTTTCAGATCGGCGGGGTTGAGCGTTTCGCAAGCCTGCCGC
>DMCT01000141.1:0-2191 GCA_003446665.1 Synergistaceae bacterium
CATAAACATGGTTCCTCTGGTGACTCTGGAAGTCTTTCGAGCGCGGCCGCTCCGCTGGTTACGACGTCCAGGATGATATGGGGGGCGAAGTCTTTAAGATAACGCCGGGTCAGTTCTATGTCCCTGGGATCATGCTCCACGTACAGAACCCGTAAGGGGTGTCTGTGTAAGGCTCGCTCCCTGTCAAACCGGTAAAATGCCCTTTCAAGCGTCTGGGGGAGAAGCTTCTCGAATCCGGGTCGTTTGGGGAGGTAATCGTCCGCGCCTGCTTTCAGGACAGATACGACCGTTCCTTCGTCGCCGTATCCCGTCAAGACGACTACCGTTACCGGAATTCCTCCGGTCCGTATGTCTTTGAGCAGGTCGAAGGCCGTCCCGTCGGCGAGGAAAAGGTCCGCCAAAACCACGTCGGGTAACGCGCCTTCCTCCAGGTACTTGCGGGCCTCCTGAAGGGAGCATGCGAACTCGACCGCGACATCCGGGGCGTTTTTTGCCATTTCCCGTTTAATCAGGTCGCTATCCCACTTGTCGTCCTCCACGCAGAGCACTTTCATGAAAAACCACCCCTTGAAAAGGCTAGTCAGGAAGCCTGTTCATTTTCAGCCAGTATAGCTTTATGTGATGGACTACTTCTATAAATTCATCATAATCAACCGGTTTTACTATATATGAGTTTGCACCCCCTTCATAGGCGGCACGAACGTCCCGATCATTAGTCGACGTGGTAAGGACCACAACGGGCGTCAACCTGCATGCCTCGGTTGTCCTCAGGGCCTTCAGGACCTCCAGCCCGTCGACTTTCGGGAGCTTTAAGTCCAGAAGGATCATCACGGGCGCATTGATGTTCTTGTCCAGGCCTGTCAGCCATTCCAGGGCTTCCTGCCCGTCCCTGAGAATTTCAACGGGGTTTGCCAGTCCGCATTTTCTGAAAGCCCTCATGGCAAGGTCTGCGTCCATTGGGTTGTCTTCAACCAGGATGACCGGCCTGAGAACCCTTGGGCTCACCTCGGCACCTCCATGTAAAAAGTCGAACCCTCGCCCGGCGTGCTTTCCGCCCAGGCACGGCCTCCCATCCTCTCCATCGCTTTTTTGACTATGGCAAGCCCGACGCCGGTACCCTCGTATTCTTCGAGGCGGTGAAGCCTCTGGAAGATGCCGAAGATACGGTCATGGAAGGCCATGTCGAACCCTATGCCGTTGTCGCGGACCCATATCGTCCACGTTTGTTCCGTCTCTTTCCCTCCGATTTCGATAAGCGGCTTTCGCGAGGGATCGACGAATTTAAGGGCATTGTCAAGATAATTACGTAACACAAGGGCGAGTCCGTCCCTGTCGGCACGGACATGGTGGAAGGGGATTTCCACTTTCACCTCCGCATTCTTTTCGGTGATTATTTCGCTTTTTTCCGCAAGAAGCAAATCCATCAAAGACGAGATATTTACGGGTCCCTTTCTCACGGGCCGGCGCTCCATGCGCGAATAGTCCAGCAGGTCGTCGATCAGCCGGTTCATCTGCCTGGTCGCTTCCCTGATCGTCAAAAGAAAACGGCGGCTTTCCTCGTCAAGGCTTTCGTAGTGCTCTTCCATGAGCAAACGGCTGTAACCGTCTATTCCCCGCAAGGGTGCCTTCAGGTCGTGGGAGACGGAAAAGGTAAAGGTCTCAAGTTCCTTGTTGCGGGCCTCCAGTTCGGCCGTACGTTCCGCGACGCGCCTTTCGAGTTCCACGTTCAGCTCCCGCAATTTCCGCTCCGCTTCCTTGCGGTCGGATATGTCGTGGAGTATTATGTGGAAGGCTTCCATGTCTCCGTAGGGGAAAGGTGTCGTGGATACTTCCACGTCGACGGTTTCGCCGTCAAGGCGCAGGACCTTTTGTTCGACGGTGGGAGCCGGCTGCTTTGTCCGGGACATCCACTCGATTCTTTTTTGTATCTGTCCGTGATAATCAGGGTGGAAGAACTCGAAAACAGAATGGCCGGTTACGTCCTCGGGCTTTGTGCCCCCGAAAAGCTTGATGCAGGCCTTGTTGGCCAGGGCTATCCGGTTGCCTATATTTACGAAAACCGCGTTAGGCGCCTGTTCAAAGAGGCTCCTGTACCGCGCTTCGCTTTCCGCCAGCGACAGTTCGGCCTTCTTTTCCCTGGTTATTTCCGTCCAGGTGCCTACAATATTTTCAGGATGTTTTTCGCTTCTTG
>DMCT01000141.1:2374-3256 GCA_003446665.1 Synergistaceae bacterium
TTATGCGCCCGTCTTCTATCTTTCCCGCCCAGGTGACGGTGGGGCTTGCCCTGAGGTAATGCTCCAGATGCTGGAGGATATTTTCCCTGCGGGCCACCTCGGCAAGCCTGGCGTCGTGCATCTCCTTCATGCGCAAAAAATGCCGTTTCGTGGCTGCGTATAGCAGAAAGGACGTCACCGTCACAAAACCCAGCCCCTTGGAGATCTCCATGAGCAGGTACCGGTCAGGATCTTTGATAATCGCAGCAAAAAACCTGCCTGAAAGGAGAATCCACATTCCCGCCACGATCGCGTAAGTAGCGGCTATTCGAAAAGCTGGTCTGGTAACGGAGTCTTTCACGGCTTTAACCTTTCTATAACGTCGCCTGTCAACAAAACGAAAATGCCAGATGGTCTGTACCCGGTCAAAACAATCTCCGCCGATTTGCCCTTCAAAAGAAACTGTTTTGAATCATTATAGAATGTAAAGAAAGAAATGCCACGTTACAACTTCAATGGTTATGCAAAAAAGCCGAAACAAACTCGAAAGTAAAACGGCCCCTTCCCCAAGGTCTTTTACAGGCCACATTTTTAACTGCAAAAAAAGTGTCGTCAGTGGTTTTATGCGCTGTTGCAGCAGGCAAATAACCAGATATCAGAAAGTCGCAAAAACATAATGTCATGATATTATAATAACTGGCGCAAAGGGGGGATTTCCATGGCGGAGGTCATCGTCATAGGAGGCGGTCCCGGCGGGTATGTCTCGGCGATCAGGGCTGCTCAACTAGGAAACCGCGTAAAGCTTGTCGAAAAAGATGCCATTGGCGGGACCTGCCTTAACAGGGGCTGTATCCCGACGAAAGTTCTTCTACACGCCGTCGGGCTTCGCGACAATTTTAAAAA
>DMCT01000141.1:3369-3749 GCA_003446665.1 Synergistaceae bacterium
GGGAGAAGCTTTCTTCGAAGAGCCAAAGGTCGTTTCCGTGAGGGATGACCGGGGTTCTTCCCACAGACTTTCCGGAGACTGCTTCATCATAGCTACGGGCTCGAGGCCTTCCACGCCGCCGATAGAAGGGTTAGAAAGCCGGGGCGTACTGACGAGTGACGAAGCCCTGGACATAGAAGAGATTCCCTCTTCCATGCTCATCGTGGGCGGTGGGGTAATAGGAATCGAGTTCGCAACGCTTTTTTCCGGCCTTGGATGTAACGTTACCGTGGTGGAGTTTTTACCCCGGATCTTGTCCACCATAGACGAAGAGATGGCCTATATGGTGCATGAAATCTTGTCTTCAAAAGGAATTTCGATTCATGTCGCCGCCAGGGTGG
>DMCT01000151.1:0-10872 GCA_003446665.1 Synergistaceae bacterium
ATCTGGACCTCGGATATGAACGCCGAACCATAGTTTCCGGGATCCGGGAAGCCTATACCCCGGAGGACCTTGAGGGGATGAGGATAATCGTGATTTGCAACCTGAAACCTGCGACCATACGCGGCGTGCAAAGCAAGGGAATGCTGCTTGCCGCGGAGACACCCGATGGCGAGGGACTGGCGCTTTTGACGGTGGACAGGGACATCCCGCTGGGTGCGCGGGTTAGATGACGGAAAGATCGTAAGGGAAATAACCTCATGAATTTCGCAGGATATATCGACACACATTGCCACTTGGCGATGCATCCTCTTGTAGAGGATGTTCCTGGAGTCATAGCGAGAGCCCGCGACTGCGGGCTTTCTCGCATGTTGGTAGTAGCTTCCGACGGAAAAAGCTCACAAGGCGTGTTAGACCTCGTCGAACGTTACGGTAGGGATGGACTCTCGGCAGCAGTAGGAATACATCCTCATGACGCGAAAAGCTGTCCAGGCGGTCTTCCCTCTGAAATCAGGGAATTCGCCGGTCTTCCCGCAGTGGCGGCCATTGGTGAAACGGGCCTTGACTATTATTATGATCATTCACCCCGAGAGGTCCAACGGGCCCTTTTCAGGGAACATATCGACCTGGCCAGGGATTTGGGAAAGCCTCTGGTTGTCCACATAAGGGATGCCTACGACGACGCCTTACAGATACTTGAGGAAGAAAGGGCTTCGGACTGCGGCGGAGTGATCCACTGTTTTTCCGCAACAGTGGAGTACGCCCGAAAGGCGATGGAACTCGGATTCTACATTTCTTTTTCGGGGCTTGTTACCTTTCCAAATGCCGGAAACTTGAGAAAAACGGCGGCGCTTCTTCCAGAGGAGGTAATACTTTGCGAGACCGACGCGCCCTTTCTTGCGCCCCAGCCGGTAAGAGGAAAAACGAATGAACCTGCGAATGTCCGTTTTGTTTATGAAGAAATCGCGCGTTCGCGGGGCGTTGCTCTTGACGAACTGGTGGCTGTCGTTGAAAGAAACGCCACGAGGCTTTTCGGATGGGGAGTGTGAATGGCTTGGGTTGTTTCAGGATAGAAGCTTCCTGTCAGAAAACAGGTGCGCGAGCTGGTATACTCGAGACGCGACATGGTTTCGTGAAGACACCTGTGTTCATGCCCGTGGGGACACAGGCCACGGTAAAGGCCATGGCCCCTTTCGAGCTCAAAGCGATCGGCTCGCAGATCATCCTTTCGAATACGTATCATCTCTACCTGCGGCCCGGGCAGGATGTGATAAACGAAGCGGGTGGCCTGCACAAATTCATGGGCTGGGATCGACCAATACTGACCGACAGCGGCGGATTCCAGGTTTTTTCCCTGTCGGACCTGAGGGAAGTGAACGATGAAGGTGTGGTCTTCCAGTCACATCTGGACGGCAGAAGGCATTTTCTTACGCCTGAACTGGCCGTCAGTATACAAGAGAAGCTGGGAAGCGACATCGCAATGTGTCTCGACGAATGTGTCCCCTACCCCTGCGATGAAAAAAGATCCGCCGGAGCCGTTAAAAGGACCATAGAATGGGCTGCCCGTTGCAAAAAAGCCCATTCGCGGGAAGGCCAGCTGCTTTTCGGAATAGTCCAGGGATCGATTTTCCCTTCCCAGAGGCGCCATTGTGCCGAGGCCCTTTCGGAAGCGGATTTTCCTGGATACGGCATCGGGGGTCTCTCAGTGGGCGAGCCTCACGAAATCATGTACGAAATGCTGGACGAACTTGCCCCGGTCCTGCCGGCGCTAAAACCGCGCTACCTTATGGGAGTTGGATATCCGCCCAACCTCATTGAAGGTGTTGCCAGGGGCGTGGACATGTTTGACTGCGTCCTTCCTACCAGGCTTGGTCGAAACGGTACGGTCTTTACCTCGAGAGGAAGGCTTAATATCAAAAACAGCGTATTCGAAAGGGACTTTGGCCCCATCGAACAGGGTTGTACCTGTTACGCCTGCAGGACAGTGACGAGAGCCTATATACGTCATCTGTACCGGTCGAGGGAAATATTGGCTTCGCGGCTGTGCACCTGGCATAATCTTCATTTCCTCCAGAAGTTAATGGAACGCGTAAGAAGTGCTATAGTCGAGGGGACCTTCGAAATGTTCCGCAAGGAATTCAACGAGACCTTCAGGGATGGTGAGAATACGCCTTGAACACGGAGATACTGCCTGTCGATAAATGGAATCCCGATGAAAGGGTACTGGATTATGCCGCAGGAATACTCAAAGAAGGTGGACTTGTCGCCTTCCCTACCGAGACGGTATACGGGCTTGGGGCGAATGCTCTCGATGCCGGTGCTGTTTTGAAGATCTTTGATGCCAAGGGCAGGCCTGCAGATAACCCCCTGATAGTACACGTTTCTTCGAGGGAACAGGCTAGGGATGTAGCAATTGTCGAAGACCGCGCCGAAGCTTTGATGGAAAGGTTCTGGCCCGGGCCTTTGACCCTGGTGTTGCCGGCAAAGTCTGGAGTTCCCAAAGAGGTGACGGCCGGTTTGGAAACTTTAGCCGTGAGAATGCCCGATCATCCAGTGGCCCTGGGACTCATAGAACGGGCCGGACTGCCCCTGGCGGCCCCAAGCGCGAACAAAAGCGGAAGACCCAGTCCGACGACGGCACAGACAGTTTACGACGATCTTGCCGGCAAAATACCGCTCATTCTCGACGCGGGTCCGACGGAGGTGGGCATGGAGTCCACCGTCTGCGCTATCGAAAAAGAGAGCCTGCGCATTTTCAGGCCCGGTGGCTGTACCCTCGAGGAGCTTGGCAAATTCGCCGAAAAAATCGTCTTTGAGACGGAAGGAGACCTGTCGAAATCGTCTCCGGGGTTGCGGCACAGGCACTATGCTCCGCAGGTGCCGTTGGTGCTCTACGACCCGGAGGCGAGGAAACCTTCCTTTTTTGAAAAAGGGCGTATCGGCTACATTGGAATGAACGTTCCCCCCTTTTCGGCGCTGCGGGTGATACGCTTCGATTCACCCGCTCATTTTGGAAGAGGTTTTTTCGCTGCACTTCGTGAGATGGAAAAGGAAGTTGACCTTATCGTAGTGGAACTGCCACCAGCCGAAGGAATAGGATATGCTCTACGGGACAGGATAAAGCGTGCTGCCGGAGGATAAGGACTTGCCAAAACGTGTGGCCGTTGTTACAATCATCGCCGTTGGAAAGGGGAAGTGGCGGAATGGTAGACGCGCTGGCCTCAGGAGCCAGTGTCCGTAAGGATGTGGGGGTTCGAATCCCCCCTTCCCCACCAGGTTTATCCGAAAACCCGTAATGAACGGGGTGTGCAACCGATAAAGGAGGCGCCTGTCCCTTACCAAAAAAGAGAGATAAGGGGTCATGCCGTGTCCCTTGACATGGTATGACCCTTTCGTTATCCTATTAGTTTGTCACGCAAAGATTCCTAATCCCCCAATGCAGGGAGGTTGTGTTTCTCCCATGGCCGAATTTGTTTCAGTTAGCAGCAAACGTAAGCGACTGACTTTTGGTCGCGCCCGCGACCTGGTTGAACTTCCGGACCTTGTCGCGGTTCAGCGGGATTCCTTCCGATGGTTCTTTCAGCTCGATGAGTCTGGAGAGCTGAAAGATGCCGCGGAAAGGGAAAGTGTGGGTATTCAGGAGCTCTTCGATGAGATCTTCCCTATCGAGAGTTATGATGGTTCTTTCGCCCTGGAATTTGTCGATTACACTTTGGAGCCGTCCTCGATCACCCAGGAAGAAGCAAGAAAAAGGGACATGACATGGTCCCGGCCGGTGCGAGCCACTATTCGCCTGGTGAACAGAAAGACCCTCGAAATCAAGGAAGAGGACGTCTACCTTGGAGATTTCCCCACAATGACAGAACGGGGAACCTTCATCATCAACGGGACGGAAAGGGTCGTGGTGAACCAGTTGGCCCGGTCGGCTGGAGTCTATTTCAGCGCCGAGGAAGGAGTACCAGGCCAGGAACGGTACGCCGCAAAGGTAATCCCCGACAGGGGGGCATGGCTTGAATTCGACCTAACCCCGGGCGAGGTAATCTCCGTCAATATCGACAACAAGAAAAAGCTTCCGGTGACGATGCTCCTGAAGGCCTTTGGCGTCAAGGGCAACGACGAAATACTGAAGCTCTTCAACGGGGTCGAGGAACAGGTTGATCTCGTGGAAGACGAGGTCCGCGGGCATCTTATAGCCGAGAACGTCAGTAATGAGTCGGGACAGATTTTGATCCACCGCAACAAGCGTATCACCAAGGAAGACCTCGAGATTCTGTGGAACCTTGGCCGAACTAAAGTGTGGGTCTGGAAGGTCAATGGTGCCTTCGCTGCTACCCTCGAAAGGGATAACACCAGGACCGGCGACGATGCGGTGCTGGAAATATTCAGGCGACTAAGGCCGAATGAACCGGCTCGCATGGAAAACGCCAAAGAGTATGTCTACGGGCTCTTCTTCGATTCCAGACGTTACAATCTCGGACGGGTGGGTCGCTACAAGCTGAATCGCAGACTTGGACTGGACGTGCCTGAATCCACGCGGCTCCTTACGATCGAGGATATCGTCAGTATAGTCCAGGAATTGCTCAACCTGAGAAAAGGGACCGGCCGCGTCGACGACATAGATCACCTCGGAAACAGGCGCGTGCGGGCTGTGGGCGAGTTGCTCCAGAACCAGGTACGGATAGGCCTTTTGAGGATGGAACGTATCGCCAAGGAACGCATGACCACTATTCCCGACCTTAACGAAGCGACCGCGAGGGACCTCATTAACGTGCGCCCCATCTCGGCGTCACTCAGGGAGTTTTTTGGTTCAGGCCAGCTTTCACAGTTCATGGACCAGACCAACCCGTTGGCGGAATTGACGCACCGGAGGCGCCTTTCGGCCCTCGGGCCCGGCGGGTTGAGCCGTGAAAGAGCTGGTTTCGAAGCAAGAGACGTACATTACACCCACTACGGAAGGGTTTGTCCCATAGAAACACCTGAAGGGCCCAACATTGGTCTCGTGACGTCCCTCGCGGTGTATTCCAGGATTAACGAATACGGCTTCCTGCAGTCTCCGAAAAGAAAAGTGGAAAACGGCATCGTAACCAACAAGGTGGAGTACCTTTCCGCTGACGAGGAAGACGAATTCTACGTGGGCAGGGCGAATACACCCCTCACCCCGGACGGTTCGATCGCCGAAGAGGAAGTGCACGTAAGGTACAGGGACGATATCGTAGAAGTAAGGCCGGAGGAGGTCCAGTATCTGGATGTGTCTCCGAAGCAGATTGTTTCGGCCTCCACAGCGCTGATCCCCTTCCTCGAACACGACGACGCTAACCGAGCACTTATGGGGTCCAACATGCAACGCCAGGCCGTCCCACTGATCCAACCCGAGGCACCGCGGATCGGAACGGGCATAGAGGCCAAGATCGCAAAGGATTCCGGTTCCTGTGTTACGGCAAGACGTGCGGGGACAATTACCTATGTCGACTCTGGGAAAATCATAATACAGCCTGCGGACGGTGGAGAACCCGACGAGTATCACCTCGTTAAATTCAGGCGATCAAATCAGGGAACGGTCATACACCAGAAACCGATCGTAAAAGTGGGAGAGATAGTCGCCGCGGGCGACATCCTTGCCGACGGTCAGTCCGTCGAGAGCGGGGAGCTGGCGCTGGGCAGAAACATCCGGGTTGCTTTCGTCTCCTGGGAAGGCTACAACTACGAAGACGCGATATTGGTTAGTGAAAGACTCGTAAAAGACGACATGTTCACATCCATACACATAGAAGAATATGAAACCGAGGCACGTGACACCAAGCTGGGGCCCGAGGAAATCACCAGGGATATCCCGAACGTCGGAGAGGATGCCCTCAAAAATCTCGATGAAACGGGCGTCGTCCGCGTAGGCGCGGAAGTCACGACCGGGGATATCCTGGTAGGGAAGGTCACTCCCAAGGGAGAGACAGACCAGACCCCCGAAGAAAAACTGCTAAGGGCCATTTTCGGTGAAAAAGCCAGAGAGGTCAGAGACACTTCCTTGCGAATCCCTCATGGCGAAGGCGGCAAGGTAGTTGCCGTGAAACGGCTGAGCAGGCTTGAAAACGGCGATGAATTGAGCCCTGGGGTTAACGAAGTGATAAAGGTATACGTGGCCCAGCTCAGGAAAATAACCGTAGGCGACAAGATGGCGGGGCGTCACGGGAACAAGGGTGTTGTATCCAGAATCCTTCCGGAGGAGGATATGCCCTACATGCCGGACGGCACTCCCGTCGATGTGGTTTTGAACCCCCTGGGTGTCCCTAGCCGTATGAACCTCGGCCAGGTCCTGGAGACGATAATGGGTTTTGTCGCAGAAAAGAGGGGTTGGTACGTTTCCACTCCGGTTTTCGAAGGGGCCAAAGAAGGCGAGATTTTCGAACTGATCGAGGACTTGCGTAAGGACGGCTTCCCCTGGCTCACAGAAGACGGCAGTATGACCCTCTACGACGGACGGACGGGAGAGCCGATGGAATACCCTGTCACTGTAGGTTCGATGTACATGATGAAGCTCATCCACCTCGTGGATGACAAGATCCACGCCAGGTCAATCGGACCTTACAGCCTCATCACCCAGCAGCCGCTGGGGGGCAAGGCCCAGTTCGGGGGACAGAGGTTCGGCGAAATGGAAGTATGGGCGCTGGAAGGATATGGAGCGGCCCATATACTCCAGGAAATGCTGACAGTAAAGTCCGACGACATAAGAGGCAGGCTCAAGACCTACGAGCGTATAGTCAAGGGACAGAACCTTTCTGATCCAGGTGTCCCCGAGAGTTTCCGGGTTCTTGTCAAAGAACTGCAGGGCCTTGGGCTCGACGTCGAAATTTCTTACGATGACGGAAGCCGGGGAGAACTCGTTTACGAAGAAGAAGAAGAATACTTCCCGCGCTCCGGGCGGGGGAAAAGGGAACGGGCGGAAGAAAGCCCGGTCCGCCGTATGGAAGATATGTTCATAAACACCGGCGAAAATGACGCCATCGAAAAAGATAACGAGGGCGAATCGGTTTTTTTTGAAGATGTCCAGGACCCGAAAGAGGGGGCTGATGAATAAATGGGCAGAAAGGAAATAGCCGGAGTAAGGCTGAAGCTGGCGAGCCCGGAAAGGATACGCGGACTATCCAGCGGAGAGGTAAAAAAACCCGAAACGATTAATTACAGGACATTACGACCTGAAAAAGACGGTCTTTTCTGCGAACGCATTTTTGGCCCGACAAAAAGTTATGAGTGTGCCTGTGGAAAATACAAGCGCAGCGGCCCCAAGTTCAAAGGTGTCGTCTGCGACCGTTGCGGCGTGGAGATAGCCGACAGCCGAGTCAGACGCGAGCGTATGGGCCATATCGAGCTGGCTGCACCTGTGGTTCATATATGGTACCTGAGAGGTATCCCCGGTCGGCTGAGCCTGCTTTTGGGGACTTCCACCAAGGATCTCGAAAAAGTGGTCTATTTTGCCCCGACACGGCGGCGCGAGCCAGTTCACAAGGTAGTCATAGAGGGGCGAAGGACGGACCTTCTGAAACGGGGTGACCTTATCTCCGCTTCCGAGGAAAGAATCCACCGTCATTACGACCACAAGTTCAAGTCCGAGGAAGCCTTCAGGGTCATTCAGGCCGACGACGTCCCCGTAAACGAAGGAGATGTAATTTCCGCCGAGCAGGTGGGCCTCCTGAAAAGAAACTTCGGAGACTCCCTTTTTCACGTGGAGCCTGCTTTCAGGGTAATCGAGGCCTCTGGGGACGGGAGACTCGAAACGGGCCATATACTTTCCAGGTCCGAGCTGGACTCCCTGAGAAAAGAGGGACCGGAGCCCGCCGTGGAGAGAGCCATGGCAGGTAACCAGGAAGGTTTCGTAGTGACGGCCGTTTCACACCTTCCCTTCTCGAAAGGTGACGTCATATCTTCCAGCGAGTACCAGCTTTTTTACCAGAAATATCCTGGGAGGTTCGCGGTCCAGCCTGAAACCATCACAATAGAGGACCCTTGTTATATCGTCATCGAGGAGGGGGATTCTCCCTTCGAAACGGGCTCGATCATCCTGGAACGCGAGCAGAGGCTTTGTTCCGCCTACGACAAGGAATTCGAGGCCGGAATAGGGGCGGAAGGAGTGCTTTCGCTCCTGAAAAAACTTGATCTTGAGGAAATCAGCTCTTCCCTGAGGGAAGAGATCGCTGAGACGACAGGCCAAAAGAAGCGCAAGCTGATAAAGCGCCTGCAGGTAGTGGAGGATTTTCGCAAAAGCGAAAGCAGGCCGGAATGGATGGTGATGGAGGTTTTGCCGGTCATCCCGCCTGAACTCCGACCCATGGTCCAACTCGATGGCGGACGTTTCGCCACTTCCGACCTGAACGACCTGTACCGCAGGGTCATCAACAGGAACAACAGGCTCAAGAAACTCCAGGAGCTCCGGGCGCCGGAGATCATTATCCGAAACGAAAAAAGGATGCTGCAGGAATCTGTCGACGCGCTTATCGATAACGGACGAATGGGCAAGGCGGTTCTCGGTGCCGGCAACAGGCCTCTCAAGAGCCTGACCGACCTCTTACGCGGGAAAAAAGGACGCTTCCGCCAGAACCTGCTCGGAAAACGTGTGGATTATTCGGGGCGCTCCGTCATCGTCATAGGGCCGAACCTCAAGCTCCATCAATGCGGTCTCCCGAAACAGATGGCTCTTGAACTCTTCAAGCCCTTCGTAATCGAAAAGCTTGTGGACAGGGGGTTGGCCCCCAACGTAAAGAGCGCCAAGCGGGTTATTGAAAGGGGCAGGGAGGATGTATGGGGCATCCTGGAAGAGGTCATCCAGGGGCATTCGGTCCTTTTGAACCGGGCGCCCACGCTTCACAGGCTCGGCATCCAGGCCTTTGAGCCGGTCCTCATGGAGGGGAAGGCCATACGGCTGCACCCTCTTGTCTGCGCTGCTTTCAATGCCGACTTTGACGGGGACCAGATGGCCGTGCACGTACCCCTTTCAATAGACGCCCGAGTGGAGGCCCAAACGATCATGTTGTCGGCTAAAAACCTTCTTTCGCCTGCCAGCGGGAAACCCGTTGTGACACCTACCCAGGATATAGTTCTGGGAATTCATTTCCTTACGGGTATGAGGGAAGGAATGGAAGGCGAAGGAAAGTCATTCATGAATATAGACGATGTCCTTTGCGCGCTGGATCATGGTGTTGTGCACGTTAACAGCAAGATCCTCCTCAAGATCAAGGGGGAATGGGTCAAAACCTCCCCTGGTCGCGTCCTGTTCAATAGCGTGATACCGGAAGAACTGCGTTTTATCAACAAACAGATAGACAAAAAGGCCTTGGGACTTCTGATCGATGCGGCCTACGACAGGGTAGGCAGGGAAAAGCTTGTAAATACCCTGGATTCCATAAAGTCTTTGGGCTATCACTGGGCGACAGTGAGCGGTCTAAGCTTGGGACTCAAGTATCTTACGATCCCGCCGGAGAAAAATACCATTGTCGAAAACTCCCTGGAGCAGGAAAAGGAACTTACATCGCAGTATGAAATGGGTATCCTGACCGAAGACGAATACCTCAGGCAAAAGGAAACTCTTTGGTCCGAGGCATCCCGTCGGGCAGCCGATTCAATCATTGCAAACATGGATGTCACCAATCCACTCAGGATGATGGTCGAATCCGGTGCCAGAGGAAGCAAAGGACAGATAGCTCAGATGGCGGGCATCCGCGGACTCATGGCCGATCCTTCGGGTCGGATCATAGACTATCCCATAGTTTCTAACTTCCGCGAAGGACTCAACATGCTTGAATATTTCATTTCAACCCACGGTGCCAGAAAGGGCCTTGCGGATACCGCCCTCAGGACCGCTAAATCAGGATACCTGACACGGCGACTTGTCGACGTGTCCCAGGATTTGATAGTGACCGAAGTAGATTGCGGAACTGACCAGGGGATTTGCATCGGACCCCTGAAACAGGACGACAAGATAGTGATCCACCTGAGCGAGAGAATAGCTGGGCGCACTGCGCTGAAAGATGTCGTACATCCTGAAAGCGGCGAAATTATAGTCGAGGCCGATAACATCATTACAAACGACATTGCATCAAGGATAGAAAGCGCAGGGCTTGAGGAAATATGGGTCAAAAGTCCCATGACTTGCGCCTTGCAAAACGGCATTTGCCAGAAATGTTACGGTACCGACCTTTCTTCGAGGCAACCGATAGCCATAGGCGAGACGGTGGGTGTGGTAGCTGCCCAGTCTATAGGTGAGCCTGGGACGCAGCTGACAATGCGGACTTTCCATACAGGTGGCGTACGTTTGACCGGTGAGGACATAACCCAGGGTCTTCCCAGGATCGAGCAACTTTTCGAGGTGCGACGCCCGAAGAAAGTGGCGCTTTTAGCCTATGCGGATGGGGTGGTTACGGAGATAAGGGAGATGGAGGGAAAGCGCAGGGTCTTCATCACCTCCACCGACGAGAACGGAAACGAGCAGCGAACATCCTATAACGTCCCCGTTTCTCAAAATCTTTTGGTGGAGGAAGGTCAACGGGTGAAAAAAGGGGAGGCCCTGACCGAAGGATATCCCGACCCCCAGCAGATTTTGGAGATAAGCGGTCTCGAAGCGGTCCAGCACTACCTGGTCGACAACATACAGGCAGTCTACAGATCGCAGGGTGTTTCAATAAACAACAAGCACATAGAAGTCATTCTGAGGAAAGTGGCACCTGTCAACAGGGTGCGGATAGCAGAGGAAGGCGACAGCTCTTTCGTGGCAAACGAACTCGTCTGGTTCAGGGATTTCGAGAAAGAAGTGGAGACGATTCGTTCTGAAAACGAGCGTTTCCTGAATGAAGCCGTCGAAAAGATCAGCGGGAAGGTCCTTAAAGATGTCCA
>DMCT01000151.1:11125-15886 GCA_003446665.1 Synergistaceae bacterium
GAGGAAGAAAAGACCATCGAAGCAGGGTCTGTCCTTACGATGGGACAGTTGATGCTTATAACCAAAAACGCTCCCCTCGACATATGGGTCCGAGATCTTGATGTCCTTGAGGCTCTTGAAGGAAAGGCCTACCTTGCAGAGGACGTAATAATCGGTGATGAAACAGTTGCATTGCGCGATCAGCTTGTTACAAGGGATGTTGCCGAAAAAATCCGCAGCCTGAATGTACATCAGGTAAAGGTCTGGAGGACTCCGGAAACCGTTACGATCCCTGATGCCATGCAGAAAATGCTCATAGATAAAGTGTGGGGCAGGCCTCTTTCCAAAGCCCTTGACGCCGATGGCAACGAAGTCAGGGATATCTCTCATCTGGTGGATGGAAGAGTCGTCCGTGGCCTGGTCGAAGGTGATATAACCGCCATCGATATCGAAGGACAGATACTTTCGAGGGATACAATCCTGCACGATGTGCTTACCGAGGTGGCCTACGGCAAAGTGCTGCTTGAAGATGTAGCCGACAGGAAAATGAATCTGGTCGCCACATCCGGCAAGGAAATCAATCACCAGGTTTTGGACGCCATAGTTGCAGCGGATCCGTCCGAACTTGTCGTAAGACCCATTTCGACGCATTCGGAAACCAGGAGCCTGATCCACAGGGTCTCTTTCGTCCGGCGCCTGCGCGAAGAGCCTGTCTGGAAGCCGGTTGTACACGGGATCACCAAGGCGGCTCTTGCTACGGACAGCTTCCTTAGCGCAGCATCCTTCCAGCAAACGGCCCAGGTTCTTGCCGGTGCGGCCGTCAGGGGCGATTTCGACGATCTTAAGGGGCTTAAAGAAAACGTTATTATCGGCCACCTTATACCCGCGGGCACGGGTGCCGAAGAATACAGAAAAGTTGAGGTAATAGCCGTCGAAGAGGTGGAGAAACCGGAAAAATTTTCGGTGGAATCTACAGTCGATTTTTGAGGCAGGCAGGGACGTCGATCCGCAGGTCAACGTAAAGTGATAAAAACCCTTACTCCTGGCCTGCGGATCGATAACAAGCAATGCGTGAAAGGGCACTTACTTGCAAAGCTTTATAAAAGACAAGGACAAAAACCTTTGCAGGGCAAGCCCCGCATCCGCAGGTCAACGCAAAGTGATAAAAACCCTTACTCCTGGCCTGCGGATCGATAACAAGCATTGCGTGAAAGGGCACTTACTTGCAAAGCTTTATAAAAGACAAGGACAAAAACCTTTGCAGGGCAAGCCCCGCATCCGCAGGTCAACGTAAAGTGATAAAAACCCTTACTCCTGGCCTGCGGATCCTATCCTATCTCGCCGATTTTTCTTGACATGCTCGGCAGGCGTTGCTATTATTTCCCGGTGTCCTTTCAAGGGGGGATAAGTGTGCCCTTGAACGAGTTAGCTGTGAGCTCCAGGCTGGTAGGTGCGAAAAGGCTTTGCAGAGCGCTTAAAAGGGGCCGGGTGAAAAAGGTGTTTCTTGCAAAAGACGCCGACCCTTCGTTGACAGCACCCCTTGAGCGCGAAGCGATGGCGGAGGGCATTCCGGTCGAGTGGGTTGAATCAAGCGAGATGCTTGGGCGCGCCTGCTGCATCGAACGACCTGCGTCTGCCGCAGGTATAGGGACAGAAAACGAAGAAAGCGAAAGCCAGGAATAAAAATCTGATATTTCCCGAAGGAGGGAGTTGTGTGCCGACAATCAATCAGCTTATAAGGAAGGGCCGTTACGAGAAGAAGGAACGTTCCAGTGCGCCTGCCCTTCAGCGTAATCCCATGAAACGGGGCGTGTGCACCAGGGTTTACACCGTAACCCCGAAGAAGCCGAACTCGGCATTAAGAAAGGTGGCCAGGGTGCGCCTGACCAACGGTATCGAAGTGACTTCATACATCCCTGGTGTGGGACATAATCTGCAGGAGCACTCCGTGGTACTCGTCAGGGGAGGTCGTGTCAAGGACTTGCCAGGCGTTCGTTATCACATTGTCAGGGGAACTCTAGACTGCGGTGGCGTCGAGGGCAGGCGGCAGAGCCGTTCGAAGTACGGCGCAAGACGTCCCAAATAACCGAAGGAGGATGCGGAGTAAATGCCGAGGAAAGGACATGTTCGGAAAAAAGAGGTTCAACCCGATCCGAAATATGGCAGTACCGAAGTAGCCAGGTTTATCAATTCCATTATGAAAGACGGGAAAAAGAGCCTTGCGGAGCGTATTATGTATGAAGCGCTCGAAACGGCGGCAAAACGACTGAATACCGACCCCATGGACGTATTCGAGAAAGCTATGGAAAACGCCCGGCCGGTGGTAGAAGTGAGGCCCAGGCGTGTGGGCGGGGCCACCTACCAGGTCCCGGTCGAAGTGCAGCCGGAAAGAGCCCAGGCTTTGGCCACCAGATGGATTCTGCAGTACGCTCGAGGAAGGTCAGGCATGCCGATGATCGAAAGGCTCGCGAGGGAGTTTGCCGACGCTTACAAGGGTGAGGGAAGCACCATCAAGAAGAAGGAAGATACTCACCGTATGGCTGAGGCTAACAGAGCCTTTGCGCACTATCGCTGGTGATTCGGCTTGCAAGGGTGTGCCGGAGGCCCCTTTTCACGAAGTCTCTCGGCAAGGTGGTGATTTGAAGTGTCGGAATATAATTTAAAAAATATACGAAACATAGGTATCGCTGCGCACATCGACGCCGGGAAGACTACGACCACTGAACGGATCCTGTTTTATACGGGCAGGAAGCATAAAATGGGCGAAGTCCACGAAGGCGCAGCCACCATGGACTGGATGGAACAGGAGCGCGAACGGGGCATTACCATAACCTCGGCGGCTACGACGTGCTTTTGGCGGGATCATCAAATAAATATTATTGATACACCCGGCCACGTGGATTTTACTGTAGAAGTGGAGCGTTCTATGAGGGTGCTGGACGGAGCCGTTGCGGTGTTTTGTGCCGTGGGTGGCGTGGAGCCGCAATCCGAGACGGTCTGGAGACAGGCCGACAAATACCGTGTCCCCAGGATCGCCTTCGTAAACAAAATGGATCGGGTAGGGGCTGACTTTGCCTCAGTCGTCTCTCAAATGAGGGAAAAACTCGGCGCGAGGGCTGTGCCGATTCAAATGCCCATAGGTGTGGAGGACAGTTTTATCGGCATTGTAGACCTGGTGAAATTCAAAGCGGTGGTCTACCACGACGAACTTGGTTCTCAGCCTAAAATTGTCGATATACCGCCGGAGCTCCTTGAGGAAGCCCTGTTCGCAAGAGAGGTCCTCGTCGAAACCCTGGCGGATTTTGACGAGGAAATTATGGTCAGCTTCCTCGAAGGAGAAACCATTCCTGAAGAGACGCTCAGGCGCGCGATCAGGGAGAACACAATAAACCTCAACATATTCCCCGTGGCCTGCGGCTCGGCATTTAAGAACAAGGGAGTTCAGCCCCTTCTTGACTGCGTGGTGGACTATCTACCGTCCCCCCTGGATTTGCCTCCGGTTAAAGGGGTGCACCCCGATACGGGAGAAACGGTGTTCCTGGAACCTGATGTCAACGAACCCTTTTCTGCGCTGGCTTTTAAGATTGTGGTTGATCCTTTCGTGGGGCGACTGGTTTATTGCCGTATCTATTCAGGATCCGTAAAAAGCGGTGACAGCCTTCTTAACACAACAACGGGAGGCAAGGAGCGTGTAGGCCGGATTCTTCGCATGCACGCCAACAAGAGAGAGGACCTTGAAATCGCCGAGACGGGAATGATAATTGCCCTTCCCGGGCTGAAGTCGACGAAGACGGGCGATACCCTTTGCAGCGACAAAAAACCCGTAGTGCTCGAAACGCTTGCCTTTCCGGAACCCGTAATCTCGCTTTCGGTCGAACCCATGAGCAAGGCGGACCAGGTCAAGCTTTCGAAGGGCCTTTCAGGTCTTGCCGAAGAAGATCCCACGTTCAGGGTAAAGACCGATGAGGAAACGGGACAGACTATAATCTCAGGCATGGGAGAGCTCCATCTTGAGATAATAGTCGACCGGCTTAAAAGGGAATACGGGGTGGATGTCAAAGTTGGCAGGCCTCAGGTGGCATACCGCGAAGCCATCAAGAGGCAATCTTCCGCCGAAGGACGCTTCGTAAGACAGTCAGGCGGCCGTGGGCAGTATGGCCACGTGGTTTTGGAACTAGAGCCTCTACCCGAGGGCAAGGGCTTCGAGTTCGAAAACAAGATTGTCGGCGGCGCGATCCCGAAAGAATTTATCCCGGCTGTCCAAAAAGGCATTGAGGAAGCCATAGGGACGGGTGTTTTGGGTGGATATCCTGTAATAGGAGTGAAGGCCGTTCTTGTAGACGGAAGTTTTCACGAGGTCGACAGTTCGGAAATGGCCTTCAAGATCGCGGCCTCGATGGCTTTCAAGGAAGCCATGAAAAAAGCCGAACCGGTTTTAATGGAGCCGATTATGGACGTAGAGGTAGCTACTCCAGAGGAATATCTAGGCGACGTTATGGGTGACCTCTCCGGAAGGCGAGGCCATGTCGAGGGAATGGAAATGCGCGGTAACACGAGAATAGTCAAGGCTTTCGTGCCGCTTTCAGAGATGTTCGGCTACGCAACTGATCTTAGAAGCAAGACTTCCGGAAGGGCTTCCTATTCGATGCACTTCTCGCATTACGAGGAAGTACCGCAGACGGTTGCAAGCCAACTGCTCGACAGATAGAGAACAAGCAAAAGTAAAAAAATATAGGAAAAGGATATTCAGGGAGGGAATTAAAGATGGCGAAGGCACATTTT
>DMCT01000094.1:0-3323 GCA_003446665.1 Synergistaceae bacterium
ATGACCTTTCATGAAGAAACCTTCACGTGCCAGTCGTCACAAAGAATATTGTGAATGTCAAAACATTGGGGGGGTGCGCATGAGTTGACTGGATGCGGTTGTCGTCGTCAAAAGTTGTTTTAGAAGAAAGAGGAGGGGTCAGGGGAATGAAGAAGTTAGCGGTGCTGGTTGTGGTTGTTTCGGTCTTGTTGAGTTGCCCCGCAGTGCTTATAGCGTCTCCCGGTGACGTCGTGACATTGGAAGGAACCGCAGAAGAGGTGGGGAAGATATGGGGAGAGATCAACCGCGATTCGATCGTAAAGGCTTATGAAGCATTTATGGCCAGGGCTGAAGGGAAGGAAGACTTCCTGAGGAATTTCGCGAAGCTTTCGATAGACCTTTCGAAAAAGATCGGATGCTCCTACTGGATCGATGAACTCAATGCCATTGCGGATACGGTAGGTCTGGACCGGGAACTTTATATCGCCTTTACCTTTGGAAGATACAGGGACCTTGCGCTTCTTTACGAAGGTGTGGGTTGTACCTCCTTTGCTGTCGTGCCTCCTGCGACGAAAAACGGCCAGATAATTTTCCATAAGACCAGGGAGACGGCGGCGGACCTGCAGTCGGCCTATCTCAAGCATATTACCGGCGTGCCGTCGGGAGACAAGAAACCTTACAAGTTTTTCGGCGAGATGGGTACAGCCGATACAGGTGTTTCCTTTTTCGTCAATGAAAAAGGTCTTGCGGGAGGGGCCGATGTTCCTGTCGAGTGGCAGCACAAAGAATATTACGTAACTCCACCCGAGGGGGAAAAGCCCTTTGTGGATCCGCCAAAATATGATGGTTTCATGAACCACTACGTACCCCGCTATATCGCGGAACACTGCAAAGATGTCGAAGAAGCCCGTAAAGTGTTGCATGATTTCGTTGACAAGGGATACATCGCGAGCGGGAAGTGGGGCACCAATTATCTTTTTGTGGATGCCAAGGGGCAGGTACTCCAGATTGCCGATAATTGCCGCGAAATATACGAAGAACGGGTTAACCCGGCGCTTGTCAAGGGTGGAAAAGAATACAAGGGCATATACTTTACGGTTCTGCGCAAAAACGATTATGGGGCCCCTGAAGACGCGCTGATATCAAACTACGGCAACATAACCGTGGAGCTGGTGAACAGCCCGAAGGTTTCAAAACACCCCGCCGTGTGGAACTTCGAAAGGGCGCAGTCCAGCGCTACGATTGTTATCGACCCGGAACACCCCGAGACATTGACAACCATTTTCGTGACACTTCCAGCTTATGGATACTCCATTCCTTTCCTGATGGGTGCACGGGAAACCCCGAAGGCATTGATGGACGGGACGGTTTACGAAACCCAAAGGAAGAGTTTTGCCTACAGCGAATTCTACGAAGCAGGTGTTAATGATATGTGGAGAAAGTTTATTCACGAAATGCGGCAGAAAGTCAAGGAAGGCAAAGATGTAACCGGGGATCTCAATGCCAACTTTTCGGAGATGGTCGACTGGGTATTGTCAATGAACTGAAGGAATTAAACCGCCTCGAAGGTGCGACGGGGCCGCGTGCAATACCATGCCATTAGTGTCCCGTCGCGCCGCGGCAAAAACAGGGCCTAAAAGGAAATATACTTCCTTTTTCTGGTGTTCATATGTGGCTAAAAAATTCCAATTCGGTATTTTCCTTCCACATTTCATCTGCTTCCCTTGAAAAATAAAAGCGTGCCAGGTGTTTTCCTGAAACGCCGTACTTTTCAGCCTATATCTGTATTCAAGAAAAGGGAATTTGTTTGATGCATCAGGTTTTGTTTTCTTTTTGCGGCCTTGACATGGGTTAAAAGCGGGAGTATTTTGAGACTGGTAAAAACGGATATCGATTTCCGCAGAGAAAAGAATCGGGTTCCTTTTCTTCTGCCGCAATAAAGCACTGCCAGGGAGGCTATGAAAATGGAAAAACTTTCGTTGCTGGTATCAACGGGAAACCTTGGGGACAATATCATCGAGGAGGGGTCTTTCTACGAGGGAGTCAAGCGTGATATAGACTGTTTCGCCGCCGACGCTGGAACAGCTGATGCCGGGCCGACCTTTCTGGGTGCCGATAAGCCGCATAACCCCATAGAGTGGGAGGAACATGACCTGGAAATCATGCTGGTCGAAAGCCGCAAGAAGGACGTCCCTATGATTGTGGGTTCCTGCAGTACGACAGGTACTGACAGCGCGGTGGACCGATACGCCGAGTTGATCCGCAAGATCGCTAAAAAGCACGGACTGAAATCCTTCAAAATGGCCAGGATCTACTCGCAGGTCAATAAAAAGGATCTGGCAAAGTGGATAGAAAGGGGCGAGACAGAATCACTGGGTGCTCCGTACCCCCTTACGCAGCAGGTACTTGATGAAACTTCGAACGTTACGGCAAGTATGGGCGTTGAGCAGATTATGCACGCACTGAAAGAGGGAGCACAAGTCATCATGGCCGGACGTGCATGTGATGACGCCGTGCTTGCGGCGTATCCCATTTTTAGGGGGTTCCCGAAAGGCATCAGCCTCCACATGGGCAAGGCCGCGGAATGTGCGTCCCTTGTCTGCTGGCCCCAGATGATCAAGGAATCCATTATCGCGACGGTCTATAATGACTCCTTCACCATAGAACCTATGCATCCGGCTCAAAGAGCAACTCCTCACAGCGTGGCGGCCCATTCGATGTACGAAAGGGTGGATTCCTTTACGCAAGCGGTCCCGGGGGGCATCCTGGACATGCACGAGTCGGAATATAAGGCAGAAACGGACAGGATCACCAGGGTATCTAAAAGCAAATTCGTTCCTTCACCAGACGGCAGCTACAAGGTGAAGCTCGAAGGTGCCGGAGAAGTCGGAAAAAGGGTCTACCACCTGGTGGGAATAAGGGATACGCGGGCCATAGAAAACATCGACAAGATCCTCGAGGACACACGGAAGAAGGTTTCCCAGATCATAGGACCTTCCAGAGACGATCAGTATGAGCTGTATTTCCACGTATACGGAAGAAACGCCATAATGAAAGATCTCGAACCCGTAGCCAAAACACAGTCACACGAGCTGGCCGTGGTAATCGAGGTGGTTTCAAAGGACGAAGATCTCGCCACTTCCGTAGCCAAGTGTGCAAAGTTCCGTTTCTTCTATATGAGCTATCCCGGCCAGATGAATTCATCGGGAGGCTCTGTAGCCCTTCTGACGGACGAACCCCTCTATCCCAGGAACAAGTGCTACCGCTGGACCATAGACCACCTTATCAGGCTTGACGACCCCCTGGACAACCGTATCTTCCGCTTCGCCTTCGAGACAGTGGGA
>DMCT01000094.1:3403-11311 GCA_003446665.1 Synergistaceae bacterium
GAAGACCCGACGGGTTTTGGCGGACTTTTTATCGGAGCTTGCCGTTGGGTACCTTGAGGGTGGATTCGGCAAGATCTGGAACGAGTACGTTGTGGGCCTGGGCGGCAAGGAAGAATCGACTATCCTGTGTGTCGACAGGAAGGTCCCCGCCATGAACGCGGCCGCCGCGATGGGGATCATGGGTCACGCCATTGAGCTTGACGACGGTCACAGGTGGGGCACTTCACACCCGGCGGTAGCGGTTATACCGGCGGTCCTGGCAGTGGCTGAGAGAGAGGGTAGCTCCTTCATAGATATTCTCTCGGCAATTGTGACCGGCTACGATGTCATGCTGCGTTCGGCGCGGGCCATCAACCCGTCGCACCTTAAACGGGGTTTCCATTCCACGGGGACCTGCGGGAGCCTTGGCGCCGCGGCCGGGTGCGCTCATATTTTGGGCCTGGATGCAGAGCGCATGGCCTATGCCGTATCCATGGGTGGACTCCAAAGCGCGGGCCTCCAGGAGATGCTCCATGACCATCCCGGGGTCAAGACGCTTCAGCCTGGCAAGGCTGCCATGGCGGGAGTGCTTTCGGCGGATCTCTCCGCCCGGGGTGCAAAGGCTCCACGGACGCTTTACGAGGGAATCCACGGGTGGCTGAAGGCCATGTGCGACGGTCAGTACTCTGAGGATGCACTCATCGGTGATCTTGGGAGCCGTTGGGAAATCATGTACACCTACACGAAGCTCTATCCGACCTGCCGCCATTGCCATGCGGCCATCGATCTGGCCCGTGAGGCCAGGGAACATCTGGGGTGTTCTTTGGAAGACATCGAAAGCATCCGTATTCGCACGTACAGCCTTGGGAATGCCGAAGTCGGCCAGATACGCCACCCTGAAAACTTCGAAGAGGCCATGTTCAGCATGCCCTTTTCGGTGGCGCTGGCGCTGGATCGGGGAAACGTGACCCTCCAGGACTATTCGGAGGAGATCCTTTCCGACCGCAAGCTTCAGGGCGTTGCGGCAAAAGTATCTATAGATATCGATCCAGAAATGGATGAGAAATACCCCGAGGAGCGTGGTGCCTGGATGGAGATTGTACTGAAAGACGGCCGGCGGTTCAAAAAAGGCGTACCTGTTGCGAAGGGCGAACCCGAGAACCCCGTCGATGACGGAGATTACATAGAGAAGCTAGCGGCCATGACGGCACCTCACTATCCTTCGGAGTTTTTCGAAGGTCTGTGGAAATTGACGGTGGAGAGGGATGAAGATTCGGTCTCATACGGAGACATCATCAACCACTTCAGGAGGCATGTCCAATGAAGACAAAAAACATATGCGAGCTGGCGCGGACTATCCGAAGCAAGAACGCCGGGTATTTCGCGGTCACGATGGAGATCATATTCGACGACAGGGAAGTCTATAACAGGGTGAAAGAAAGCGGTGCCGTAACCAGGGAAGCCATAGCTAAGGCCTACAGGGTGCCCGTGGAAAAGGTGGAGAATTTTCATTTCTTCGACCCTGGAATGGGTATAAAAGCGAACTTCCTGAGTGAAACGGCAAGCGGCGGGCCAGGTGAGACGGATGTCTACGGCTGCCAGCAGTATGCACCTTTATTCAGTCTGGAAATCCCCTGGGAAGATTAAGGAGGAGATTTCGTGAGCACCCTCGCACAGCAGTTGGCTGAGTTCGCATGTAAAGTCCGCTACGAAGATTTACCCGTGAATGTAGTGACCATGGCGAAAAAATGCCTTTACGACACAATGGGTACCATTATCGCGGGAAGCTTTCATTCCACGACGGGCCGAATCGCAAGGGAGATAGCGGAAGGGCACAGGGAGGAAGAAACTGCCACGGTGGCCGGTCCTCTCATGAAAAGGAGCGCCGCCACGGCCGCACTGGCGAACGGCATGATGGCCCATGCTCTGGAGCTGGATGACGGATCGAAGCACGCCACCTACCATCCGGGTTCGTCGATCGTCCCCACCTGTCTGGCTCTTGCGGAGGAAACCGGCTGCAGCGGGAAAGCCATGCTGGAGGCGATCATTGCAGGTTACGAGGTCTCGCTCCGGATCGGAACTGCGGTGAATCCCTCCCATTATCTCAGGGGTTTCCATCCCACGGGAACGGTGGCGGTTTTCGGCACAGCCACGGCGGCAGGCCGGCTCCTTGGTCTTGATGCGGAACAGATGACCAATGCCCTGGGGATCGCCGGAAGCATGGCGGCCGGTATCAACCAATATGAAATTGACGGGTCCATTGTGAAGCATCTCCATCCCGGCAATGCCGCAAAAAACGGGATACTTGCAGCCAGGCTCGCCAAAAAGGGCTTTACCGGCCCAGAGGGGGTAATAGAAGGAGACCTGGGTTTCTGCCATTGCTTTGCCGATGAATACGACCTGGGAATCATAGTGCGAGACCTGGGACGGGAATTCGAGTTCCTCAAGATCTACTTCAAGCCCTTCTGCAGCTGCCGTTATGTACACTTCGGCATAGAAGCCGTCCAGAACATTCTGAAAGAACACCCAATGAAAGTGGAAGACATCCGGAAGATCACAATCAGGACACACATGAACGCGAAACAGGGATCGGATATCCCGGACTACAGGTCGGTGCTACATGCCCGACTCAGCCTGCAGTATGGAATCGGCTCCATCATCGTTAGGGGAAGTGCGGGCCTTAAAGATTACACCGAAGAAGCAATCGCGGACGAAAGGGTCCGTGATATCGCGCGGAAGGTCTCTATAGAGGTGGACCCTGAAATCCAGAAGGTATACCCGAATCCCAGGTCCATGATCGTTGAAATAATGGATGAAAAAGGGAATGTCTACTCGAGCAGGGTGGACCACGCCAAGGGTTCACCGGAAAACCCTATGACAGAAGAAGAGTTGCGGGCCAAGTTCGAGGACATTACGAAAGATGTGATAGATCCAGGGCATCAAAAATCCATTGCCGAAGCCACGGCGAGCGCGCAGGATGTGGATGAAGCCGGATATATTGCCCGGCTTCTGAGTTTTGAACCGAAAGGCTAAATACAGGAAGGAGACTGTTTAAAAATGGTCAAGACGATCAACGAACAGCTGTCTGAATTCATTGTCGGTTTGAGGTACGAAGACATCCCCAAGGATGTCATTGCCCATCTGAAGGACGTAATGCTGGACAACTTGGGGTGTGGTCTTTTTGGGTCCACTACGCCGTGGATGGCAATCTACCGGAAGGTCCTCATGGAACGAACTGACAGGAAAGAAGCTTCCATCTGGGGCACGGATCTCAAAACCTCCGTCACAGGTGCCATGATGATCAACGGAGCCTCCATAAATTCCTTCGAACTTGACGACACCCATACCGACGGCATTATCCACGTCGGAACCGGCGTTTTGGGATGCATTACAGCTTTCGCGGAGATGCTTGAATCGGTCTCTGGAAGGGAATTTCTGACTGCGGCGACTTTGGCCTACGAGGTGGCCTGCCGCGTGGCCGCCCCGGTCGGGATGGAGATCGCCCACCAGGGTTTCAATAATACGGGAAGCTGCTGCCCCTTTGGTTCAACAGCGGCGGTGAGCAAGTTCCTGGGCCTGGACGCCGAACAGACAAAGCACGCCATGGGGATTGCCGGGAACTGGGCAGGTGGGCTTCAGGCAGTCCAGTTCACGTCCATGGCAAAACGGATTGTTCCGTCCCGGTCGTCGGAAGGCGCCATTGTGGGAGCTCTCCTCGCGAAGGAAGGATTTACCGGCATCGAGGATGTTTTCGAAAACGAATTCGGCGGGTTCTACCATTGTTTCTCCAACCATGTCTACGATAAGGAGAGGGTCTGCGGGGATCTTGGCAACCGCTGGGAACTCATGGGTATCGGACTAAAATACTACTCAACCTGCCGCAGCAAGCACACAACCATCGGAGGATTGCGGCGCTTCATGAAGGAAAACCCGGACATCACGCCTGGGGATATCGAGAAGATTACCGTTCACACCACGTCAATCACCCAGAAGTATGCGCTTCAGAACCAGGAGATAAAAAGCGTTACCGCCGCCCAGCTGAGCCATCCCTATGTATGTGCCGTGACTATTCTCGAAGGAAATGCATTCATTGAACAGTTTACCGAGGAAAAACTCAGGGACCCGAAGATCCTGGATTTCATGAAAAAAGTCGAGGTTGTTGCCGACGAAGAGATCGAAAATCTGCCCAGGTCACTCCGATATACCGTCAAGATAGATATCTTGACAAAGGATGGCAGGACTTTTCACATCAGGGAGGAGTATCCCAAGGGGCACCCGAAAAACCCCTTTACCAGGGAGGAGCTTCTCTGGAAATTCAAACAGCTTGCTGGTAAGGCCATATCGGACGAAAGCCGGCTCGACAGGATTATTGAAGTGGAGCAGAACCTTGAGGATGTTGAAAAGATAACCGATTTCACAAAGCTACTGACGAAACAAGGAGCCTGACCGCCCGCGATGGCTGTCATGGAAGGAGCCGGACAATGGGCAAGACGGTAGTTGAAAAGATCATCGCCAAACATTGTGGCGGGGAAGTGAAAGCCGGCGACTTTGTCGTGGCAGGGGTGGATCTCGCCATGAGTCACGACAGCACGGGCCCCATTGCAGTTGAGGCCTTCAGGAAATATGGCAAGGAGAAGATTTGGGATCCATCAAAGGTTCTTTTCGTTCTCGATCACGCAACCCCCAGCCCCAACGAAAGGGTTAGCGGACTCCATGCCATGCTGAGGGATTTTGCAAAAGAGCAGGGGATAAGGCTCTACGAAGGGGGAGAGGGCGTCTGTCACCAGCTCGTTGTGGAAAAAGGGCACATCCGACCAGGAGATTTTGCTGTTGGAACTGATTCGCACACCTGCACCTATGGCGCTCTAAACGCCCTTTCCTTCGGAATCGGGTCAACCGACATGAGTGGAGTTCTCTTGACGGGAAAGATATGGCTCAGGGTCCCCGAAGTACTCAAGATTGTATATAAGGGCCGACTTCCCCAGGGTGTTTTTTCCAAGGACCTGATGCTTTATACCGTCGGCCGAATAGGGGCGGCAGGCGCTGATTACCTAGCCCTGGAATTCACCGGAGAAACCATACGAGCCATGAGTATGGCGGACCGCCTCACCATGTGCAACATGAGTATCGAATGTGGAGCCAAGGCTGGATTCATGGAGGCTGACGAGACAACCCTTTCGTGGCTCTCTGAAAGGGCGGAAGGAACCTTTGAACCCCTTCAAGATGACGCTGACGCCGGTTTCGCAGATCTTTATGAATGGGACGTTTCCTGCCTTGCACCTCAGGTTGCCTGTCCTCACGCCGTGGACAAAGTTAAGCCAATCGACGAGGTATCTGGTACGGAAATCCAGCAGGTTTTCATCGGTACCTGCACCAACGGACGACTAGAAGACCTGAGAGTGGCTGCCAAGATCCTGGAAGGGCGCAAGGTAAACGAAAACGTGCGACTTCTGGTTTGTCCTGCATCGCGGCAAATAATGCTCGAAAGCATGGAAGAAGGGATTTTGCCGGCTCTGGTAAAGGCGGGCGCGACAGTTATCCCTCCCGGTTGCGGTCCGTGTCCCGGCACTCATCTCGGGGTCCCGTCCGACGGCGAGCGGGTGCTTTCTTCTGCCAACCGCAACTTCAAGGGCAGGATGGGCAATAACCGCGCCGAGATCTTCCTGGCTTCGCCGGCGACCTGTGCGGCATCCGCACTGGAGGGACGTATAACAGACCCCAGAAAGCATTTCGAGAGGAAAGGGGCGTAGGCGTCGATGAAAAGCATCCTTAGGGGAAAAGCACATGTCTTTGGGGATGATATCAACACCGATTACATCATCGCAGGAAAATATACTAAAACGCTGGATTACGACTCTCTCGCCTCTCATCTTTTCGAGGACCTGGATCCGGAATTCACAAAAAAGATTTCCGCCGGCGATTTCATAGTGGCAGGCAGGAATTTTGGCTGCGGTTCTTCAAGGGAACAAGCGCCGATAGCGATCAAGTATGCAGGAATAGGCGCAGTCCTTGCAAAATCTTTCTCGCGCATATTTTTCAGGAATGCCATAAATCTCGGCGTACCGGCCCTCGTTTGCGATACTGAGGGAATCGAACCGGGCGACGAACTGGAGCTCGATCTTTCCAATCAGGCGGTGAAAAACCTGCGGACCGGGACCTCCTGTTGCGTTGAGCCTCTCGCTCCTGTAATGGTGGGTATCATCAACGAGGGAGGCCTTGTTCCATACCTTAAAAAATACGGCGATTTCAAGTTGCTGTAGCAAAGCCCGGTTTTTGCGCGGAATGTTGCCGGAAAAGCGAGGTGGTGCGATTTCCCCATAGTGGTTGCTGGCGAAAAGTAGGAATCCGGAAAGAAGTTTTTGGTGAAGACAGTTTTTTCGCTGGAAGCACCGAAGAGGAGGGAAAGCAGATGAGAAAAAGGTTTCTTGTCTTGACTGCAGCAGTTCTGGCGCTGTTCCTGTTTGCGGGGGCATCCGTAGCTGCCGACGATACGGTGTATCTGAACATGGGCAGTACCTCGTCCACGTCGGGACTTTACGCTTGGTGCGTTACTGGTGCGGCCGTCATGAACAAGGCGGACATCGGCGTTAGGGTGACCGTTATTGAGAGCGGAGCGGCGCTGGACAACCTGCGGAGGATGAAAGAGGGGGCCTTCGACTTCGCCTTCTGTGTTGACCTGCCGTCGGCCATGCAGATGTACAAGGGCATGGACACCTTTGAAGGCGAGCAGTGGGAAGATGTCCGCTGGCTCTTTGTGCGCAACATCATCGCAGACAGGGTGTATGCAAGGGCGGACTCGGGAGTGCAAAACTGGGCCGATCTTGCCGGAAAATCCTTCTGTCCGGGCATGCCTGGTTCCTCCGGGGCGAACTACATGATGAAGATCGATGAAGTCCTCGGTACGGGCGTGAAATTCCGCCCCGCCGCCTATGGCGACGCCATTACACTTCTCAAACAGAAACAGATTGTAGGACTGCAGAAATCAAGCACCATAAACGCCATGGATTCCTCCCTTATTGAAGTCAACCTCACCACACCCATTACGGCGATCGGCTTTACCGAGGAGCAGGTGGAGAAAGTTCGAGAGGTTTATCCCTATCTCAACTTCCTGAAGACCGAAAAGGGTACCATAAAACAGCTGCCCGACGCTGGGCCGATGTACGAGGAATGTCCCATTGTGGGAGCCGTCTCATCGACACGCATGTCCCAGGAAGTAGCCTACAAGATCATCAAGGCTTACGTTGAAGGTTTTGAAGAAGTCGCGGCTGCCTATTCGGGAGTCAAGGGATGGGATCCTGTAGCAGATTATTTCAAGTACGCCGCTCCGGGCGGTGAAATTCCTGCACACGCCGGACTTGTGCAGTATGCCAAAGAGCAGGGGATCGACGTTCCGGAACGTTTTATCCCTCCGGAATACGAGGAAAAATAACGACGTAAAGAAGGCCTGAAAACCCCGGGGGCGGTAAAGCCGAAAGGCTTTTACGCCGCCCTCCGGGGTTAGAGCGGCAAAACCTGGGGAAGGCCGGAAAGGGGATGTGCATGTCCACTGAAGTGACTCAGACTCAGGAAATAGGACTTAAATCCAAGATTGTCATCTGGGGAGGACTTGTCTTCGCAACAGCTCAGCTTATTGTCCCTGTGTTCATACCTTTGGTCGATATCCAGCTCAGGGCATTGCACATCATCATGGGGCTGAGCGTGGCTCTTTTGGCGTTTCCTTTCAGTCAAAGAGCAAAAGGTAAAGGGTTGAGCCTTATCGATTATATCCAGATAGGAATCATCATCGCCGCCAACGTGAACGTAATGGCCCACGCCTTGCAGATTTACATGAGGCCCGGTTCGGCCGGGACGCTGGACCTCGTCCTCGGTGTGGCGTTGATTCTCGTTATTCTCGACGCCGCCAGGCGGTCTGTCGGATGGGCGATTCCG
>DMCT01000110.1:0-16658 GCA_003446665.1 Synergistaceae bacterium
ATAAACCTTTCTTGCCGGCATTTATATCGCCCCTTGTTTTTTAGGTTAGCCTAACTTATGACGATATACTAAACCCGCAGGCCGCCGAGGTCAAGCACCTTGGCTTCTTTTTCCTTTAACTACTCTCCACCACCACAATAAACCTGATGGGTCATCATGAGGCAGGCACCCTTGACTACTTCATATCCCTCCTGCTTCAAAGCGTCCTCGGCCTCGTCGTTTTCCGCTCCAGGCTGCATCCATACCACAAGTTTGTATGCCAGACCCCTGATATCCTCCAAAATGATCTCCTGGTTTTTCGGCGAGAGGAAAAGGGCCACAATATCCACCTTTTCCGGAACTTCTTTCAGGCTTTTATAGCAGGGCAAATCGAGTATGGTATCGCCCGCAGAAGCTGGATTGACCGGGTACAAGTCAAATCCCTGCTGCTTCAGGTATGACATTACATCGTATACTGGGCGATCACGATTTCGCGATGCTCCGACGACCGCTATCTTCGAAGGTTTGCAGACAAATTCTTCTATTATTTCGTCCATCTTCATGGCAGCAAACTCCTTTCTTCACCTATATTCTAAAGTGGCGCTACGCGCCAGCTGTTTCTATCCTCAGGTAACAGCCATCCCTTCGATAGGACCGATCATCACGGACAACGGGATGGCCTTAAGCTGAACCTGGAACTCGACTTCCGTTTTGTCGCCAGGTGCAACCCGGGCATGTTTGCCCCTTATGTTGAAGCTATCGAACTTCTCTCCTTGCAGGTCGTACAGGCTGATCATTACACCCGGTGCTATGGCATCCGAAGACGAGGCATTGAACACCGTCGCCGTTCCTTTTAACAGCCCGGCTTCAGGGTCGAAAGACCAGCTTGATTCCAGCAGAATTACCTTGGTCCCAGCCGGAACAGGACAGCTTTCCTGAGCCAAAGACCCCGCAGAAAACAGCCCCACCAGCAAAACCGCTGCGAGTGCCGTAAAAACCGTTTTTTTCATCAAGGAAATCGCTCCTCTCTTTTCAAATCAAAGTCACCGAAAAACCAGTCCTGTTGCTTCCATAAAAATTATAATACCTGTTCCACTTTTGCCGGGAGAGAAATGATCCGTTCTGATTGCAAAAGACAAACGCAATGATAGAATATAAATAAAATAGAAATTTTAAATTTGCCGTATTTGCCACCATCCTGCACGGGCAAAGAGCAGGACAACAGATCGGAACCGGATGCGAAAGAATCCGGAGCCGAAAATTCGAATACCGTCTTATGCCTTGCTAAGGAAGGAGGATGCAGTTATGGGCATGACCGCCATGGACAGGCTCAAAGGGTTAGTATCTGCAGCACTACTGGACCAGGTTGCACGCCTGGCCGAAGAGGATGACGAAAGAAAACTGGTCGCACTCTTTGAAGCTCTTTCAAAAATTTCGCCGAACAAGTACTACAGGGAAACTACCAAGGCGCTGGCTCAGTATGCGAGAGAAAATCACCCCTTTGCAGGTGTATTCAAGCGTTTGTTTACAGAGCTGAACCCGATTTGCCGGAAAAAGATGATCATGAATTTTCTGGTGAATTTCATCATCCTGGGCCGGGCCATGATCGACAGAAAAGAAAAACAGTTAGGCGTACACCTTCCCAATTTCATAGTCATAAGCCCCACCATGCGCTGCAACCTGCATTGCAAGGGATGCTACGCCTCGGCCTATTCGAAGGAAGACGACCTCTCCTTTGATGTGTTGGACCGGGTGATAAACGAAGCCAAGGAACTGGGCATGTACTTTTTCACCTTCTCGGGCGGTGAGTGTTTTGTGAGGTCCGACCTGCTTGATCTCTGGCAAAAACATGATGACTGTTTCTTCCAAGTTTACACCAACGGCACGCTGCTTGACGAGAAGGTGACGGACCGCCTCGCCGCAATGGGGAACGTGGCTCCCGTGCTTTCCGTCGAAGGGACCCGTGAGGAGACGGATTCCCGCAGGGGCGAGGGCACTTACGACAAGGTCATGGAAAGCTTCGACCGGCTCAACCGGAAAGGGATTCTTTACGGATTCAGCGCTACCTGTACCAGAACCAGCGCAGACTACCTGGCAAGCGACGTGTTTATAGAAGAGATGCTCGGAAAAGGCTGCAAGCTGGGATGGTTCTTCCAATACATTCCGACAGGGGAAAAACCCGACCTTGAGTATATGGCTACGCCAACCCAGAGGGCGAAGCTTCATGAAAAGGTCGAGGAATGGCGAATGAAGTACCCTGTTTTCATAGGCGATTTCTGGAATGACGGACTCTACGTGGATGGCTGCATGGCAGGCGGCACACGCTATCTCCACATAATCTCAAACGGTGACGTGGAGCCCTGTGTTTTCGTCCACTTCGCCGTGGACAACATAAAGGAAAAGAGCCTCGTTGAGGTCTTGCAGAGCCCCTTTTTCAAGGACATAAGGGAGGCGCAGCCTTATGAGGATGACAATCTCCTGTGCCCCTGCCTTATCATCGACCACCCGGCGGTTCTCCGGGAGCTTGTCAGAGAGCATGGGGCCAGACCTACCCATCCGGGTTCGGAAAACATCCTTACCGACCTGGCCGAAGGGCTTGATGAATACAGCAGGGGGATACACGAAGCTTTTGACCCCGTCTGGGAAACCGAGGCGCGGGCAAGGTACTTCAGGAAACTCGAGTATGAAGACAACGACGAGCGGCGCGAACGGACATTAAGACGCATGCAACAGCGGGAAAAGCACAGGATATCACATGAAAAGAGATAGAAGAACGGCTGCTTTATACCTCACCATACCCGTTCGCGACTCATGTTGAACCGCCTTAAAAAACCGCTTTTTGTGTGACCCGGCAAATATATTATTGGCGTAATCCGTCTGGATTCTTTATAATTGGAATCCGCGGAGGGCTGGCCGAGCGGTCGAAGGCGGCTGACTTGAAATCAGTTAGGCGGCGACGCCTCGGGGGTTCGAATCCCTCGCCCTCCGCCAGTTTGTTTTAACCTTTCGTTTTCAAGTCGGGTCGGCCATTCAGGATAATTAATTCCCTAGGGATACTTTTCGAAAAAACGTAAAGCCGTTTCATGAAAAAGGGGCCCGCAGGCCCCTTTCCGTTTTGTGAATTTTGCCAAAGGCCGGTTATTCGGCCCCGAACTTTTCAAGCCAGGCAAGGCATGTCCTTACGCCGAAACCTGTGGCGCCTTTTTTGTAATACCCAAACTCCTCCTTGTAGTTATCCATCCCGGCGATGTCTATGTGCACCCAGGGAATATCTTTTTCGACGAATTCCTCGAGGAACATGGCCGCCGTGATGGCGCCCCCGGTACGACCTCCCGTATTCACCACGTCGGCTATATCGGATTTGATCTTCTTTTTGAGCCGCTCGTCGTCGACAGGAAGCCTCCACATCCTTTCGCCGGTCTCGACGGACGTTTCAAGAAACTCACGCGCAATGGCTTCGTCCGGTGAAAAAAGGCCCGCGGTATACTCACCCAGGGCAACGACACATGCTCCGGTCAACGTCGCCATGTCGACCAGGGCCGAGGGTTTCTGCTCACAGGCGTAGGCAAGAACATCCGCGAGGGTAACCCTGCCTTCGGCATCGGTGTTGTCTATCTCCACGGTTTTTCCGTTTCTCATTACGATAATGTCGTCGGGTCTGTAGGCGTTTCCTCCCGGCATATTCTCGGCGGCCCCTATCAGGCCGTGGACTTCGACCGGGGGCTTCAGGCGGCCGACGGCCTTCATGACAGCCAGTACGTTGCAGGCTCCTGTCTTGTCGCCTTTCATGGTTCTCATGTGTTCGCCAGGTTTGATGTTAAGTCCGCCGCTGTCAAAAGTAATGCCTTTTCCTACAAAGGCTACGCGCTTTTTAGTTTCATTCTCCGGCCGGTATACAAGATGGATGAGAACGGGTGGCGTCTTCGAAGCACCCCCTACCGACAACAAGCCGTTCATGCCCATTTCCTTGAGTTTTTCGGCCTGGAATATCTCGCATTCTAGGCCGCTTTCTTCGGCGAGCCGCGAAGCTTTTTCGGCCAAAACGGTGGGATTTATCACGTTACCGGGCTCATTCGCCAGATCACGTGCAAAATTCTGCGCTTCCGCCGCAATCCTGCCCTTTTCGATGGCAGCCTCGTCATCTCCTGCCACGAGTAGCTCTTCCACCTCGGGTGGGAGGTCACTTTTTTCGGAATTGGTCTTGTACTTCAAAAAGCGGTATCCTCCGGCAATCGCTCCTTCGACGACGCGGGCTGCCTCGGTGAAACCAAGTCGCTCGAAAGCGGCGATCAAAACCGATCGAAACCGTTCCTGCATCGCCTGGCGTATAACCCCCGCGGCCGCCCGCCTCCAAGCGTCAGGCTCTTCTTTTTCCTTTTTACCTAGTCCTGCAAGGTAGACGGCACCTACTCTTCCGCCATAAACCGGAGCCGAAATTATCGAATCCTTTCTGGCCTTGAAGGCCGTCCTTTCAATCCTGGCCCTTACTAACGGAGCGAGATCCGCCCCCAGAACCTCCACTTTTTCCAGATCTTCCTCATGCAGCAGAAGGGCTACGACCTCTCCATCGTATCGGGAAATATCATCACCGAAAAGGCGAATATCCATAGGTTTACCTCCTTTGTTTCATATCTGGTCATTTATCCGTTTTCTCTCCGGATTATGGTACCACATGCTTTTGAGAAAATTGTCTATAATAAAAGATAAACTCACCGAGAACCGTCAACAGGAGATGGTCTGATGGTCGAGCTCTATGCGGGTTTCGATATCGGTTCCTCAGCGATTCATTGCTCTGTCATAGACGAGAATCTGAATGTTGTTTACTCACCGGCGCCCAAGACACATTGCGGGCAACCCCTTGCTGTCTTGAAAGAAGCAATCTGGCCGGAGCTGGTCCAGGCCATAAATGTCACAAAACTGCGGAGTACCGCTTTCACCGGCATAGGTGCTTCCCTTTTCCCGTCCGTTTTCGAGGGTGCCCTTTACGAATACGACAGCGTCACCCTGGCCAGGGGAATCCATCTCGTGGCTCCCGATGCCTGTGCGGCCTTTCACCTTGGTGCAAAAGACTCCTATTATTTCAACATTTCCGAAAAAAACGGCAAACCCTCTATCCTCGAATGGGCAACCAACACCAAATGCGGGGCTGGCTCGGGAACGCTCGTGGAAAAACAGATCCGGCGGCTTTTTGTTTCCGACAGCGGGCCTTCCGGCGGGGCCCTACCGGACGGGCTTTTCCAAGCCGCTTTAAGGGAAGCTTCCGAGTATACACAGGCCCCCGGTTACAACGCCAGGTGTGGAGTGGTAATCCAGTCGGACCTCATTCACGACCAGAACGAGGGGATGCACCGGCCCCTCATTCTCGCAAAGCTTTTTCGCACGGTGGCGTCCAATTACGTCCAGGACGTAATTGGTTCCCGCTGTTTCGACCCGGACTCGAAAGTCGTCATGACCGGGGGTCTCGCCCGCATCGCACCCATTGCAGAATGGATCGGGAAACTAACGAGCACGCAAATAGAAATACCAGGTCATTTCCTTAACGTCGGAGCCATAGGAGCCGCTATCCTCGCCGCCGAGAGGGGCAACTCGCTGGTACTGGATCCCGAAAGGATCGGCGAGGTGGCCCAAAGGGCCAGGGAAAGGCGACAATTCGCGCCATCTTTGGCCACGTCACTATCCAGGGTCCACCTGTACGAAAAGGAGCCCGTCACCATCCCGGCAGGTGCAGGATCGGCTGAAGACCCTGAAGTGGTCCTGGGCGTGGACGGAGGGTCTACGACCACTAAAGCCGTTCTTGTTCACATGGAAACAGGAGAAATCCTTGATAGCATGTACATAAGCACCCACGGGAACCCTCTGAAAGCACTTCAGGATATTATCCGCCGCTTTTCGAACAACAGGGAACGCTACTCCATCGTCGGAGTTTGTACCACGGGCTCCGCGAGAAAACTTTTTGAACGGGTTCTCGTAAGTCCCGCCAAAAGGAAGGATCTGGAATCCCGCGGATTTTCGGTCCCCGATGCGGCAGTGGACGAAATCACCTGCCATGCCTTGGGGGTCAAGTCCTGGGACAGCGAAATCGACACAGTGTTCGAGATCGGCGGACAGGATATGAAGTTCACCACCTTCAAGCGGGTAAACGGCAGGGCGACGGATGAGGTGCAGGAAGCGCGCATGAATTACTCGTGCCAGGCAGGCGCGGGACAAACTCTTGAGAATATGGCGGATATCATCGCACTTGATGTACGGGATTCACTCCAGGAAGAGGCCCTCAAGGCAGAGAAGGTTCCCGTGATAGATGCGACCTGCGGTGTATTCATGGAGATGGAAGAAAATCGCCTTATTGCCGAAAATTTCTCGCGCAGTGAGATCGCAGCGGCTATAGTTCGCTCTACGGCGGCAAGCTATTTCAACAAGTTCGTGGGCGGCAGGCGGCACGTGGGCGACAAGTGCTCCTGTCAGGGCGGGCCGGCGCTTGGAAAGGCCTTTCTGGCAGCCATGGCCCAAGTCACAGGAAGCGATATTCATGCATACCCTTACAGGGAACTTTTCGGAGCTTACGGTGCGTCACTCTGGGCCCGCAAACGGATACTGGACTGCAAGGCACGCGGTGAAAAAACAAAGACGGCTTTCAGGGGCTGGGATGTGTCCGAGGCCACCTTCTCTCACGAGGAACAAAGCTGTCGCGATTATTTCGGTGCCCTTTCCTGCGGCACACGAAACTGTACGCTGAAAATATTCGGCATAGGCGACGAGCAAATCGTCTCCGGGGGGTTTTGCCCCCGTGGCAACAGCGAAGGAGTATCCGGCCAAAGGCGCGATTACGTGTCGGTTTTCCATGAAATCCTCGAAAGGCATTTCGACGGCGTTGTCTATGACAATCTTGGTACAAATGCACCCGAGTACAAACCCACCATTGGAATAAGGCGGTGCGGCTCAACCATAGACGAACACGCCGTGTGGGCGTCGGCATTGTTCAGATACCTGGGATTTTTGCCCGTTTTGTCGCCGGTCTCCGACCAGCGGATATCCTCTTTGGGAACACGCCTGGCGTCCACAGAATACTGCGTAGCCATGAAGCTGGCGACGGGACATGCCGCACTTATGGCAACCGACGAGAGGATCTCCCATATCTTCATCCCGAGCTTGATCGACACTACCAGTACCGAAGGCAGAAAACGCATGTACTGCATCTACACCGAGGCCGAAGGGTTCGTCCTGAAAGACCTCCTCGCCCTGGATGATTCCAGGCTCCTGCTTCCCGTCTGGCATCTAGGAAAGCCCGCCCAGATGGCCCGCGAGCTTCGTCGTGTCATGAAAAAAGCCGGCTACGATTTACCTATGGCTAAAATCCTCGAAGCCTTCAGGCATGCCGACGAGAAGGCCCGGATATTTTTGCGAGACCTGGCCGCGGAAGGCGAGAAATTCATGCAAAATCTGGAAATTTCTGACGAACCGGGATATGTGGGAACCGGACGGGACTACGTTCTTTTAGATCCCGAGGCATCTTCCAACTCGGGATACATGTTTTCCAAAACCAGGGGTATGCGATACATCCCACAGATTTTCCTGCGTCACCGGTTTGAGGAAATTCCCATCGACGAGCTGGTAGACAACGAGTACTGGAAACACAGTAAAGACATACTCCAGGCCTCGGTCTTCATCGCCAGGCAGCCGAATCTTTACCCCGTCAGGCTTATGAACTTCGCCTGCGGCCCGGATTCTATAAAGTTTTTCATGGAACAGGAGATCTTTCGCAGAGCAGAAAAACCTTTCCTCCACCTCATGACCGACGCTCAAACCAACAACGCACCCTTCGTCACACGCGCCGAGGCTCACCAGCGGGTTGTGGAAAGACACAAGGGAAGCAAGGCCCCGACGCTTGGGCAATTTTCCTTCCGCCCCATGTATGGCAAGGTAGATGGATCGAAAAGGCACTGGCTCATTCCCTACATGGGCAAAGTCAGCCCCATCGCCGCCTCTGCGGCCCGCCACTGGGGCATCGACGCCAGGGTCATGCCTACTGGCACGCCCCAATCGCGTTTTGCGGCGGACAGGCTCATACGAATGGAAACCTGCTTCCCTCTCAAAGGCGTAGTAGGAGACACCATTGCCGCGATCGAAGAACTCGTAGATGAAATCGGGAAAGAACGGCTGCTGAAAGAGTACGTAGTATTTCTGCCCACCACCAGCGGTCCCTGCCGTTTCGGTAAATACGTCGAGGTACTCAGGCTTTTCCTGGAACAATACGGCTTGGGGAACCTCCCCATTATTTCGCCCAGCTCCGCGAAGGGTTACCTGGACATGGAAACCCTATCCATCGACTTGCCGCCCAGGAAACTGCTGGATCTCGTTTCGGACCTTTACAACGCAATTTTCGCAGCCGATATATACGACGATCTCCTCCTCCGCTACAGGCCTTACGCACATGATGCAGAAGAATTCAATGCCGCCGCCGGGAAAAGCCAGAGCGAGCTTGAAAACCTCCTGGAGACAAAAGGAGCTTCCTTTTCCGTGTTGTCACGGTGGGTAACGAAAAATATCAAGACCTTCAAGAAACTTTCAAACCAGGGAGAAAAAAGATTCCCACTGGTTCTATACATCGGCGAAATCTACATGCGCCAGCACGATCCATACACAGACCACGTTATCCGGAAGCTCGAGAGCCAGGGGCTCGAACTTATCCGCGGCCCGGTCCACGAGTGGCTTCGCTACGTCACGTATCTCGCATGGCGCAACACACACAGCATAAGTTACAAGGCGGCCGACTTTTACATGGACTGGACCGATCGCAAATTTATGAAAGTTCTGAAAAAAGAGCTTGGATATCGTCACGTGATCCCTCTACCCCGCAGAATCATCCAGAAAGCCGAGAAAGACGGCGTATACCATGGCGACGTAATGGGCGAATCGGCGCTGGCCATCGGACTTTTCAATGAATATCTCAAGGGGAGGCTAAACGGCGGCTCCGGGATATGCGGCATTTTCCACGTCGGCCCCTTTACCTGCATGCAAGAAGGCGTGTCGACGGCAAAAATGAGGGCGCTCCTCAAGGAGCATCGAAAGAAAGACCCTTCTCTCCTGGTCCCCATAATTCACGCCTTCTTTGGGGATTCGCCCAATCCGAACCTGGACGCGGAAATAGCCGCTTTCAGGGAACAATGCTATCTTAAAGCCGAAAATTCAGGGCTCTAGAAAAGGGAACCCGAAAACCACATCACTAAAGCCGCGACAGGCGCTACCGTGAGGTTGTCCAGGCGGCCTGGAGTAAAGAGCTCGGTTATGGCTGTAGCCGCGGCTCCCAAAAAGAATATCGACGAGGGAATCGACACGAGCGAGGTAAGGTTCGAGAAAACGCAACCGGACACAAGGGCTATTACGAAGCAGGCAAGCGTTCCCTCGGCGGTTTTTTTACCAAAAATGCGACGCCGGCCCCATCGCTTGCCCGCAATGACCGCCCAGGCATCGCCCAGGGTCATCATAACGGCCGCAGTCGGGCCTGACACTCCGGGAAAAAAGGAAGCAAGGGCCACTCCCCACAGGTACCAGGCCGTTCCCGACACGGCCTTGCGTTCGCTGTCTTTGCTCACCCATGAGAAAAACCTTTCAAACCCGCGGTCGAAACCGGTGCTCCTTTTTCGCAATACTTCCACAAGGAGTATCGCCAGCGCAAAGAAAAAAACGCAAACCCTGTATCCATCAAGGCCCCAGACCGGGAAAAAGCCCAGAGGAAACAGGAGACCGCACATCCGGTAAAGCTTGCGCCTCGGAAGAAATGGTATACCTTCGCGCCTGAGAGTCTCCCATTCGGCGTAAAGCCTGCGCCTGACGGCGAAGACACCGAACACCGTTATGGCAAGGGCCGGCAGGACAAAAAGAGGAATCGGCCCTTCCTCCAGGAGCCCCCAAAACCAGACGGGAGGAAGGGCAAATAGAACCGAAAGAAGAATCTTGCCGGGCAAAATAAGAAAAAACGTGGCGGCAAGGACAAACCCCATCGCCGTTGCCCAGGGCAAGGCAACCATGTGCAAAACTAGGCCTGTAACAATAAGCAAAAGTCCCAATGTCTTTTCAGCGGCGCTCACCAAATAGCCCCCTACGGACGCGAAAATTTGTTCCAATGATAGCTTACCGTTTTTTTGCTGGTAAAAAAGGCCTGAAGACCGCGCGTCGATCCGCAAGTCGACGTTGTTAATGTAAGATAAGGTGTGTGACTATGAAGGGAGATAGACCATTGAATTTTCTCGAACTCGTCCAGGTCCGTTACAGTTGTCGTGACTACCGGATCGATCCTGTAAGACGCGATGTCATAGATCGATGCATTGAGGCGGCTCGCCTGGCACCTTCGGCCTGTAACGCCCAGCCTTGGAAATTTATCATAAGCGACGGTGACCCCTTGAGAAAGGACCTTGCCGAACAGGCCTTTTCGGGGATTTATTCCATGAACACTTTCGCGAAAAATGCCCCTGTGATAATAGCCGTACTAAGGCAATCCAAAAGCTATGCCCCTAAACTGGGAGGCATGTTTCGCGGCACCGACTTCAGCCTCCTCGACCTCGGGATGGCTTGTGAGCATCTGGCGCTCCAGGCTGCGGAAGAAGGCCTCGGGACCTGCTTCCTCGGGTGGTTCCATGAAAAGAACGTCAAAAAAATCCTGCACCTGCCCCTTGCCTCGAAGGTGGACCTTCTCATCTCCCTGGGTTATCCGGCACGAAACACAAGCCCGGCAAAAAACAGGAAGAATGTTGAAGAAATCAGGGAATATCGATAGCATACAACAGGAAGGGAACGTCGGTCTACAGGATTAACGAAACGTTGGTGTAAGTGCGTTGTCCCGCAGGCCAGAAAGACCGTTGTTAGTCCAGCTTTTTCGGTCTGCGATTTGAGAAAACACTTAAAACCTGTTTCAGGGCTTGTAAAGGATGGAAAATCAACACTACAAACGGACTAGCTTCCGTGTGTAACCTACAAATTGATAAAGGGGAGTACATAAAGTGCCTAAAAAAATTCTTGTAGCAGTTGATATGGGGAAACTTTCTGAACAGCTGGTCGACTACGGACACTCGGTAGCATCAAGGCTTGACGTCGAAGTTTCATTTCTGCATGTTTTACCCCATCCTACAGTGTGGAAAGGTTTTGAAAAATGGATTCCTGAAGGCGCTCTCAAACAGGCGAAGGAAAGCGCCGAAAAGAAAATCCGTTACTACATACGCAAGGCTGAGGAGAAGTTTCCGGATCTCCCCGGCCATGAGCACAAAATTATATTCGCCGAGGGCAATCCATCGGAAGAAATCATAAAGACCGCCAAAGAGGGCGATTACAATCTCGTAATCCTCGGCTATCGCGGGACCAGCACCATCGAGGGCATGATTGTCGGAAGCACCGCGTCGAACGTCACTCGCTACGCCCACTGCTCCGTACTGATCTTTCGCCCTGGTTTCGATGTTTTTTGAGTTACATGCAAACATGTGAATATCAAATTGAGATGGGGCAAATCATTGCATGATCCGGATACAAAATCTTTCGCTGACCCTCGGGGGCAAGGTCCTTTTCAGCAACCTGTCCTGGGCCGTACCTGCAGGTAGTCGTTGGGGTCTGATAGGGGCAAACGGGACAGGCAAGACTACACTCATGAAAATTTTAACAGGCGCCATAGCCCCCGACTCGGGAACTGTGGAAATGCCTTCGCATGCTACTATCGGGTACCTCCCGCAGGATTTCATCAAATTGAACAATCTGACCATCATGGCCTTTTTAAGAAAGCGACAGGGCATAGATGACGTCGAAAAACACCTCCTTTACCTGGAAGAAAGAATAGCTTCCGGGGACGACGACAAATCCACGCTGCTCGCCTATGAGAGACAGCGCGAACGCTTTGAAACCATGAAAGGCTATTCTTTCGAGGCAGAAGCCGGGAAAATTCTTGCGGGTCTGGGGTTTTCCCCCGCGGACGCCGGACGCTCCTGCCTGGAGTTCTCCGGCGGGTGGAAGATGCGGATATACCTGGCCGCACTCCTGCTGGAAAGGCCCGATATCCTCCTTCTTGACGAACCCACGAACCATCTTGACCTTGAAAGCGTCAACTGGGTTGAACGCCATCTTACATCCTTTCCGGGTACCGTAATCGTCATCTCTCACGACAGGCACTTCCTCGATTCCGTCACTGAAAAGACGGCCGAACTGACCGTAGGGAAAATAGAAACCTACAAGGGCGGTTATACCGAATACCTGGAGGAAAAAAACAGGCGAGAGGAAATTTCCCGAAAGACCATAAAAAAACTGGAGCGGCGCCGAGAGGAAATAATGTCTTTCGCTGAAAGGTTCCGATACAAGGCGTCCAAAGCCTCACAGGTCCAAAGCCGCCTGAAACAGCTTGATAAGGATCAGCCCGTCGAGGCCTTGACGAAAGAAAAGAGGGCCTCCATAAAATTTCCGCCCTGCCCCAGGAGCGGACTGGAAGTCTTTAAATGCGAAAATCTGGGCAAATCCTACGGTGAAAAGAAGGTGCTCGAAGGCGTCAGCCTGAACATACGAAGAGGCGAAAAGCTAGCCCTCGTAGGGGTAAACGGAGCGGGTAAATCGACGCTCGCGCGGATAATGGCGGGGGTCGAGCCGCCATGTGCGGGAATGGTACATTACGGTCACAACGTTAAAAAGGCTTTTTTCTCGCAAGAGTCGCAAGCCAACCTGGGCATGGGCAATACTGTGTGGCAGGAGGTCCTTTCCGTTACGTCGCAGGTCTCCGACGCCGAAAGGCGAAACCTGTTGGGAGCCTTCCTCTTCGAGGGTGACGAAATCGAAAAACCGGTTAGCGTCCTCTCGGGTGGTGAAATGTCACGTCTATCGCTGCTCAAGCTTCTTCTCACCGACGCGAATTTCCTGATTCTGGACGAACCTACAAACCATCTTGACATAGCCACAAGGGAGATACTTCTTCATGCCCTCCAGGGTTGGGACGGAACAGCCGTCATAGTAAGCCACGACAGATGGTTCCTGGATGGGATCGTCAACAAAGTCATAGAAATTCGCCGCGGAAAGTGTCGGGTTTTCCCGGGCAACGTCTCCTACTACCTCGAAAAACGCGAAGAAGAGGAAACAGGCGATTTGGGACAACAGGAAACCGCAGTCGGGACACACCCCCGTGAAGTTTCCTTGAAGGATCGCAAGAGGATCGAGGCGGCAAAAAGAAACGAGCGTTACAGGATTAGAAAAACGGTTCTGGATGAACTTGAACCACTAGAAAGGGAGATTTCCAAATCCGAAAGACGGCGCGACGAAATCGACGAACTTCTCTGCAACCCCGAGGTACTCGAAGATTCCGATCGGATACGGGAACTGATGATGGAGCGGGACGAGATAGGAAAATATCTTGAGGCATCCCTGGAAGAATGGGAAGCCATGATGGAGCGGCTCGAAGAAATCGACAAGGCCTTCGCGGAAAACCTCTAGGACAGGCCTCCTTCAAAAAGGGGAAGCGGGTTTACCCACTTTCCCTGTACCCGTACACCAAAATGCAGATGCGGCCCCGTAACACGGCCGGTCTGGCCCGTCTTTCCCACCAAATCACCGGGTTCCACTTTATCCCCGGCTTTAACGGAAATTTCTGAAAGATGCATCATGACGGAAAACACGCCATTTCCGTGATCGATATAAACGCATTTACCCGCAAAATAAAGGTCATCGGCCAAGGCTACGACTCCCCTCGACGGAGCGGCAACTGGCGTTCCCAACACGGCACGGAGATCAACACCCTTGTGAAAGCCTTTCGCGGTTTTGTTCATGGTCCTTTTGGTGCCATAAGGGCTCGTTACTGCACCCTTCAGCGGAGGGTGAAAAGGAACCTCCCACATCCTTTCCGGACTCGAACCTGCCAGGGCTTCCTTCACCATGGCAGCCTCCCGATTTATGCGGTCCAAAACATCCTTAGGCGGGGTCACCATGTTCTCCGAAAGCGAGAGGTGCTGCTCAGGGTACTCCACAGTGACCAGCATAACTTCCCTTGAAAGCTCCCTTTTCTGGCCCCTTGCGGTAATCTCCGCTTCCAGCGAAAAAGATGCCCCGCCGGCTTCGTCCGCCTCGGTTCCCAACATGGCCAAAGCAACGTACCTGTCTGCTTCCTTGCGAAAATCCAGAGGAACTTTCGTCTCTCGCCAAAAGAGGACGCCGCCTTCCGGTGGATCTTCCACGGAGACCATAACCGTGAAGGGTTTACCTACTTCCACACGACCAGGCGCCGTTAGTATCACTTCCGCGGCAAACGCCCCATTTGCCGCGATGATAAACAACATCATCACGGCAAGGATAAACTTTTTTGAGATTTTGTTATTTAACATGGGATTCCTCCAGTAACTCCGGTAAATCTTTCTTTCCAACCCTCAGTTGGAAACCCACTCCATAACCGAACCCGTCTCCACCTTCACCGGAACAGGTCGGAGTTCATTGGGGTTTTTTGTTACGGAAATAACGTTTTTCGCAGCTTTTGGAAGATTCCATCAGAATGCTTATGACCTTCAGTTTTTCGACGTTATCGCAGATGATCTTGATAGAAGAAGCGATGGGAACGGAGAGTATCGCCCCCGTAATACCCCAAAGCCAGCCCCAGAAAAGAAGGGAAACCATTATGACCACCGGGCTCAGGTTAAGCTGATCCCCCATTACTTTCGGGGCAACAAAATTGCCCATGGTCTGCTGAATGGCAAAAAGGATGACGGCGGTAAAGATCACGGGTCCAAGATCGGGTTGAAACTGGATAAGCGCAAGTATTATCGGCGGTATTGAAGCCAGGACCGACCCTATGATGGGGATGAAATTCAAAAGGAAGGCCAAAGCCCCCCAGGTAACAGGGAAATCAACACCTATCCTGTCGAGAGCAAACCACACAAGCACGCCGGTAGAGAGGCTGATGAGGGTGAGCAATGACAGGTAACGCCCTATATCGTGCGCTATTGAGTTCATAACGTGAAGAACCGTGCGCGCGTTCTTTTCAGAGAATGAAAGCCGTATCTTCACGCCGAAATAAGGAGACCCCAGCAGGAGAAAAACAAGAAATATGGCCACAAGGATCAGGTTAGAGACAAAAGTTACGAAAAATCCTGAAAGCGAAAGAACATACCTGCCCACAATGGCACCAGGGTCGACCTGTCCGAATACGCTGCGGGGGATGTCGAAAGACTGTATATAGGTCTGAAAGAGCTCGTCGAAACGTACCTGGTAGCGCGGGTAAGCCTCTATAAAAGTCATGATCCGGCCGTTAAGAAACATTGCCGCCGCGAAGCAGACTCCAATGAAAAGCGCCAGAACAACAGCGGTACTCAAAGCTGTCGGGATCCTTCGTTTCGCCAGAAGTCTCACAACGGGAGCGAAAATAAAATAAAGGAGCCACGCAAGGACAAGCGGCAGGATAACGGACTTGGCCGCCTTGAGGACAACCCCGATGGTGATGACGGCTATAATCGCCAAAAAGATTACGATCAATTTTTCTCCTTGTAAGTCTCCACCGTTTCTTTTTCCGGCTTTTCCTTCGCTCATCATCATCACTCTCGGTAACTGAAATCAAACGAGCACAAACTATCTGGTGCAAAAATGCCCTCGCATTCTGGTACCATGCTTTCCCGTTCCATTATACACAGGGATTTTTGTGATGCTACCGAAACGGTTTTGGTTTTACCGAGCGCCTGGCAACCATGATACTTTCCGCCGTATAAAGGGCCAGTGCCGTCCAGACACAGGCGAAAGTAATCATCTGTATCTTTGCCATGGGCTCCTTATACAAAAACACTCCCAAAAGAAACGAAATCGTCGGGCTTATGTACTGGACAATCCCGACGGTTACAAGGCGTAATCGTCTTGCCCCGTAAGCAAAAAAGAAAAGGGGAACCGAGGTTACAGCGCCCGTTGCCACAAGGTAGAGATCCCGTCGCACAGAACCGGAAAGAAAGGCGCCCTCGCCTGCTGAGGCAAGGAACAAAAGATAAGCCAAAGCGGGGACGGACAGCACTAGCGTCTCCGCGAAAAGCCCGGCAACAGCTCCGACAGGAGTTACCTTGCGTATCAGCCCGTACAGGGCAAAGGAAATCGCGAGCCCTATCGCTGCCAGCGGCAGCTTGCCGAAATGAACCAGCTGAAGACCCAGACCAACCGCAGCTATGCCGATAGCGACCCACTGAATGGCCCTCAAACGATCCCTGAAGAATATAAAGCCGAAAAAGATCGTCACCAGCGGATTAATGTAATACCCCAAACTTACCTCCAGCACACGGCCTATATTTACCGCCCAGATGTAGATGAGCCAGTTCAAACCCACGGAGACGCCACTCAAACAAAGAAGTATGGCTACCCGCGGAGTCCGGAAAATCGCCGGTATCTCTTTGAGGCGTTTTTGCAAAACCAGGACGACGAAAACAAAAACCAGGGACCATATGATCCGATGACAAAGTATCTCAAACGCAGGGACATCTTCAAGCTGTTTCCAAAATACGGGCAGAATTCCCCACAGTGAAAACGCCGCAATTGCCGCGAAAAATCCTGAACGTTCCGGGGAAAACCTCGTCGAGCAATCGCCGGCCATTATCTCGTACCCCTTTCCTGGTTTTTAACCAATCAACCAAAACCGTGTCGCTTTTTACAAAAGTTTTCGGCCGGGCTTGAAAACCGCCCGGCCGATGATAACGTGCAGTTTG
>DMCT01000110.1:16892-23075 GCA_003446665.1 Synergistaceae bacterium
ATATTTTCCTTGTTCGAACCGCTTCCCATGAGACCTACACGGAGAATTTTACCCTTGAGTTCGCCAAGGCCGGACCCGATCTCTATGGCGTATTCGGACATCAGATCCTTCCGGACAGCTGCCTCATCAACCCCTTCCGGAACAACGATCGAGGTAAGGCTGGGCAGCCTGTATTCCTTGTCCACCAGGAGTTTGACCCCAAGCGCTTCCAGTCCGTCCCAGAGGGCCTCTGCGTTTCTTCTGTGGCGCTGCCACCTGTTTTCAAGTCCTTCTTCGGCGATTATCTTCAACGCTTCGTTCAAACCGTAGACCATGTTTACCGGTGCAGTGTGATGGTAGAAACGCTCCTGCCCCCAGTAGCGCATGATCATTGTCAGGTCTAGGTACCAGCTTTGGACTTTCTGTTTCCTGTTTTTAATCCTCTCCACAGCCCTGGGGCCAGCTGTGACCGGAGCCAGGCCTGGAGGGCAGGCGAGGCATTTCTGGGTGCCGCTATAAACCATGTCGAGGCCAAGTCTATCCACCGGGACTTCCATGCCACCCAGCGAGGTGACCGCATCGACCAGAACGAACATACCTGCCTCGTGAGTCGCCTTGGCTATGTCGTCCAGAGGCTGGAGCACACCCGTCGAGGTCTCGGCATGAACGATGCCCACGACCTTGGCATCGGGATTGTTCTTGATCGCCTTTGCCACATCTTCCGGGTCTATGGGCTTGCCCATGGGAGCGGAAACGGTAACTACCTCCGCTCCGCAACGTTCCGCCACGTCGACCATCCTGGTCCCGAACACGCCGTGGGTGCATATTATGACCTTGTCTCCTCTTTCAATCATATTGACGCAGGCCGTTTCCATTCCAGCGCTTCCGGTACCAGACATGGCCACCGTCAACTCGTTTTTCGTCTGGAAGACATACCGGAGCAGGTCCCTGGTTTCATCCATGATGGCGACAAAATTCTTGTCCAGGTGCCCCAGCGTAGGCTCCGAAAGTGCTCGCAATACCCTGCTTTCGACGGGCGTCGGTCCAGGCCCGAGTAAAAGTTTTTCGGGAACGTTTCTAGGCTTTTCCAGTTTCATTACTTGCACCTCCTGTATTAACCTTTCGCGTCCTCTTTTTGCGAAAGCTTTGACGTTTGTTCGCCGTGTCAAGTATAAATCAAAGGACTCGTTTTCTCCAATCACCGTACTCTCTCGACAGGACTGTCACTATGCCTGAAGGCACTCGTTTGTTACCCCGGAAACTACACTCCCGCACTTCGTTCCACCCTTGCATAAAGCAAATCTGCGGTTTTATTTACAACCCCGGCGGGAAGTATGAAAATCGTGGTGAAGGGAGTGACCGGTATGACAAGATATGACCTGCTCATAGTGGACGTCCAAAACGATTTCTGCCATCCAGACGGGTCTTTGTTCGTTCCCGGGGCGCCTGAGGATACCCAAAGGCTTTGCGGCCTCCTGGACCATCTCGCCGAAACCGAAAGAATCAGGAATTTTCACATCACCCTGGACACCCATTTCGTCTTCGACATTTCCCATCCCGCGTTCTGGCGCGACGAAAAAGGCGGCAAGCCCGAGCCTTTCACACAGATAGGGGCAAAGGACCTTGCGTCAGGAAAATGGAGCCCGGCCGACCCATCGGCCAGGGAAAGGGTACTCGAATATCTCGAAAAACTTGAGTCCTCGGGCAAATACAGACATACCCTCTGGCCGGAGCACTGTATCCTCGGATCCTGGGGACACTGCATGGACGAGGCTGTCCACAAACGAGTCACCGCCTGGGAACGCCATGAAGGCAGGCGCTCCGACTACGTACTCAAGGGCATGAACGTCTGGACGGAACATTATTCGGCGCTCAAGGCCGAGGTGGAAGATCCGGAAGACCCCGGCACCCTTGTTAACAAACGGCTTCTGGAAGACCTTTTAACGGCGGAATGGGTTCTCATTTCAGGGCAAGCCCTGAGTCACTGCGTAGGTAATACACTGAGAGACATGATGGAAATATTGGAGCCTTCCGAATTGAGCAAGCTTGTTTTGCTGGAAGACGCCACCAGCAGCGTTCCCGGTTTCGAAGAATCGGGGGAACAGATCCTTTATGAAGCCAAAATGGCCGGGATTCGCATCTGCAGGACCAACGACATCTGAGTGAAAAGGAATAACAGGGGTCGATTAAAATGAAGCCGGATCCATAAAGAATCCGGCTTCACTTTTTTGACGGATTTGAAACGCTGCGCTATTCCCAAACCTTGGTATCGATCATCTTTTCGCTTTTCGCCACCAGCGTGGTTCCTGTAAGGTCGCCCGTCACGTTGATGCAGGTACGACCCATGTCCAGTATAGCGTCGATACCCAGAATCATGGCATAGGCCGCTGCGATAGGCGAACCCTCGTGCAGGGGAAGACCGACGGTTTCAAGAACCATCAGGAGCATAATGGCACCGGCCCCCGGCACTCCGGCAGTCCCGATAGATGCCAGAACGGCTGTGAGAATGACAGTAAGTTGCTGGGGCAGTGTCAGCGGCATACCCACGGCGAAACCGATGAAAAGGGCACAGACTCCCTGGTAGATAGCCGTCCCGTCCATGTTTATGGTGGCGCCTATGGGAAGGGTGAAAGAATAGATGCTACGCGGGATGCCCAGATTTTCCTCGGCGTTCCTCATGGTCACAGGCAAGGTACCGCTGCTGCTGCGGGTGACAAAGGCGGTAACCATGGCATCCCTGGCTCCACGGAGAAACTTGACAAAACTGAGCCTGTTAAGTGTGAGCAAGCCTCCGTATACGACTATGACATGAATAATGTACCCCAGGAAACAGGCCAGGGTTACCACACCCAGGGGACCCACCACTTTCGATCCCTGTTTCGCGAAAACCACTGCTATCAATGCGAATACGCCTATCGGCGCGTACTGAAGCACCCACTTGACGATGATGTACATTACTTCCGCGGCTCCGTCGAAGACGTTGTAGATAATTTCTCCCGCGTTTCTGATGCGTTCGTTGCTGCTGATCTTCAGGTAGCTGACGCCGATGCCGAATATGACGGCAAAGAAAATGGTCGGCAGTACCGCCCCTGTTGTGAGGGCTTCGAAGGGGTTGGTTGGTATGATGTTAAGGAAAGTGTTTACTACAGAAGGCCTTTCGAGTGCCCTGCCTGCCGCCTCGCCGACGGCCCCTAGGTCAAGTCCGAGACCGGGTTTGAAGATATTTCCCATGAGTAGCCCGACCGCTACCGCAAAAGCGGACGTTATCAAATAGTACACCACAATCTTGATGCCCACTTTACCCAGCTCGGCGGGGCTGATACCTGCGGCGCCTATTACCAGAGTCGTAAGTATTAGAGGCATAACGATCATTTTCAATAAACGCACGAAAAGATTTCCGAAAGGTTCGACCCAAAGAATCGATTCTCCGGCTACGAGACCGACTATCCCTCCAAGCACCAGGCCTATCAAAATCCGGACAAGCAGGTTCGACTTGAAATACCAGTCGAACATTCCCTTGCGCTCGTTACTCAAGGCAATTCACCTCCACTCAGAATGTTTGGGCGGTTTCTTGTAAACACGCACCCTTTTTAATTTATATAACACTCTGCCTGGGAAGCAAATTCACCAGATGGTCCAGTTTGAACCATTTTACTACCGATACGAGCCTTTCCCATGGGCCATTTGGTCCATAAGGCCCGTTTCAGGGCTCAGTCCAGTTCGAGATGCATCGCCTTTTTTATGAACTCTATCTTGGAATTTACTTTCAGCTTCCTGTATATGTTCAGTATGTGCTTTTTCACCGTCGAGGCGGCGATCCCGTGCCGCGCGGCAATCTCCCTGTATGTCAGGCCTTCTATGATGTCTTTCATCACTTCCTTTTCCCTTGTTGTGAGCTTGTAATCATCACATGAGACGGTTGCCCTTTCTCTTTGGAATTCTTCAAGGAGAATCCTCGCTACACTCGGGCTTATAGGGGATCCCCCGTCATGAAGGGCCTTTATCTGCGAGACCAGCTCGCCTGGTTTGGTGTTTTTCAGTACATACCCGGAAGCGCCCGCCTCTATAGCGCTCAGTATTTTTTTCTCTTCCTCGAATATGGTCAAAATCAGAACCTTGGTACCGGGCCAATTTTCAACTACTTTTTTCGTCGCTTCGATGCCCGACTCGCCAGGCAGCCCGATATCCATCAGCACTATATCGGGCGGTCCGCTTCTTTCGATAGCCTCGTAAAGCTCTCCGGCATCTTTTATCGCCGCCATGACATGAATATCTTTTTCCATCTGCAGGAGGTATCTCAGACCCTCACGAACATCTCTTACGTCTTCACATATCATGATCCTGATCAATTTCGTCTGCCCCCTCCTTGACGGGAAGAACGATCCTTATCGACGTACCGCTGTCTTCAGGTGAAGCAAGCTCGAAAAGCCCCCCAAGCGACAGGACACGCTTGCGGATGTTATCCAGGCCGTATCCACCTTTTTCAATGCCCTTTTCGGCGCCGCCTATGCCATCGTCGACAAACTCGAGGCTGACGCCTTCTTCGAGGATACGAAGGCGCACCGAAACCTTTTTTGCCTTCGAATGCTTCAGGACGTTGCTTGTAAGCTCCTGGATTATTTTTTCCAACTCGAATCTCGTTTGCCTGCCAAGACAGTTCAGATCCACGGAATTTTCCACGGCATAATCAAGCCTTATGCCCTTAAGCTCGAGCCTGTTTCGTACGTGGGCTCCGAGGTAGCGGGCAAAATCGATTATCCGCCGGTCCTCCGCGGCGGTACCGTGAAGTATCTCCTTGAGATCTTCGATGCCGCGAAGCGTGTTTTCCTCTATTCTCGCAAGCATTTCTTTCAACGTTTCCGGATCCTTGCCCAGGGCCTGCTGCGCAACGGAATTGGAAATGTTTATGTTTGTCAACCTCGCTCCCAAAGAATCGTGAAGATATCCGTAGATTCTCTCTTTTTCCTCTATAAGGCGCAGTCTCATGTTCTCCCTTTGAAGTTTCATCAAGGCTTCGGTTCGTTCCTTGACCTTTTTTTCTAGACTCCTGCCATATTCAGCGACAGTCTCTACAAGGTTATTGAACTGGCGGGCAAGCAGGCCGAACTCGTCGTTTTTGTCTTCTGGAAGCCGTGCGGAGTAGTCTCCCTGTTCTAGCTTTCCTATTACTGAGATGGTCTTTTTGAGGGGTTCCATGATCATGGAATTGCTCAGGATAACCAGAGTAACAGCCATAAGGACTATCATTACGCTTTCGAGGAACGCTATATACTTCATCCCTTCCAATGCCGAGGCCATTAGCGCTTCGTATGGAAAGGCTACTAGCAGCTTCCATCCCGTCGTCTCGTTTTCCGTACACGTGACGTAGTACATTCCGTTGAGGTCCTTGGGAGTCATAAGGGACCCGGATGGGCAACCCTCGTAGTTTTCCAGGTCGAAAAGTGTGAATGTCTCCAGGCTTGAAAGGATTTTGCCTTTTTCGCCGTTGAACTGGTTGACGATTACCTGGTCTTTGTCGTTCAGGAGAACCACTTTGCCGCCTTTTTCGATCTCGATCTGTTCTATCATTTTCGCCAGGTCGTCAAGGAGGATATCGATCCCCAAAACGCCCGTGAAAACCCCGTCCTCGCCGTATACGGGAATGACGCCGGTGATTCCCATGGCTTCCACGCTTGCGTAAAGATAGGGCTCGGAAATGATGAACCTGCCGATTTCTACGGCCCTGATAAACCATGGCCTGGTACGAGGGTCGTAACCCGGTTCAAAGACCGGTGTGTTATCAACAAAGCCCGGACCGATCCCCCATTCGTACATCTCGCCCTCGGCCGTTCCCAGGTAAATGGCCCGTAGATACTCCTTTCGCGCATGGACGGAAGCGAGAATTACCGGTTTCATCTCTTCGGGCCGCACTTCCCTGAAGGCCGGGTACTGTGACATCGATTCCGCCAGTTCCCTGATCCCGCCGAAAAAGGAATCTACCCTTCTTTCCGTTTGAGAAAGAACCGTCAGAGATAACTCCTTCGCATTCTCCAGGGCCGACTCCTTCAGGGCGTTGTAACTCAAAAAGAGCAACATACCCAGGAATATGGCGATAGTCAGCAAAACCGAGAAAATGAAACGTGTCCTGACGCTTTTCAGGAAATTTACCATATTCACCACCCAGACCTTTTCGCCGTTCACCCACCGACTTCATGATACTACGCC
>DMCT01000110.1:23264-23746 GCA_003446665.1 Synergistaceae bacterium
AAAAAACCCTGGAGGGATCCGCTGGACAAAAGACCGGATTCTTCACTCCATCAAGGAGGGAAAACCATGAAGAAAACGGCATTTGATATCGATATCTCAAAAGAAAAATTCGATGCAGTCCTTTTCGACCTGGACGGAGTCGTTACACAAACGGCAAAAGTTCATGCCGCCTCGTGGAAACAGCTTTTCGACGAATACCTTGAAAAAAGGAGCGGTGGAAAAGGCTTTGAACCTTTTGACATCTCCACCGATTACATACGGTACGTCGACGGGAAACCGCGATACGAAGGTGTCAAAAGCTTTCTCGAATCCAGGGGGATCGAGCTGCCATGGGGTTCTCCCGACGATTCTCCCGAAAAAGAGACCATCTGCGGCTTGGGAAACAGGAAAAATCTCTATTTTCATGAACGACTCGAAAAAGACGGAGTAGAGGTATACGAATCATCCGTTGCCCTTATAGACCTGCTGAGGGAAAAAGGATT
>DMCT01000034.1:0-5198 GCA_003446665.1 Synergistaceae bacterium
AAGAAGAGATAAAATTGATCAGGAAGGAACTTGATGTTTTCCTGTGAGGTGTTTTGCCTTGAAAGGAAGAATAAAAGCTGTAAATTCCACTTCCCTGGGCCCTGAGCATTTGGTCATGCCGCTTTTTGTTTTGCCGGGGAGAGAACGTTGTCTCCCTTCGAAGGCCATTGAGGGGGTAGAATTGTTCTCGGCCGATGCGTTGAAGGAACCTGTTGAAAGGGCTCTTTCAGCAGGAGTGAGAAATTTTCTGCTTTTCGGCCATTATGAAGAAGGAAAGGACAATGACGGCACACCTGCTTCCGACCCAAAAGGGCCCGTTCAAACGGCCCTCAGGCTTTTGACCTCCGCCTGGCCTGAAGCGCTTTTTTTCACCCATGTATCCCTTTCCCACGCGTCCAGTCACGGCTTTAACGTCTGCCTCGATGCTTCCGGCAAACCAGATATAGAAAAAACGCGCAGACGTTTTCTTGATATTGCTGCAAGTCACCTGGAAGCCGGTGCACACGGCATTGTTCCGCTTTTCCTTGAGAAGGGTTTCGTGCGCGTTTTGAGAAAGACTATGGACGAAACGGGCTTCGCGGAAAGGTATATCTTGAGCTACGGTGCCAAATATGATTCGGCCTTGTATGGACCTTTCAACGCTTCTACGTCAATCACGGAAGAAGGCATGCCCAGTGAACAGATCGACCCGACCGATATAAAATCAGCCCTTGAAAAAGCGGAAGCCGATTTAACGGAGGGAGCTTCTGCTCTCATCGTCAAACCGGCTTTGCCCTACCTTGATATCATTGCACGCTTACGTTCGAATTTCGACATCCCCTTGATAGGGTGGATGGTGAGCGGCGAGTATATGATGGTCAAATCGGCAGCTCAAAGGAACATCTGCGATGAGCGGAGGACTTTTCTGGAATTACACCGCTCTATCTTTCGAGCCGGATCACACAAGATCATCACCTACGACGCGGTACGCGTCGCCGGTTGGCTCAGGGAAGATTTTTGAAGAAGCCGCTGCCTTGATCGTCTCCCGCCTTTTGCCTTTCACTTTTTTAACCCTTTTGTTTCGCTTCCTCCGGTAGACGTGCCATGAGGGCTTCAGCCAGATTTTCCGCAACAGAGTCCCTTACATAATGCTCCAGGCGCCCGGCATCTCCAAGAATTGAAATCTCCTTGTCCACAGGTATTTCGGCCAGAACAGGCACATTCCATTTGTCCGAGATTTCCTTGAGGTGACTTGGGCCGAAAAGCTCCCATTTCGCTCCGCACTCGGCACAGAGAACATATCCCATATTCTCCACCAGGCCCAAAAGCGGGACATCCAGCATCTGCGCCATATGCATCATCTTCTTCACCACCAGCGCAGAAAGACCCTGAGGAGCCGTTACGACGAGCAGACCATCCAGATCAATCGTCTGCATGACAGTCAGGGCGGCATCTGCCGTCCCCGGCGGAAGGTCTATGACCAGGTATTCCGTATCACCCCAGTTTACCTCTTCCCAAAATTGCCTGAGAACGTTTCCTATAAGTGGTCCGCGCCAGACAACGGGTTTCGTGGGGTCATCGAGCATCAGGTTAATCGACATGACGCGTATTCCGAGCCACGCTGTCTTCGGTGGCACCACACCGGAGTCGGTACTGAAGGGGACTTCACGAAGGCCCAGAAGCTTCGGAATAGATGGTCCGGTTATGTCGGCGTCAAGGACACCGACTTTCAAGCCCTTTTTTGCAAGCCCGACCGCAAGAAGGGCTGAAACGGTGCTTTTCCCCACCCCTCCCTTACCGCTCCCTACGGCGATTAGGTGCCTGATGTTTCTCTTTGTTTTTTTTGGCATACCTGAATTCACGCCAGATCCGGTCTCCTGCCGTCCACTGTCTTTGTTGCAACTGCTTGAAAATTTTTCGTCCATTATTACGCTACCTCTCCTACGATATTATTGAAAGTTTGCCTTCTTTATAATATGCAAGCGCTTCCGAGCAAGTGCAATCGGCCACCTCGTAAACAGCCATTCCTACAGCTGAAAGTGCCTCTGCGGCCTTTGGCCCAACGCGGGGAGCGAACACGGCGGACACGCCGCGGCGGGCGAGTTCCTGAACCGCCAACGACCCCGCCCCATGGGAAGCCTCAGTCGCTGGGTTCGAAATGGCTTCGACCTCAAGCGTTTCAGAGTCTACGAGAAGAAACCAGGGAGCCCTTGCGAACCTGCTGGAAACCGCGGCCGAAAGATCCTCCCCTTCAGCGGGAATTGCTATGAGCATAGACCAACACCTCTTTTAAATGTCCCTCAATTGAATTTTATTCCTAATGAACAAAACAAACCACGAAAGTCGGTGAGGGTACATCAACAAACACCCCCTCACCGACGTAATAATAGGTGTTAACTGGAAACTACACGCACCCTGCCTACCTTGCCCGAACCACAGTACTTACTTTGTCCGAATGATCTTAAACATGCAGAACAATTACTCGCTGTCTTTTTCTTCCATCTCTGAAAGGCGTTTCTCGATATTACGGAACTCGCTTCGAAGCTCCTCCGCTTCCTGTTTCAAAAATTCACGCTCCTCATCCGGCACCATCTCCCCTGCGTAGGGATAAGGATACGGCATTGGTGGAACAGGATATCCCGGAGCGTTAAAACGGTTGCGCCATCTGCGGCCTCCACCCCACCATCCTGCTCCGTATCCTCTTCCACGGCCAAACCCGCCATACGGCCAGGGATTCATATACCCAGGAACGGTATAGCCTGCACAGTAACCAGCCCTGCGGCCTGTCATCGGTCCGAACCCTGCAGGTCCTGTACGATCTCCACGAGGCATGATTTACCCCTCCTTTATTATTGATAATTATTTTCATTATTATTCTATTCTTCGACTCTACTTATGTCAACGGGCTTTTTCGCCTTTATGGCAAGGAAAGATACAAAGTGAAGCAAAATTCCTGGAGTAATGCGGATAAAACCGCCTGTCCCCCCTTGAAAATAAATTGAGGGCTGTTTTAAATCAGAACTATCCCTCTTATTGATAAAGGGTCTTGACAAGGCACGGCAAGGCAGGTATGGTTCTAAGAGTTTGGAAAGGCTAACTTTTAATCTTACACAATCGTTGCTGGCAAGGAGGCTCTTTTACTGTGGAAACATCTCTTTATATGCTCAAAAGCGGAGAAAAGGCGGAAATCCTGGCCATGCCGCCGGGTATGTGCGGAAGGCGTCTTGAGGCAATCGGACTCCGTACCGGGAAAATAGTCCAAAAGGTGTCGGGGATACCATTTCGGGGCCCCATAATTCTCGATATAGACGGACGCCACGTAGCCATAGGCCACGGCGCCGCTGGGAAAATCCTCGTCAAACCCTTGGAAACGGATGTCCGGGCATGAAGAATTACTGTTCCTCCTGCCCGGCAGGTACCGGGAGCTGTCACTCCTGTATTAAAACACACCCCGACATGATCCGGATCCAAGACGAGTGCAATAAAAAAATCCTCCTCGTCGGAAACCCCAATGTAGGAAAGAGCGTCCTTTTCAGCCGACTTACGGGAGTGCATGCAATTTCATCTAACTACCCTGGCACAACGGTGAGTTTCACCCAGGGGCGGTTCCGCCACGGCGACGAGTGTTACCAACTTATAGACGTTCCAGGCGCTTACACTCTGGACCCTACGAATGAAGCAGAAATGGTGGCAAAGCGGATAATTGAAGAAGGTTGCGACATCGTAATCCTGACCATCGATGCCTGTGCGCTGGAACGCAACCTTTACCTGGCTCTGCAGGTGATAGAAAAGGGAGCCAACGTGATCGTAGCCCTGAACATGGTGGACGAGGCACGGCACGAAGGAATCCAGCTCAACATCGAAGCACTGGAAAAAGAGTTGGGTGTTCCCGTTGTTCCTACGGTAGCCGTTTCCGGGCACGGTATAAGCGAACTTGTAAACAGGTTGCCCGAAAGCAGGCCGGGCAGTTTTTTGGAAATGGACCCCGAAACCCGGTGGAAGACCATAGGGAAAATAATAGGCAAGGTGCAGACCGTCACACACAGGCATCACTCGCTGAAAGATCGTTTCGAGGACGCAAGCGTCCACCCTTTCTGGGGGGCCGTCATCGGCGCGACAGTTATATTGGCCAGCTTCATGGTGATTCGCCGGTTGGGCGAAGGGGCAATAGATCTTGTCTTCGACCCGATTTTCGAGTCCTTCCTGCTACCGGTTTTGAACAGGCTCTCCACGGTACTTGGCCCCGGCAGTTTGTTTCACTCTCTGCTTTTGGGCACCCTCATCGACGGGTCTTTGGATTTTGAACAAAGCTTCGGCCTGCTTACAACGGGACTTTACGTCCCAATCGTCATGGTTTTGCCCTACGTGGTGGCCTTTTACGCTGTTTTGAGCCTTCTGGAAGATTCAGGTTACCTTCCCCGCCTCGCGGTACTTTTCGACTCGCTCATGCACAAGGTAGGGCTGCACGGATTTGCCATCGTACCCAACCTGCTCGGGTTGGGTTGCAACGTCCCCGGAATCCTGGCCACCAGGGTCCTGGAATCGCCAAGGGAACGTTTCATAGCGGCAACATTAATATCGGTAGCCGTCCCATGCGCCGGGTTGCAGGCAATGATTTTCGGAGCATTAGGAACACTGGGAGGCAAATATGTACTCATGGTCTATGGCGCCCTGGTGATGGCCTGGGTGATTCTCGGGAAAATACTTCATGCCCTTCTTCCAGGTTACAGTCCGGAGCTGGTTGTCGAGATTCCACCTTACAGGGTGCCTTCTTTGAAGGGGCTGGGCTTTAAACTATGGTTCCGGGTCAAGGGCTTTATCTTTGAGGCCATACCATTGGTGCTCTTGGGGGTTCTTTTAGTCAACGGGCTGTACCTTTTCGGCGTAATGGATGTATTTTCCCAATTTCTTGATCCGTTCTTTCGGACAGTTCTCGGACTCCCGTCCACGGCCGTAGGGCCGATCCTGCTGGGGCTGCTCAGAAAGGACGTCGCAGTCGGTATGCTCCTGCCCCTCGGTCTCGAGGCTTCGCAGCTTGTAATCGCCGTCGTGGTACTCGCCATGACCTTCCCCTGTATCGCCACATTCATCGTATTGTGGAAGGAACTGGGCCTCAGGAAAATGTTTGCCAGCGTAGGCGTCATGATTTTGACGGCTCTTGCCGCCGGGGCCTCGTTGAACGCTCTTTTCCTTCTTCTTGGATGACAGGAACTGACTGC
>DMCT01000034.1:5332-8762 GCA_003446665.1 Synergistaceae bacterium
TTTCGGACATCAAAGAGGCGACCTTTTTTAAGAAAAAAAATACGGTCGCACCATTGAAGGGCTGAATTGATGTCGTGAAGGGCTAACAATATAGCCGAACCGTCTCGGCGTTTTTCGCGTAACAGTCCGTAAACCGAAAGGGCATGCCTCGGATCCAGGGCACTGGTAGGTTCGTCGAGAAGCAGGATGTTTGTCTCCTGTGCCAGCGCCCTTGCGATCGCAACTCTTTGAGACTCCCCCCCGGACAACTCGGTCACCAGGCGATCGTCAAAGCCTTCAAGGTCTACCATCTTCAGGGCCCTCCGGGCCGTTTTTATATCGTCGGCAGATATCTTGCCGAATCTCCCAACCGCCGGGAATCGGCCCATGAGTACCGTTTCAAGAACGGTAAAAGGCATGGTAAATACCGTCTGCTGCGGCACGACGGCAACCCTTCGCGCCACGTCCCTTCTCGAGATGGCAGATAGAGCAAGGCCTTCGGCGAAGACTTCTCCTTTGTCCTTTTTCCCTACCCCTGCCACTGCCCCGAGGAGGGTGCTTTTGCCGCTGCCATTGGGTCCTAGCAGACCGCAGATTTCATTCTTGCAAATTTCGAAGGAAATGCCATCCAGGACCTTTCTCTCGCCGAAGGAAACGTGAAGATCGCTTACTACAAGCATTTCCGCTCCCCGTTTCAACATGGTCATCTGCCTTTCCACAACAGGAGACAGAACACGGGGCCTCCCACGAGTGCCGTAATTACCCCCACAGGCATTTCGCCCATGCTTCTTGCCGCCGTGTCTGCGAGCAAAAGGAGAAATCCCCCTCCCAAAAAGGCCATTGGAACAAGCCTGGCGTGCGAAGGCCCGAAAACAAGCCGCAGGAAATGAGGCACTACAAGGCCCACAAAACCAATCACTCCGCTGATCGAAACAGCCAAAGACGTCGCGAGGGAACTCCCGGCCAAAAGCAAGGCACGGGACCTCCTCTCGTCGACCCCGAGAGATCCAGGTGAGGCCCCCGAAGAAATAACGTCCAGATCCCGGTGCGATATGAGCCCGATACCAAGAACACAGAAGGCGGAAACGGCCGCCCACGCTACATCACTCCAGGTGGACACGGAGAAGCTCCCCAGAAGCCAGAATACGATTGCAGTCATCCGGTTTCCGGCAAGGACCTTGAGAAGCGTCACGCCCGCTCCCAAAATGCTGCTGACGACAACACCCGCCAAAACGAGACGCGTCTGTCCGAGGATCCCGGTCCTTTCCATACCAAGGGCCATAACGACAGCCAACGTTCCCATGCCCCCGGCGAAAGCGAAAAAGGCCACGGGTCTGAGGGAAAAGCTTATCGCCAGCGAAGCCCCAAAGGCCGCCCCTGTCGCCACTCCCAGGGTATATGGCTCGGCAAGGGGATTCAGCAGGAGCCCCTGGTACAGGACACCGCTCGTGGCGAGGCTGGCTCCGACCAGCATAGCCGTCATCGCCCTAGGGAAGCGGATCTGGATTATGACCGTGTATCCCGCCTCTGCATTGTTCCCGGATCCGGTAACCCAATCCAGAAGATAGGACAAAATCCCGAGCAGGCCGATTTCGGCCTCGCCTGTTGACAACGCCAGGATGACGCCGATTAAAAGGCTGGCCGCCAAAACAGCGTATCCCGTCAAGGGATTTGGCCTTTTTCGCAATCCCGTAATGGGTAATCAGCTCCTTTTAGTCCGAGCATCCAGGGCCGCTTCCATGTGTCTGCAGGTACCCTCCTTGTGGAAGCGGCCACAGGTACATCTTTGGTGCCTCAGGTCCACGGCGTATTCTTCTTTCCCGTCACATACCACAAAAATATCCTTACCGGCCTTCCTGATGCTTACTCCAGTCGCTTCAGCGAGCCTTGGCTTTTTTGATTCGTTGATCGCCCTGTTTGACAACCCGTCCGCGAACATGTTTTCAGACCGCGGAATCCATTGTGGTTTCGCCCTCAAGGTCCTAACGAGTTCTTTTGCCTTTTCGGCCAGTGGTTTAAGCCTGGGCTCCCTGACTTTCCATGTTCCAAGAACCTGGTTGATTACAAGCTTGCTGTCGCCAAAAACGGGCGCATCAAAAAGGCCGCGGCGTCGCATTTCTCCCAGCAGCAACAAAAGGGCGTGATATTCAGCCTCGTTATTGGTCCTTTCTCCCAGGTATTCGGCACATTCCCATACAAGTTTTTCGTCCTCATCTACCAGGCATGCTCCCGCCCCGGCCTCGCCGGGGTTTCCCCGGGCTGCTCCGTCGAAATAGCCTCGAACCATAGGGCTACCGCCCCTTCCTTTCGGATTAGGTCACTCGGCTAGTATACAGAAAGGATTCCCCGGGTTCCACGTCTTTCAAAAATAAAAGGGGGACGCCGGGCAAGCATCCCCCTTGAAATATATGTCAAAAATTTTTCGGTTCCTCAGACAGCCCGGTTGACAGTCAACCCTTCTTCTGGCAATGCATTGATTTCAATTGTCTCGTTTTTGTGCTGCACCCCGGAAAGCATCCACTGCCCTTCCGTGTCCTTCATCCAAAAACCTTCCGGGGTTTTGCATTTATCGATAACAGGTTGCCCTGCCATGTACCAGTTTCCCTCACCGTCTTTCATCCACATTCCAAACCCTCCCGTCGATCCAGCCGGCATTCCATACACCAACTCATCACGCCCTGCATATCGGGAGAGTCGTCTCAATCGTCCTTTTTTCAATTGTATACCCTTGGCAAACTTGCCGTAAAACACCGCATTGCCCCCTTTTGAATCTTCATTGAATGTGTTTATATCAGTTGCAAAGAAACCTGTCAACTCTGGTTTATTTTACCGTCATTTTTAAACCTCTCGATCCTTAAGGTTTACAGGTTCTAACGAGACAAAAGGGAACGAACCTTAGCTTACAAGACAAAATTCCTTGTAAAATCCTCCACCCAAAGACCTCCCCATAAAACCACTTAAAAGATTTATCTCCTTGGCTATTCTCTTTCCCATGACAGAAGCCTACCCAGCTTGCATTATATGTCGACAAACGACATAATAATTTTATAGCCTATACTTAGGAAAGGAGAGATATCATGGATACGGCGTTGAATTTCTTGAATGCTTTCATAGGTTTCATGTGGGGATGGCCATTGATCATTATCATAACTGCTGCCGCTATTCTTTACTCCGTTGTATTGAAATTTTTCCAGTTCAGACGTTTTGGATACATAACAAAAAACACTTTCGGCAAAATATTTGAAAAGGAATTACGCGGTGAAGGAACCCTGACCCCGTTCCAGGCAGCTTCTTCAGCACTCGCCGGTACATTGGGAGTGGGTAACATAGCAGGCGTAGGAGTGGCCGGTGGACTTGGGGGCCCGGGCGCACTTTTCTGGGTGTGGGTCGTGGCTTTGCTTGCGGCCGTTGCAAAATATGCGGGGGGCGGCTTAGGGGTACATTACCGGGG
>DMCT01000015.1:0-3585 GCA_003446665.1 Synergistaceae bacterium
CTCGGAGGTGTTATTCTGTTTTCGAAAAAAATAATACCATATATCAAAAGGCTCAACAAGAGAGGCTGAAACTGATGATATGCCCAGCGGCGCAGAAATAATCTGGAGGTGTTTCAATTGGGAAACGGCATGGATCTGGAAAGGATAAAACAATGGATTGTCGGTTATGTAAAGGAATCGCCTGAAAACAACCTGCACGATTCACTGGGTCTACCGGCCTGGGATAACCCGCTTTTGGGAGTTGCCTCGGGAGACGACATCCTTTTCGAAGATTACAAAAAGCATGTAGGCCCTCTCCACTGGACTCCGTTTGAGGCTTTTCGGGATTACTTCCCTGAATGGAGAGGGCTGGCGGCAGACTTGTCTGTAATCGTATGGGTACTGCCGCAGACTGAACGAACGCGTAGTGAGAACGGGCGACAGAAAAAATATCCTTCCGAAAGTTGGGTTCGCTCCAGAATTTACGGCGAGCAGATGAACGAAAGTCTCAGGCGCGATTTTGGGGACTGGTTGCGCGATCAAGGTGTCATGGCCTTTGCGCCTGTGCTTTCCAGCCAGTGGAAACGTTTTGGGTACGAGTATTCAACATGGTCTGAACGACACGCGGCCTACGCAGCAGGGCTTGGGACCTTTGGGCTTTGTGACGGATTGATCACGCCCCGCGGCAAGGCAGTAAGGATAGGCTCAGTGATAGCGGCCGTAAGACTGGATCCTACCGAACGACCCTATGAAAATCACCATGAATATTGTCTGTATTTCAGCAGGGGGACTTGCGGAGCTTGCATAAACCGTTGCCCGGCCAAAGCCATATCGGCGGAAGGCCACGACAAGTCGAAGTGCAGTTCCTATTGTCACGGAGTAATAGAAGAATACTCCATGCAACAGTGGGGCTTGCGAGGATACGGTTGCGGTTTGTGCCAAACAGCCGTTCCCTGCGAGGAACGTATCCCGTGAAACCGGCGTTTACGATGCCTTCTCTGGCCTGGTAAGAACTTACGAGGATTTCGAAAGACCGGTCTCGAGCTAACATCTTATGTTGGTTTTCAAGATCTCAAATTTTCAGTGTCTCTTGTAAGGTTTGCGGATCTGGCATTTCCCCCAGGTTGTCCTGTCTGGGTGCAAGTGCGAATTTGCCGGGATTTGCAAGACTACGGTTATCTGATAGATTGGAAACAAGAAACGGCCGGGAGGAAAAATAATGTCCAGTCTTGGAAAAGCATTGCGCATTTTGAAAGCACTCGCTGAACCTCCTTTTGAATACAGCCTGACGGAACTTTCGGAACATATGAAAGTAGGCAAGAGCGGGCTTTACAAACTGCTTCAGGAGCTTAAAAATGAGCATTTCGTCGTTCAGAACAAGTCATCCAAGAAATACCATCTGGGACCTATAAGTCTCAGGCTTGGCAAAGTCTACAGTCGCTACATAGGGTACGAGGAGATAGCCGGCCCCATACTCGACCATCTTCTCAAGGCAATCAATGAGACGGTTTATGTTGCCGTATGGGAAGGTGACCGGGTGGTGGTGGTTTGCAAGCGCACACGACCGGGAGCGCTCTACGAGATGAATGATTTTATAGGCCAAAGCCTACCGGTCAACGGAGGTTCATCCGGGCGCCTCCTGACGGCCTTTCAGGACCCCGAGGTCATCAGAGACATATTGGAGAAAACCGAGCTCGAGAAGCGAACCCCTTATACCATTACAGACAAGAATGAGCTTCTCGAGGACTACGAAAAAATACGAAAACAGGGATACTGTGTCGAAGATCAGACTTTCAGCCTTGGGGTGATGGGAATTTCCGTTCCGATCACAGACAAAAGCGGAACTGTAACCGCCTGTTTAGCCATGAACGCTGAAAGGACAGACGAAAATATGGAAAAAGTCCCCGTCTGGCTTCAGCTGTTAAAAGACGCGGCAGATGAGTTCTCCTACAAACTGCAGTTCCGGCATTAGCTACCCTGACCAAGGTCTGAAATACGGATCTTGTAGTATTCGTGGTTCCCAAGGTCGCACCAAAGCAGGTCCCTCAAGGGTTTTCCGACTCCGGTCAGGTGCCGTATTGCTTCAGCGGCTTCGATGGACGCTATAAAAGAGGGAGTAAAAGGCGGATTACCCAGTCGGGTTTCGATGCCCTTGTCGGCGCCTCCTAAAGAACTCCAGGGTGCTCGATCTTCGGGGAAGAGGACGCTTGCCTGACCCCAGAAACCGCCGATGGCTCCGTGGACCATGGGTATGCCAAGTTTTCTGCAAGCTTCACGGAGGATCGTTCGGGATGAGTTATTGTCCAGCGCATCGACTGCGACATCGCATCCCGAGAGAATTGATTCCGCATTTTCATTGCTTAGCTGGTCCGGAAAGCTGATAACCTCGACGGCGCCGTTTACCGCTGCCACATGTGCGGCGGCGACATCCGCCTTTCGGGCGCCCATCAGGTCTTCTGTGGAAAGAACCTGTCGGTTCAGGTTATTATCTGTGAAGATATCGCCATCCACGAGGATGAGTTTTCCTACACCCGCCCGCGCGAGAAGGTCGACGATCAGTCCTCCCAAACCTCCACAGCCTACAACGGCTGCCGTCGATGAAAGCAGCCTGGCCTGTCCTTCAAGACCAAGTGTTCCAATGGACCTTTCGTAACGGGAAGGACAAACACCCTGGCGGCAGGCCCATGCTTCTACCTCGCGAGGGGCGACGCTATATTGTTGCGCCAGGTTCCTGCAATCTTTCCACGAAACAAGTTTTTTACCTTCTTCGTCGACGTAGGTTTTTCCTAAAAGTTCATGCTTCCATTTTTCAGACATCTTATCCCTCCAGAAGCAAATTGACCTTTCGGGTCGAAAATGGTTCCCCATAGCATAACAGAAACCTGGTTCAAGCATGAACGAAATGACCCGATCCTGTCGGGAAGACCCATTCTCATGTATGATTGATTCAAGTACCGCGGATTGTCTAAAGTTCAAGGCAGCCAGTGTTGAAAGGTTTTTCACGACGCAGGAAGAAGGTGGAAAATAATGATAAGGGTTTTTGTGTCCGGTGCCACCGGCAATGTGGGAAGCCAGCTTGTAAAGGCCATATTGAAAAGCGAAGATCTTGAACTTGCCGGAGGGTTTTGCGCGGAAGAAGGCGTGGAACTCGGAAGAGCTAAAAACGGCGAACCTGTTTACGGCTCGAGCGATTTGGCGAAAGCGTTGGAAATTTCAAAAGCCGATGTTGTGGTCGACTTTACCTCCCCGCGCATAATTATGGAAAATCTCAAGATTTATGCCAAGGCAAAAATTGATGCCGTTATCGGGACCACAGGTTTTACAGAGAAAATGCTTGATGAAGCCAGGGAACTCGCAAGCGGCAGCAAGGTCCGTTGGGCGATTATTTCGAATTTCGGATTGGGAATCAATCTTCTGATTGATTTTCTGAAAAAGGCAAGAAAGCACTACCCATATGTCAGTGTAGTGGACAGACATCCTGCGAAGATGGCCAACGCCCCCAGCGGAACTGCAGTGACCCTTGCGAGGGTTTTATCAGAAGGTCCAGAAGGAAGCGTACAAAGCGCAGAAGTCATACCCGGCGTGTTGGGAGGAAAGGAACAGGGC
>DMCT01000015.1:3716-13250 GCA_003446665.1 Synergistaceae bacterium
GTTCAGGATTTCTCCAGCCTCGTGTACGTGGACGGCGTTTTTCTGGCGCTCAGGAAAATCGGTGGCTTTCCGCCAGGGACATTGATAACGGAATTTTCCGATTTGAGCAATTAGCCCGTGTACGAAGCTTCTTGTATTGAAGCCACAAGGGAGGTTGCGAAATGAGCATGCTTGGGTCAGTTTTTTTGTTGGGTTTTTCCCTTTTGGCTGTTTTCCCGGGAGGCGGTGCAGAAGCCATGCAGGATAGGCCATCTGTTGATATTGCAGAACACGAAACGGTCGATACTGCGACTTTCGCGATGGGCTGATTTTGGGAGCCTGACGCCCTGTTTGGGAGTCTTCAAGGAGTTATAAGAACGGAAGTCGGATATGCGGGAGGGACAAGTCCCGAACCAAAGTACCACAAGATTGGTGATCACAGCGAAACGGTCCGAGTGTGGTTCGACCCGTCGATCATATCTTATCGCCGCCTGTTGGATGTCTTTTGGAGTAATCATGATCCTTTTTCCAGGTCCTTTTCGCGCCAGTATCGAACAGTGTTGTTTTATCACGACGAAACACAACATAATCTGGCAAAGGAGACGCTCCGAAAACTGGAGAACGGAAACGACAGGAAGGTTGAGACATCAATAGAGCCAGCAGGGCTGTTCTACCCTGCTGAAGCGTACCACCAGAAATACTTCCTCCAGAATGACAGGGGGATTCTGGAAGAAATCAGGACGTTTTATCCTGATTTCCAGGAACTTTTGGCTTCTACCTCTGCGGCGCGAGTCAACGGGTTCCTCGGAGGTTATGGCACAGAGGAAGAGGTGCAAAGAGTGCTTCCTCTTCTTGGCCTCTCCGAAGCCGCTCAGGACAAGATTCTTAAAAGAGTTGTAAGATTTTGGTAAAGAGACCTCATTTTCAAAAATTTGAATAGTTAAGGGGCTTGCAGGATGACAGGATTACTTCATATGTTCCTGTTTGTAGTCATACTCTTCTCGGCTTTAATCCTTTATGCTTATTTGGACCACAAACGCCTGCGACGCAAGACCATCGGTTACATCCAGTCGAAACTGGGTCTCTACGGTGTCGATTTCGAACTGACCCGGTTTGTCCGAATGGCGAGAATAAAACGGGACGGTTCGGGTGAATTTATAGCCGTTTTCCCTGCACACGACCGACATATGGTTATCAGGGACTTTGAGCCTGGACGTTCTTTCGATGTCCCCCCGGATGGTGTCGTCCTTTCAGACGAAAACAGGAACATTTCCTGGTTTTTCCTCGAACAGAACAAGAAGGTTTTTTACTCAAGACTCGAGGGGTTTATCCCGGACAGCGCAGGATATATAAGACGTGGGGCGGGGAAGGTAGTCTTCGGGGCAAAAGAAATACCGGGCAACATCAAGGACTGGTTTCTGGTGGACCCCTTAAACGAAAAGACGGGCTGGCTTATGATGGAAACAGGTATGCCGAGACGGTACAAGGGTCTTCTTCTGGTACATGGATTTTCGCCCGAAGAAGGCGAGCTCCAGGACGAAGGCGGTCGTGTGATCCTTGTGGACAGGCCCAATGGCAAATTCGCACTACGAGACGGCAATGACGGGCTTTTCAGGGTCTATCGTTTTGCCGACATCCTTACCTGCAGGACTGTGGCCGAAGAAGGAGACGAAGAAAAAAACTTACTGGAGCTCAAGGTAGATGGCGAAAAGGAGCCCTGGACGTTTATTTTCTCCGATGCCGCAGAGGCGACAGAATGGTGCGAAAAATTCCTTGAAACAGCCGACAAAATGCGTGAAGTTGCTCCCTCACAAAGGGAATTCAAAAAGCTCGAGCCCGTACCTTTGGTTGATTAGGTGTTCGAGTTATCTTTGCGCGCTGATTTTTTCGTTGATCGCTTTTTGCGTGTGTCCTGTTTAGGTTGCCGTTTCCTTATGTATATGGCCTTGTTGCCTGATTCGTCTATATTTCGGGCCTCGATGTCGAACATGTCCATGGCTTTTACGAGAGAGCTGAGCTTTTTGTAGCCATAGTTCCTGGAGTCAAAGGAAGGCGACTGGTTAGATATATGTTGTCCCACGCTTCCCAAAGCTGCCCAGCCTTCCTCGTTTGCGACGGCGTCGACACTGTTTTCCAACAAGGCTACAAGCCTGGAGTCTTTTTTAAGTTCCCTGGTACCGAGCGGCCTGGTCGGAGTTTTTGAAGTATCCGCCGGGGTTTCCTCGGCTGCTTCTTTCATAAGTATCTCTGTATAGATGAACTTGTCACAGGCGCTTACGAAAGCGTTAGGTGTTTTGGTGCTGCCGAAACCATATACGGTTATACCGCCTTCCCTGATCCTCGTGGCGAGACGGGTAAAGTCGCTGTCGCTCGAAACCAGACAGAACCCGTCGAAACGGCTGGAATAAAGCAGATCCATGGCGTCTATTATCATGGCGCTGTCCGTTGCGTTTTTCCCGACGGTGTAATGGAACTGCTGAATAGGGTGGATGGCGTAACTCAAGAGCACTTCCTTCCAACCTTTCAGGTATGGTGAAGTCCAGTCCCCGTAAATTCTTTTAACAGAGGCTACACCGTATTTGGCTATCTCCGCGAAGAGGTTTTCGACGATCGAAGGAGATGTGTTGTCAGCGTCGATAAGTACCGCCAGGTTTTGCTGCGTCCTGTTTTCGTCGTTCATGGGTGCTTCCACCTTTCAATCTTTTCGCCTTTCATGCGAGTGACCGTTCGACTTGTTCGATAACTGCGTCGGCTAAAAGAGCCAAAAGCGCCGCGGCAACGGCGCCTTCGAGAATAATCGAAGGATTGTGACTTATCAGCCCCGAAACTATTGGGGCTCCCAAACCTCCCGCTCCGATCGTTGCGGCGATTGTAGCCGTGCCGATGTTTATAACCGTGGTAATCCGGATACCGCTCATGATAACACGTAATGCCAATGGAAGTTCTACCCCGAGCAAAAGCTGCCAGGGCCTCATCCCCATTCCGAGCGCGGCATCTTTCGTTTCTTCGGGAACCGATTCCAGTCCGGTTATGGTATTGCGCAAGACCGGCATTATGCCGTAAAGAAACAGTGCCAGCATCGCTGGTTTGAATCCGAAGCCAGTTGCTGGAACGGCCAATGCAAGAACAGCTGCCGGAGGAAAGGTTTGGCCTACCGAAGAGAGATCGTCTGCTACAGGGCGAAAGGAGCGTCCGGTGCTGCGGGTTACGAAAATGCCAATCAGAACGCCCGCAAGTGTGGCCAGACCCGAGGCGGCCGTTACCAGAACCAGGTGTTCCCACACCAATCTTGCGAGGCTGGAACGTGTATACAAGTGGGTAGTTTCGCCGGGAAACAGAAACTTCAAAACCGCCTCCCATCCCGCTTCCCAGTGAACCAGGACGGCATAGGCCCCTACTGCCAGTAAAACAGGTATCCAACCACGAAGTGATCTTTCTTTCATGGCCTTGCAACCTCCTGCCGCCTTCTGCTCCCCGGTCGGGCGATTTCCGTGAGCGCTCCGAGGAGGCCGTCGGCTGCGAGGGCCAGAAGTACTGTGGAAATGGCTCCCAAAAGAATAAGGTCGGGGGCGGCTTCACCAAGACCCTGAAAGATGAATTGCCCGAAACCACCGGCGCCGATCAAGGCTGCAACAACGGTGTTGCCAACGGTTTGTACGCCCGCTATGCGTATGCCACCGAGAATTACAGGTAGAGCCACTGGTAGTTCTACAGTAAAAAATAGCTGAAGGCGATTCATACCCATTCCCTTGCCCGCGTCTATGACTGCTGGATCTATGATTTTAAAGGCTGTATAGGTATTCCTTACAACCGGCAACAGAGCGTAAATGCATAGAGCTATCAGGGCTGGTGTGGAGCCTATACCTTTTACTCCAAGACTGGCAAGAAAAGGATAGGTCCTTGAAAGCCAGGCTAAAGGAGATATGAGCAGGCCGAAGAGGGCGAGACTGGGAATGGTCTGCAAGGAATTGGTAATTGCGAAAACCCCTTTTTCCAGGCGGTTTCGGGAAAAGGCCGCAAAGCCCAGTGGGACACCGATTATAATGGCAGCCCCTACTGCGGAGGCTGACAAGAAAATATGAGAGGCGCCTTCCTGCCAGAAACGTCCGGACCTGTTTGCGTATTCCCGCATGACCGACAGACCGTCAAGCTGTCCGTAAAAAACCAATGCAGCCAAGGCGCACAATAATAAACCTGACAAGGCGCTCTTGAAAAACCTGTCCGGCAGGGTAGAACTTTCCGTTGAAAACACAACTGCGGAACCCAATATGCCCAGCCACGCGCTTGTAGAAGGGAAAACCCTCGCCATGGGCAGGTCGGCAACAACTCGCTCAGCGCCACGGCCAGCTAAAAACACATAAAGGAAAAGGGACAGGCAGGAGAGCAAAAGTAAAATTTTCTGCCTTGCCGGGGGTTTTAAAAATAAACCTGCGGCTGCCATGCAAAGGTTTATCCCTATGACAGCAGCCGCTTCGACAGGTTCCAAAATCTCAAAGGCGGAAATCCCCGAGGCGCCGGAAATCCTGCTTGGTCTATTGGACAGAAAATCCAGGAACAAAAAACCCGCAATTGCGATGGCAACACCGACAAAAACCGGAAGACTCCGGCTGAAGGTTCCTGTTTTAGTTTCGTTCATGACGTTGTTTTTTTGTGCAGTTCCTCCGTCAGTTTATAAGGCCCTGGTCCCTAAGGTATTCTCTTGCTACCATTCTAGGATCGAGCCCCTCGACTGCGATTTTACCGTTTAGCCTCTGCAAGTTCTCCATATCCAGACCGGCAAATGCAGGTTCAAGGATTTCTCGTATTTCCGGGTGAGACTCCAGGACTGCCTTGCGCACTATTGGCGCAGGCTCATAGACCGGCTGAACCCCCATGGAATCTTCCAGTACGACCAGGTCCAAAACGGAGATCCCGCCATCGGTACCGTAGGCCATGGCAAAATTGACTCCGTCTGTTCCCAGAGAAGCCGCCTGTTCCGTTTGTGCTGTGTTCCCTCCCGACAGGATCAAAAGCTGGTCTTTCTCAAGATGGAAACCATAGGCTTTTTCGAAGGCAGGCAGTACGTCCGGTCGACTGGCAAATTCTTCAGAGCAGGCCAGTTTTACTTTTCCTCCCCTGTTTACATAATCTGCGAAATCCTCCAGGGTCCTGATGTTTTCCTTTTCGGCCAGGTCTCGTCTGGCGGCGATAGCCCAAGTGTTGTTGGCCGGAGCCGGCCTTAGCCATACAATGCCGTTTTTCTCCATGTCCAGGCTGGCCACGGTTTCATAGGCTTTTTTTGCGTCTTTCCAGATTTCTGGGTCTGTCCCCTCGAAAAAATAATATCCGTTTCCCGTATATTCGGGGTAAATGTCGATTTCTCCGGCGATAATGGCCTGTCGAACTACGTTTGTCGCTCCAAGTGCCGTCTTGTCTTCGACTGCAAAACCTTGTCCTTCGAGCAATAAAACTATAACCTGGCCCAGAAGGCTCCCTTCAGTATCGATTTTAGATGCTACGCGTATGGAATCCTGTGCAGCACCCGCCTGAGGGATTCCCACCGTGAAAACCGCAAAAATCACAAGAATCGAAACAAGCGTTAAACACCGGTTTTTAAGAGACCTTTTCATTCCAGGCACTCCCTTCAAAATATATGGGCCTTTTACTTACTTGTTTCCTGTACCTTTTCGGCATTTTAGCATTAATTAACGTGTTTATATCATAGGGTTTTACGTTCGGTCTGTCAAATGAGGGGTAGAGGAGCGGGAATCGACAAAGAACTTTGGAAAACAAAAGTAAACGATCGCTGACTTCAAACATAGTTTGATTGCCCCATGTCTTGTGCGTATACTATTTTCTTGTGCCGGGAAGGAGTTTGTTTATTATGGGTAGCGGTGCTTTCTTTGCTGTCCTCGTCTTTTTAGTCACCATAGCGGCAATTGCGACCGGCGTCAGGCACAGGAGCGTAGTGGCGCTCTTTGGAGCCGCTCTTCTCATGGTCACTCGCACCCTGCCTGCCGAAGAAGCTGTCCGCTTCATAGATTTCAACACCATAGGCCTTTTGATGGGCATGATGATCATAGTTGGATTGCTCTCAAGAACCGGCCTTTTCCAGTTCATCGCCGTCAAGACCGTGAAATTGACCCGCGGCAATGTTCCCCTGACATTTGTCTCCATAGCTCTTGTCACAGGATTTCTCTCCGCTTTTCTCGACAACGTGACCACCGTTCTTCTTATCAGTCCCATTGTCATTTCGCTGGTAGACCTCATGGATGTGAGCCCTGTACCGTTTTTGTTAACCGAGGCATTTGCTTCCAACATTGGGGGGACGGCCACGCTGGTTGGTGACCCACCCAATATAATCATAGGCTCCTTCGCGGGCCTTTCCTTTTCAGACTTCCTCTTTAACCTTGCCCCGGCTGCTTTGCTTGTTTTCATTCCTGTCGTCGCATACCTCGCGTACCAGTACCGGGGGACGTTGTTCAGGGATAGAAAAGCCGACGAGAAGCTTTCGAAAGTCGACGAAAGTCGTATCGTAAAGGACAAGGCGCTTCTTCGCAGGGCGCTTGTCGGACTCTTTGCGGTGTTTTTGGGATTTATGGTCCACCATCTCATACACCTGGAACCGGCTGTGGTTGCTCTTTTCGGAGCAGCCGCCCTGCTTGTGATTATCCCGGTAAAAGGCGAAGAAGTTTTGCAGAAGGATATAGAATGGTCCACTCTCGTTTTTTTTGCATCTCTTTTCATTGTTGTGGGCGGATTGAAACATACCGGTGTAATTTCTGCCGCAACTGGCTGGATAGCGCCTTTTTTGAGAGGACATCCGGTTTTGGCCATGCTGGCTGTACTGTGGATATCAGGGATAACCTGTTCAGTTATAAACAATGTTGCTTTTACGGCGACCTTCGTTTTTGTCGTCGATGAGATGGCCTTGACCCTTGGTATGGAATCCGGACCTCTGTTCTGGGCGTTGGCCCTGGGCGCATGTCTGGGTGGCAATGGGACTTACCTCGGCGCGGCTGCAAATATTATTGTATCGGATATGGCCGAAAGGGAAGGAAGCAGGATTACCTTTGCAGCTTTCATGAAAATCGGTATACGAGTAGTACTGATTTCGCTCGTGACAAGCAGTGCTTATGTAGTGGTTCGTTATGGAGGCATTTTCTAAAAGCCAGTCAGTAGGACTTGTACCTAAAAGGGGTGAAGATATTCTACCCGGAAAGTTATGGAGGTGCGCCCATGCGTATAGGAGAGTTGATGGACCGGGATCTGACGGCGCTTACACCGGAGACGACTGTGGGAGATGCAGTGGAGATACTGTCCGTGCACCGGATTTCGGGTGCTCCGGTGTTGGACGCCGAAGGCAGGATAAGGGGGTTCATAAGCGAGAAGGACATAGTCAAGGCAGCGCTGCCTGGTTATTTCGAATTGCTGCAGGATCCGTCCTTTCTCCCGGATTTCGACCAGTTCAGCAGGCGATTGCGCAAGATAAGCCTCGATCCGGTTGAGAAGTACATGGTCCGTGAAGTTGTGGCTTTCAACGAGGACGACAGCGATTTCCAGGTCGCCATAATCATGATGAGGGAAAATCTCAAAAGGGCACCAGTGGTTTCGGGCGATGTCTTTGTAGGAATGGTCAGCCGAGCAGATCTTTTAGACCACCTACTCAGAAGCTCAGGCACCATGCAGGATTAATTGTTTAAAAAACCTGTTCGAGACGGCCTGATTTGTCAACCAATACTGCCTTAAGCGAGAAAGGCTTGATCTAGGTAGTTACGCTGTTTCAAGTCAGTACAGGAAGTTCGTCAACAGGCTTTCGAGAGAACAATAATGGGCCGTTCATTCGGTTTCTTGAAATTTACGTTTTCTGAAGGCTTGATGTAAACTGTTCCATCGGGGTATACTTTATGTCGTGCGACTACAATAAAGCGCTGGTCATTTCCAAGGGGTTACCAATAGCGAAGACGTAACGCAAAGGGAGGGCGAATTTCCATGGAAGTGCTTAAGGTCTCTGCAAACTCTCAACCGAAGTCCGTAGCAGGAGCTATCGCTGCTGTATTGCGGGAAAAAGGATCTGTCGAGGTTCAGGCGGTTGGGGCTGGTGCCGTGAACCAGTCAATCAAGTCCATTGCTATAGCCAGGGGATATGTCGCACCGAACGGGATAGATCTTATCTGTATCCCGGCCTTTGCGAAAATAGAGATTGATGGTGAAGAGAGAACGGCCATAAAGTTTCAGCTTGAAAGCCGTTAGCTTCTTTCGTTTGTCAACCTTGACCACAAGGGCCTGTCGATAGCGGCAGGCCCTTGTTTATGCCCGTAAATATCATTGCGGTAAGGCCTGTGAATGGTACAATCTTACGAATGATAATTCCGGAAGCAACATTTTTGCCGGCATGCACAATTATTTCTGAAAGCCGTCTTTATTTTTTAACAAGAGGAGGGTGTTTCTTATGTCAAGCATAAAAGCCCCCAGAGGAGTCCGCGACATACTTCCAGAGGAATCCTGGAAATGGGCGCACGTTTTCGACGTGACTCGCCAGGTGGCCCGAGATTTTGGGTATCGGGAAGTCCATCTGCCGATTTTCGAATATACTGAGCTTTTCTCAAGAGGTGTCGGCGAAACAACGGACGTGGTAGAAAAAGAAATGTATACCTTCACTGACCGCGGCGGGCGCAGTATTACGCTAAGGCCGGAGCTTTCGGCGTCCATGGTCCGTTCCTACCTCGAGCATGGTATGTCGAGGCAACAACAGCCCGTCAAACTATGGAGCGCCGGCCCCATGTTTCGTTACGAACGTCCGCAAAAAGGTCGTTACAGGCAGTTCTGGCAGCTTGATTTCGAGGCTATTGGCTCGCAGGATCCTTACGTCGACGTGGAAGTCATCGATTTGTCGCTTGAAATCTTTCGCCGCCTGGGATTGAAAAGCCTTGAAGTCAAGATAAATTCAGTGGGTTGTCCTGTCTGTCGGCCTCTTTACAGGGATGTTCTTAGAGATTTCCTGAAACCGAACCTCGAAAAGTTATGTCCTTCCTGCCGTGACAGGTATGACAGGAACCCTTTGCGTATCATCGACTGCAAAAATCCGGAGTGCAAGGCTGTCACAGAAAACGCCCCCCGGACGATCGACTACCTCTGCGAAGAATGCAGTGAGCACTTTGTCGGGGTTGAATCGGGACTTCGCGTACTTGGCGCGGATTTCAGCGTGGATAACAGGCTTGTGCGCGGCCTCGACTACTATACTAAAACCGCCTACGAGATCCTTTCTGGTGATTTAGGAGCCCAGAACGCGGTTTGCGGCGGCGGGCGTTATGATAACCTTGCCGAGTCGATAGGTGGCAAGCATACCCCTGGCGTGGGTTTCGCGGCCGGTGTGGAACGCATCGTTCTTTCCATGGAGCAGCAGGGCAGCGATTTCGGATTGCAGCCGAAAACGGACGTTTACATCGCTTCGGCCGGGGAGGAAGCCAGGGAAAGGGCCCTGAAGATTTTGCATGAACTGAGGAACCTGTGCATATCCTCCGACATGGATTATCAGGACCGTAGCTTAAAGGCGCAATTCAAGGCCGCGAACAA
>DMCT01000015.1:13340-13635 GCA_003446665.1 Synergistaceae bacterium
GGTGACGCTGAAAAACATGAATTCCGGGGATCAGCAAACACTGACGCTGGAAGAGGGGCTCGACATACTGAAAAGGGCCGAACTCTCCCGGAAGAGCCGATAAGGACTTGGAGGACGGGAACGCAATGACAACGGATTTTTTCGACGAAAGCTGGAAACGAACCACATACTGCGGTTTTGTGGGACAAAGCCATGAAGAGCAGGAAATAGTTCTTAACGGCTGGGTCAGGCGCAGGAGAGACCTGGGAGGCATTGTTTTCATAGAGCTGTGGGATCACACGGGAATCGTACAAAC
>DMCT01000015.1:13944-19172 GCA_003446665.1 Synergistaceae bacterium
TTCGAGTTGCTGGAAACGGGCAAGGTGGACGAAAACATTCGTCTCAAATACAGGTATCTGGATCTCAGAAGAACCCAGATTCAGTCAAATCTCAGGATCAGAAGCACTGCTGCCAATTTTACGAGGAATTTCCTCACCGCCCGCGGGTTTGTTGAAGTCGAGACTCCCATGCTGACCAAGTCCACGCCCGAAGGAGCCCGTGATTACCTTGTGCCGAGCAGGGTAATACCGGGGCGTTTCTTTGCGCTTCCGCAGTCGCCCCAGATTTTCAAGCAAATTCTCATGATAGGCGGACTGGACAGGTATTTCCAGATCGTCAAGTGCTTCCGTGACGAAGACCTGCGCGCGGACAGGCAACCTGAGTTTACCCAGGTGGATATCGAGATGAGTTTCATCACCGAAGAAGACATACTTGAGCTCATAGAAGAATATATACGTGGGTTGTTCGAAACCACGACAGGAGTCGTCCTCGAGGAAGAATTCCCAAGGATCACCTATTGGGATGCTATGGACAGGTATGGATCGGACAAACCCGATCTGAGGATCCCTTTTGAAATACAGGATCTTTCAGGCTGTTTCTCGGAAACGGAATTCGAACCCTTTGCCAGGACACTCGAAAAAGGTGGGGCGGTCAAGGCGATTTGCGTTCCCCGGGGAAGCCGACTTTCCCGAAAGGAACAATCTGACATTGAAACACGTGCCAAAGATCTAGGTGCCAACGGGTTAGCTCCCTTCAGGCTGAAGGAAGGTGTGCTCAAGGGCCCTCTGGCCAAACGCCTTTCCGACGAAGAAACCGCCTCGATCATCCGGGAAACGCGCATCGCAGAAGAGGACCTTCTGCTCCTTCTCGCGGACGAAAACAGAATGAAGGCAAATCAGGTTCTTGGCCAACTGCGCCTCGAACTTGCGAGACAGCTGGATCTCATTGACGAACGTGCCTGGAAGTTCGCCTGGATTACCGATTTCCCGTTGCTCGAGTGGGATGAGGACGAAAAGCGATGGACGGCTTTGCACCATCCTTTTACGGCGCCAAGGACGGAAGACATTCCTCTTCTTGAAACGCAGCCGCAGGATGTAAGGTCCAGGGCTTACGATCTTGTTCTGAACGGCTACGAGATAGGCGGGGGGTCGATAAGGATTCACGACTCGTCGGTTCAGGAGAGGCTTTTTCAAGTCCTTTCCTTCACACCGGAAAAAGCCAGGGAACGGTTTGGCTTCCTTCTTGACGCCCTGGCCTCCGGGACCCCTCCGCATGGCGGGATTGCATTGGGTTTCGACCGCTTGGTCATGCTGCTTTGCGGCAAGCGGTCCATACGTGACGTCATTGCCTTCCCGAAAACCCAGAAGGCCCAGTGCCTTATGTCGGGCGCTCCGTCCTCTGTGGACGAATCGCAGCTGGAGGAGCTGCATCTTTCGCTCAATCTGCCCAGCGAACAGAATGAACCATGAAAAGAGAAGGAAGAGGTTTGATTATAGGTAGTTGCCTGTACGCGTCGTGGAAGTACCTTTTCGAAGAGAGCACCTGTGGGCTTACCGGAACCATAAAGTCGGAAGGCTGGAAAGAAATCTCTGATATGGCGGCGTGGTTTGATGCGAACAGGGGAAAGACATTTACCTGCGAACTTGCTGACGGCAGTATTTTTGAAATTGTCGCTTCGGGTATTAGGATGCACGAATCAGGGCACTACAGCGAATCTTCTCTTAAAATAACAGGGAAAAGTGCAAAGCAACGGAATGACAAAGGATGCGCCGGTTTTGAAAAACCCGTTGTTAGTGGATAATTAAAGCGAAAGAGAACCAAAGACGCGAGTTGCGGAAATCGCAAAAAAACAGGAGGAGGGATAATGATGGTTTCTATCCGCTTTCTTGGACATGCCTCTTTTGCGATCGAAGGTGAAGGGCTCAAGGCGATCGTCGACCCGTTCCTCAGTGGCAGCGGTGTAGCACCCGTGGACGCATCGAGTTTTAATGACAGGAACTATATCTTCGTCACTCACGGACACGGCGATCACATAGGTGATACCGTCGACATCGCGAAAGCCAGTGGCGCAACGGTTATTGCAACCGTTGAAGTCTGCCATTACCTCGCTGCAAAGGGGGCAAAATGTCATCCGATGCAGGTCGGAGGTGTTTATAGGTTCCCCTTTGGCAAGGTTAAAATGACTCCCGCCTGGCATGGTTCGGGGATTACTGAGGGCGACCAGATGATATGCGGCGGTATGCCGGGCGGCTTCCTTTTGGAGGTGGAAGGCAAGAAGATTTACCACGCCGGAGATACGGGTTTGACCATGGAAATGAAGCTCCTTGAGGAGGAAACAGTAGACGTGGCTCTGCTTCCAATAGGCGGGAACTTTACCATGGACATAGACGATGCCGTGCGGGCGGTGAAATTAATCCGTCCGAGGATCGTCGTACCGATGCATTACGACACCTTCGACGTGATAAAGGCGGATCCCGTGGAGTTTGCTGCGAAGGCTTCCGAGGCCGCAGAAGTCAGGGTTCTCGATGTAGGTGAAACTATGGAACTGTGATGCATGCAAGGGAGGCGCTTTAGCGTCTCCCTCATTTTTTCAAAGTGTACAGGAAAAAGTGTTTTTAAATACACGCGGTGGCTCGGAGCCCGCGCGCGTTCTTTTTACGTGTACTTCAAACCGAAAACAGGATGGAAAATCCTCTCATCGTGCAGGAACTCTGCCTGCTTCTCCATGGCTAGCCTGGTCTTTTCCCCCAAATTGACGGCCAGCACAGAGGAGAGTATGTGAACTAGAAAAAGCGGCCCTATAATACTGCTGCCGAACATCGGGCTAGCAGCACTTACGAAGAACGAAAGATCGGCATAGCGGCATACGGGAGCTGCCGGGCTGTCGGTGATGGTAACGATACGGGCACCTTGTTTCGACGCCTGTGCCACCGACTCCGTAACCTCTATGGCGAAGCTGGGGAGTTCGCAAACGACTACTACGTCCTCTTCGCCGATGGACCGTGCCTGTTCCTGCAGCGCCATGCTGGAACGCTTGAGAAGGACCGACGGCATCCCCATGACACGGAGTCGCATGTAAAGGGATTCGGCAACAAGGGAGGAGATACCCCACCCAAGGCAATAGGATATTCGTGCTTCACGAAGCATGGAACAAAATGATTCGACCGCTTCAGGCGTTATCCGGTTCCATGTATCGTCCAGATTGGCGTGCTCAAGCTTGTATATGGTCTGGGACAGGTCTTGTCCGTTGCTTGTGACCCTGGCTAGCATGGCCGCCGGGTTTACCTGTTCCAGTATCGCCTCCTGCAGCGCGCCCTTAAGTTGTGCATACCCCTCGAAACCCAGCATCCTTGAAACCCTTACGAGTTGTGCTTTGGAGACTTCAAGCTCTTCGGCCACTTCGCCGATGGATTTGAATGCAGCCTCCCTCATGTTGGATAAAAGATAATCGACTACGCGCCTGGCCTTTTTAGGCATTCCTTCCAGGTTTTGCTGCAGCCTTTTCTGTAGTTCGACCGAGTCCAAAGTTGTCACTTCCAATCTATATAGTGAACTTTCAGGCAGATTCTGTAGCCTCAAGTTTAGAATCGTCGTGAGCTTTAGTCAACGCTTCAAGTTCTGGATTAACTTTGCCTTTTTCATGCGCATGGGTTGCCTTTTTCGCTTTTTCGCGGATTTCATCGCGTATCCGTCGAAATACGAAGTAAAGAAAAAAGATCGACAAAAGGGCCGAGGAAGCCGTCGAAAGAGGCTGGCACCACCAGACACCGCTCAAACCAAAGAAGGCGGCCAAAACCAGTGCCGAAGGTATTCGTGCCGCCAGCGAGCGGGCGAATTGGCTGACCATGCCGTAGACTGGATACCCGCTCCCCTGAAAGAACCCCCATAAGGTTATATCCACGGCTGCGAAAAGATAACCCGTGGCCGAGGCCCTGATCGATGCCGTTGCCATCGCTGCAACCGCATCGGAAGGCTGGAACAAAGCCAGCACGGGGTGTGGCCAGATATAGATGACGGTACCTATTGAAAGCATCATTGCTGAAGAGCCGATAATAGCAGTTGAAAGGGCTTTTTTTACACGGTAGAAGTTACCCTTTCCTATGTTGTATCCAACAAAAGGTACCAGTGCTCCGTTAAGTCCGAAAACCGGAAGAAAGGCAAGGCCTTCCACCCTGTTCCCCAGCATCCATGCGCCGATGGCCCCGGCCCCGTAGCGGGAAAGTATTTTGTTCATGGATGCCGAGCCGATAGCCATGCTCCCTTGGGAGAGAAAGACCGGGATCCCGATCGAGAGTATCCTTTTCCATCGGTAAAACAACCCTTCAGGGACCTTAAGGGATGGTCTGAGTTCATCCGACGCTTTCAGGCGCCGCATTACGTAAATCAGGGATAACATTCGACCCACGACGGTAGCGAAGGATGCTCCGGCGATTCCCCAGCCGAAGGTGAAGATGAAAAGAGGATCCAAAAGGGCGTTGACCCCGTTTCCGATGATCATCGCCTTCATGGGTGTCACCGTGTCGCCCTGGCTACGGAAAAGGGAATCTGCAAGTAATGCAAAAGCCATGGGTGGTATGCCTATTATCATCCAGAAGGAGTAAAGGTAGCTTTCCGATAATACCTGACCTGTGCCTCCAAGAAAGTCAAAAAAGGCGTTGGAGAGTCCTGAAAAAAGAAGAGGCATCGGCAAGACTGAGACAAGAATCAAAAGAAACAGCGAAGCATCGCAGAACCGTTTGGCCTCCTCAGGTTCTCCCGCTCCCAGCCTGTTGCTGATGGTTGTCGTCGTTCCCACGGCGATGCCGTTTATAAGCGCGAAGATAATGAACATGACCGGAAAAGTAAGTGACATGGCGGCAAGCGAATATTCACCGAGCCATGACACGAACACGGTATCTACGAGGTGAAACAGCGTATGGAAGAACATCGAAAAAATAGAGGGAACGGCAAGCTTCCAGAGTGCCTTGCTTACGCTTCCGCTTCCCATGTCTACGTTTTTTCTGCTTCTTGATGGCACTTTTCTATCCTCCGGACAAAAGACATCCTTGCATTGTAATAAGTCCGCTGTCAAAGGACAACAGCGTCCGGCAGAAAGTGTTTTCTATATCATCCACAAGATGTTTTCTTTAATATTTTCGATCGGAACCCCGGTTATCCTGGAAAGGGCCCTGAGTCCGTATTCACCGTGCCCGCTGAGAAGGGAACGCTGCCTTCGGTGGACCGTCCATGGGCCGTAGGGAGTATTGCG
>DMCT01000015.1:19383-21196 GCA_003446665.1 Synergistaceae bacterium
TTGCCCCTTGAGACTTGCCAGGATTTCGAGATCCCTAAGCGAGCTATCCAGGGTTTGACCGGGGAGCCCCGTCATCAGCTGCGCCCCGGGGGTTATGTTCTCGGTCATGATCATTTCCAGGCGTTCGAGAGCGGTTCGGCCATCGTAGCCCCTGTGGCAAGTCTGAAGCACCTTATCGTCAAGGGATGTTATGCCAAGTTCCACTACACCGACGCCGAAAGAAAGCAGTTCCTCAAGTACTTCCGGCGTGATGCAAAGCGGATGGGTCGAAATCCTCAACCCGCTTCCCTGAGGGGCTTTCGTTGCGGCTTTCAGGAAGGACTTTCTCAAACTCGGGGGAAGACAAGTGAAACTTCCACCGAAAAAGCAAATCTCGACGGCTTCCGGAAATTGTTCGACGGCTGTTTGGACGTCCCGCGGTGAAAGCCCGTTATGTTCCCCGGTAATAGCCTGTTGGTCGCAATATATACACCTTCGGGGACAGGCTTGCATGGGAAGGAAAAAGGGAAGACGCTTCACTGTGTCTACTCACCGACCCAGTCCGGACGTATGGCGGCCCAGGCGAACATGTCGGCCTGGAATTCAAAACTGGAAAGGGGAGTGGCTGTCGCAGACCAGAAGGCCTCACCACGTTTGTGACGAAGCAGGTGGTAAAGCTCGTGGAAAAGGGCAAATCGCTTCCATATGCTGGGCAGGTTCCGATTGACGTAAATCCTCGCCCGGTTCCCCCTGGCGACATGGAGCCCCCAAAGTGTCGAAGGAAGAACCACCTCTTGTAGTTCCAGGGTTCGACCTGTCTCTTCCTCTGCCTTGACGAGGATTTCAAATTCACCCAAACCCACCCAGGGTTCCGCTTCTTTCAGCGCCCAGGAGGGTATGTGCTCGGGCGGATTTGGAAAATCAAATCTTTTTACGGTTTCAGTTGGTTCCATCTCCGTGTTCCCTGTCCCATTCGCTCAATGCGGCGTCAACAAGCTTTTGTACCAGCTGGATTTCCCTGTTTGAGAGTTTCTTGCTTCTGTACCAGATTTCGACTCCTTCAGCGTTTTCCAGAAGTTCCTCCAGCTGAAGGCGTTCCGTTTTATCATTATTGCCGTTTCGGACTATATCGGCCACTCTGACGTCAAGGCTTTCCGCGAGGCGTTGAAGCAGCTTCATGGAAGGGAGTCGGCGGTTGCTCTCGAGGGCCTGTATGTAGATCCTGCTGACCCCTACCAGGTCGGCAAGCTGTTGCTGTGTCAGGGATTTGGCCTTTCGCAGGGTTTTGATCCTGAGTCCCAGGCTCATGTAATCACCTCCTGAAAAAGTTACAAATATTATACTACTCTGGAGTAATGTTGACAAAATGATTTGGATACCCCTCGGCCCAGTGCAAAAAAAGCGTACAAGTCAAAAGATCCGCCGCTCCTCCTGGGCTTATCCCTTCGGCGCTGAAAAGTGCGTCCGTTTCATGGATAAGACCTCTAGCCTCTTGGGAAAAAGGGGGTGTAATTGCAAGCAACGGCAAAAGCATTTCCCTGTAGCGGCCTTTCCAGAAGGAATAACCCTTTCTAGCGACGATGTTCGTGTCTTCACAGCCGTCCATGAGGTGAAACAATGCATAAAGAGCGCTGTCGTTCAGGTCCGCGCCTTTAGCCAGGGCTTTTCGCAGGGCGGGGAGCCCTTTCCCCACAACAGTGGGAAACCCGTCTTCCACCTCGCCACGGATTCCCCTGAGCCCATGGTCCAGGAATATTTTCTCTCCGCTGGTCAATTTCCTTGGCGGTGGAGAACTTTTGAGTGACTCCAGCTCTTTATCGCAGCACCCTGAAGC